>DATLHA010000105.1:0-3395 GCA_035540095.1 Acidimicrobiales bacterium | reverse complement strand
CCGCCCAGGAGGCCGGCCCCTCAGCCTGACCCCCCGTTCTGGTTGCACCTACCCGCGCATGCGGTGGTCAGGTGCAACCAGAACGGGGGGCTAGCCGCCCGCTCGGGCCCGCTTGGTGGCCCGGGCGACGGCCAGGCCGGTGACCACCACCAGGGCGACCGACAGCAGGGCGGCGCCGGAAAGCAGCACCATGAGGCGCAGGCCGCTGCGGACCACCTGCTCGTCGACCTGCTTGCCGTCCAGCGACCGGTCGCGGGGCCCGAAGCGGCCGGCCAGGTCCTCGTAGCTGAACGCGGTGGCGGCGTCGCCCAAGGCGACGATCAGCTGGTCGAAGCGGACGGGCAGCGTGTCCCAGACGACCTCGGCCCCCATCTCGGCCGGCGGCCCGCCGGGTGCCGCCTCCACCCGGGCGACGCCGATGCCACCACGCGCCCGCAGGTCGATGTCGACCTGCTGGTAGCCGGCGCCCTCCAGGGCCCGGCGGGTGTCGGCCACGCCCGCAGCCCGCCCGCAGCCGGCAAGGACGAGGACCGCGAGCGCCAGCAGCGCCGGCACCGCCCCCAGCCGGCGCCGTGTCACGACCATCGGCCGCTTGGCGGCCGTCATGACCCGGTGACGACCAGGTCGTCGCGGTGGACGACCTCCCGGGCCGCGCCTTCGGGAAGGTCGGCGGTGCGCCGGCCGGCGGCCTTCCGCAGCTCCTCGGCACCCATCCGCACCAGGCCCTTGGCGAAGATCCGGCCGGTGGCGTCGGCGATCTCGACGGCGTCGCCGGCCTCGAACTCCCCGGTCACGCCGGCCACACCCACGGGCAGCAGCGACGTCCGCCGCTCGATGAGGGCCTGGCGGGCGCCCTCGTCGACCTGGAGGACGCCCTGGTAGGGCTTGGCGAAGGCGATCCAGAGCTTGCGGGCGCCCAGCCGGCGGTCGCGGGCACGCACGACGGTGCCGACGCCCGGTTCGGCGTCGACTGCGGCGGCCAGGACCCCGGGACGGCCGGCGGCGGCGATGACCGTTCGGATGCCCGACCAGGAGGCCATCTTGGCCGCCCTCAGCTTGGTGGCCATGCCCCCGCTGCCACGGATGGTGCCCCGCCCGCCGGCGATCCGCTCCAGGTGGTGGTCGAACTCCACGATCTCCTCGATCAGCGAGGCGCCGGCGTCGAGCCGGGGGTCGGCGCTGTGCAGGCCGGAGATGTCGGTGAGCAGGATGAGGAGGTCGGCGTAGATGAGGTGGGCGACGAGGGCCGCCAGGTGGTCGTTGTCGCCGTAGCGGATCTCGTCGTCGGCGACGGCGTCGTTCTCGTTCACCACCGGGACCACGCCCAGGTCGAGCAGGCGGGCGAAGGTGTCGCGGGCGTGGAGGTACTGGGAGCGGTTCATGAAGTCGATCGGAGCCAGCAGCACCTGGCCGGCGACCAGCCCATGGCGGCCGAGGGCGGCGTCGTAGGCCGCCATCAGCCGGCTCTGGCCGACGGCCGAGATGGCCTGGAGGGTGGCCACGTCGTTGGGCCGGGCGCCCGACATGCCCAGCGCCGGCAGGCCTGCGGCGATGGCGCCCGAGGTGACGACCACCACCCGGTGGCCCCGGCTGCGCAGGCCGGCGACCTCGGAGGTCAGCTTGTCGATGGCTTGCCGGGAGATCTCACCGTGCTCGTCGGTGATCGACGACGTGCCGATCTTCACGACCACGTTCATGAGCTTCGGACGTTCATCGGCCCCGCCGGCGCCCCTGCACCTCGATCTCCTGGTCGACGTACTCGAACTCGAACCCGCCCACCCGCACGAGGTCGCCCTGGCGGGCCCCGGCGCGGGCCAGGGCCCGGTCGACGCCGAGGCGCGACAGCCGGTGGCGGACGTACTCCAGGGCCTGGGGGTCGGTGAGGTCGTTGACGGCGACGGCCCGCTCGGCCGGCTTGCCCAGCACCACGTAGGCGCCGTCGTCGGCCCGCTCGACCTTTACGCCCTCAGGCTCGGGGCGGTGGACGATGTAGGTCTCCGGCGCCGGCAGCTCGGCCCGGGCCTCGGCCACGAGGCCGGCGGTGCGGTGCAGCAGGTCGGGCACGCCGGCGCCGGTCACGGCGGAGATCCGGAGCCCGTCGAAGTCGAAGAAGCCGGCGTCGGCCTTGGTGCCGACGACGAGCCGGGACCGCTTCAGCAGCTCGGGCCGGTGCAGGCCCAGCTCCCGCAGCAGCACCCGCTCCTGCTCGTCGGGCGGGGTGTCGTGGGTCGATGGGGCGAGGTCGACGAGGACGAGCAGAACCCGGGCCCGCTCGATGTGGCGCAGGAACTGGTGCCCAAGGCCCTTGCCCTCGCTGGCGCCCTCGATGAGGCCCGGGATGTCGGCCATCACGAGCTCGAAGCCGTCGACGACGACCACGCCGAGGTGGGGCTCGAGGGTGGTGAACGGGTAGTCGGCCACTTTGGGCTTGGCCGCCGAGACCCGGGAGATCAGCGTGCTCTTGCCGGCGTTGGGAAAGCCGACGAGGGCGACGTCGGCCATGAGCTTGAGCTCCAGGTACAACCACTGCTCCTCGCCCTCCTCGCCCTGCTCGGCGAAGGACGGCGCCCGCCGGCGGTTGGACAGGAACCGGGCGTTGCCCCGCCCGCCCCGGCCGCCACGGGCGGCCAGCCATGCATCACCCTCGTGGACGAGGTCGGCCAGAACGTCGCCGGCTGCGTCCTTCACGATGGTGCCCTCGGGAACGGCGACCCGGAGGTCGGCGCCGGAGGCGCCGTGGCGGGCCCGACCCATCCCATGGGTGCCGCTGGTGGCCCGCCGGTGGGGATGGTCACGGAAGGCCAGCAGCGACGCCACCTCCCGGGAGGCGTACAGCCAGAGGTCGCCGCCCTTTCCCCCGTCACCGCCGTCGGGCCCGCCCTTGGCCACGTGCGCCTCGCGGCGGAACGACACCGCGCCGGCGCCGCCGTCGCCACCCCGTACGTTGAGGTGAGCCTCGTCGACGAACGCCGACATGTCGGTCTGCTCCTTCGCCCCGCTCTCGGGGCCGCTCGGGCCCTGCAACCGGCCTCGGAGGCCGGAGGGCCTACTCGGCCGGGAGGACGTCGACCAGGCGCCGGCCCTTGCGGGAGCCGAACTTCACCTTGCCGTCGGCCAGCGCGAACAGGGTGTCGTCGCCGCCGCGGCCGACCTGCTCGCCGGGGTGGAAGTGGGTGCCGCGCTGGCGGACGATGATCGTGCCCGGCCGGACCACCTGGCCGTCGTACACCTTCACGCCCAGGCGCTGGGCGGCGGAGTCACGCCCGTTGCGGGTGGAGCCTCCACCCTTGGTCTTCGACATTGCTAGCCCTCCCGGCTGCCCGGCGAGGTGATGCCGGTGATCTCGATCGTCGTGTAGTGCTGGCGGTGGCCCCAGTGCCGGCGCTGGTTGCTCT
>DATLHA010000104.1:0-5604 GCA_035540095.1 Acidimicrobiales bacterium | reverse complement strand
CCTCTTGACCCCCAGTCAAGCGCGCTAACCAAGCTGCGCCACAGCCCGTACCGCCACTGACTCTAGCCCAGCGGAGGAAAAGGCATCCCCTGGCGCCGGCCGGGGAAGGGGTGATCCATGAACAAGACGACGCTGACCAGGAAGCTCCCCGCCCTCCTCCTCGCGACGGCCGTCGGCCAGCTCACGTTCGCGAGCGCTGCGAGCGCCCAGGGAGGGCTGCTCGGAACCGGCCTCTTCGCCCCACCGCCGGCGCCGGCTCCTCAGGTCGCCGCCGCGCCCGCCGCTCCGACTCCGCTGCAGGTCGAGCAGAAGCTGGAGTCCCTCAAGTACGACGTCGGGCCGGTCGACGGGAACATCGACGAAGCTGCCGGCCACGCCATCATGGCCTTCCAGAAGGTGAACGGCCTGGCCCGCACCGGCAAGCTCGACGACGCCGTGACCGCCCGGATCATGGCCACGAACGACCCCCCGGCGGTGATGGTGCCGAACGGTGAACCCAGCCGGGTGGAGGTCAGCCTCGCCCGCCAGGTCCTGTTCCTCTACCAGGACGGCAGCCTGCACAAGATCCTCAACGTGTCTTCGGGGACCTCCGAGACACCGACCCCCACGGGCACCTTCCGCATGTTCCGCTCGGAGTCCGGTTGGCACACGAGCCGCTACGGCCGGCTCTACAACGCCCAGTACTTCGTCGGCGGCTACGCCATCCACGGGTCGCTCTCCGTGCCCGCCGAGCCGGCCTCGCACGGCTGCGTGCGCATCCCCATGCACTCCGCCGAGTGGTTCCCCAACACCGTCCCGAAGGGGACCCAGGTCGTCGTCCTGGAGGGCTGATCACATCCGGTGGATCAGCCAGCTGATGCCCTGGACGAGCCGCCAGCCCAGGTACACGGTGGCCGACACGAACAGCAGCTTGAAGTGCCAGGGCGTCTTGGGGGGGGTGGTGTCGAGCGCCTGGCCGCAGGTCGGGCAGGTGCCGCCCTCCCCTAGCTCGACCGGCCGCCAGTAGTGGTCACACTGCTCGCACGTCGGCACTGCCGGTCTCAGGTGCGGCGGACGGCAAGGATGGCGACGTCGTCACGGATGGGCCCGGTGGCGAAGTCCCGGGCCGCGGCCAGCAGCGACTTGCAGAGGACATCGGCGGCCACGCCGGGGTCCCGCCGGATGTGGGCGGCGATGCGCTCTTCGCCGAAGAGCTGCCCCCCGGCCCGGGCCTCGGCCAGCCCGTCGGTGTAGAGGACGAGCAGGTCGCCCGGGTCGAGGGCGACCTCGCGGCTGCTGTAGGACGCCTTCGGGTTCAGCGTCAGCAGGGGCCCCGTCGACCGCAGGGGACGCACTTCGCCGTCGTGCCAGAGCCACGCCGGCGGGTGGCCGGCCGACGCGTAGCGCAGGGTACCGGCGGCCTGGTCGAAGACCACCAGGCAGAGGGAGACGAACTCCTCGTTGCGGGTCTGGGCCGAGATGATGGCGTTCAGCTCTTCGAGGGCCTGTGCGGGGTCGCGGTACTGGCGCAGGAACACCCGCAGCAGGTACTTGACCTGGAAGGCGGTGATCGACGGCTCGATGCCGTGCCCGGAGACGTCGCCGATGACGGCCGCCACCCGCTTCGGTCCGGTGGGGGTGACGTCGTAGAAGTCACCGGCCATGAGCCCGGTGCCGGCCTCGTACGCCCGGCCCACCTCGAAGCCCTCGAACTCCGGCAGGTCCTCCGGCGCCAGCCGGGCGGCCCAGCGGCGGGGGGCCAGGTTCTCCTGGGACAGCACCTCCTCGGCCCGGCGCTCCAGGCTGGCCCGCTCCTCGATCATGTCGGCCTCGGCCAGGAACCGCTGGCCCCACACCAGGGTCATGGCGACGGGGATGACCAGCAACGCCTGCATCAGCCGGGGCCAGCCGCCGGCGAAGGAGGCGGCGGCGGAGATCATGGCCACCACCACGTAGAGGATGGTGGTGTGCACCTCCTTGCGGTAGGAGGAGCGGGCCAGGCTCACTGCCATCGACCCCGATGGTCCACTGCCTTCCAGGAGCCGCCGCCAGGAACGCTCCAGCCGTAGCGCGGAGCGGGCCCAAATGACCGCGGCCACCAAGCAGGCGAAAGAGACGGCCAGCAGAATCGGGTATCGAGCCATGCTCACCGAGGATCCTAGAGCGTGCCGGCGGGCCTGGGAACACCTTGGCCGCCGGCGGCCGAATCAACTCGTGCGGCTGCGGACCCGGAGCTTCAGAGGTGTCGGCCCGAACCCGAAGTGCTCGCGGATGCGGCGCTCCAGGTATCGGAGGTACGGCGCCGGCAGGTTCCGGTTGGTGAAAAGGGTGAAGGTCGGGGGATCGGTGGCGCCCTGGGTGGCGTAGAGCACCCGGGCGCCGGCCGCGGGCTGGGCCGCCTGGGCGGCCTGGACGACCTCGTTGAGCTCCCGGGTCGGGACCCGGCGGTGGTAGGCCTCGATGGCCTGCTGGATCGCCGGCAGCAACCGGTGGACCCCCTTGCCGGTGAGGGCGCTGATGTTCAGCACCGGTGCGTAGCCCAGGAAGGCCAGCCGGTCCTCCACCTGCTCGGCCAACTCGGCCCGGCCCTCGGCGTCGAGGAGATCGATCTTGTTCAGGACGATGAGCACCGGGCTGCCGGCGGCGTCGATCCGCTCGGCCAGGCGCTGGTCCTGGTGGGTCACGCCCTCGGTGGCGTCGATCACCAGCATGGCGGCGTCGGCCCGGTCGACGGTCTGCAGAGCCCGGACGAGGGAGTAGTACTCCGTCCCCTCCTCGATCCTGCTCTTGCGGCGCATGCCGGCAGTGTCGATGAACCGCAGCGGCCCATCAGGGGTCTCTACGACCGTGTCGATCGAGTCGCGGGTGGTCCCCGGCTGATCGTGGACGACGGAGCGGTCGTCGCCGATGAGGCGGTTGAACAGCGTCGACTTGCCCACGTTGGGCCGGCCCACGACGGCGATCGACGGCACCTTGGAGGTGTCCTCGGCCGGCGCCTCCTCCGCTCCCGCCGGGGGCAGGCGGCCGATCACCTCGTCGAGAAGGTCCCCGACCTGGCGGCCGTGGAGGGCACTGACGGCCATGGGCTCCCCGAGGCCGAGACGGGCGAAGTCCCAGGCGTCGGTCTCCCGGTGCTCGCTGTCGACCTTGTTGACGACCACCACGACCGGGCGCTTGGCCCGGCGCAGGACGCCGGCCACCCGGTCGTCCTCCTCGGTGATGCCCACGGCGGCGTCGGCCACGAACAGCACCACGTCGGCGCCTTTGATGGCCCGCTCGGCCTGGTCGCTCACCTTGGCGTCGAGCCCGTCCCCCCCGGCCATCCAGCCGCCGGTGTCGACGATCATGAACCGCCGGCCCCGCCAGTCGGTCTCCAGCTCCTTGCGGTCGCGGGTGACGCCGGGGCGCTCCTCGACGATGGCCTCCCGCCGGCCGACGATGCGGTTGACGAGGGTGGACTTGCCGACGTTGGGGCGGCCGATGACAGCGACCACGGGGAGACTCACAGTTGCAGTGCCTGACGTAGGGAGATGCCGTCGGACCGGATGATCTCGACGGGGCGGGGCAGGTCCTCGGGCTTGGTGCCGTCGAGGAACAGGCCCCCGGAGAGGCAGACGTCGGGCAGCAGGTAGCGGTGGCCCTCCGGCTGAACAGCCAGGACGGGGGCGATGTCGGATCCCACGAGGAGGCCGGTGACCCCGATGTTGCCGCCGAAGAAGTTGTTGGGCACCGGGATGACCCTCACATCGAGGCCGGCGACCAGGGGATCGATCACCGCCGCGCCGTACTCGCCGGTCAGGATGGCGACGGGGGCGTCCCGCCGGGGACTGAGCGAGATGAGGCGTGAGTTGCTGGCCGAGGCCTCGGCCGCGGCGCCGGTGCGGGGCGCCCGGTACCCCTCTGCCGGGGCGCCGTCGACCCAGGCGAAGAACCCGGGCTGCACCCCGATGCCCGACTCGGCCTCGACCTTCCCGGCCAACTCCATCTCGAAGGCCCGAGCCATGCCGATCCCGTTCTCGTGCTGCGGAAAGCCCTCGTAGGCGCCGGCGTCCGGGAACGGGCGGCCGGCGAGCAGGTAGTACTCGTCGGCGGCGAAGACCATCCGCCGGCCCAGGACCGACAGGAACACGTCCTGCCAGTCCTCGACACATTCGACGACCTGCGTCGCCTCCTCCGCGGTGTGCGGGCGCATGGCCGCCTCGGTGTTGTACCGGCTGACGCCCAGGGGCACCACGCACACCGTTGCCAGCTCGGGGTACTCGTCGAGGACGCCGCAGAGGGTGTCGTCGAGCACGGCGCCGTCGTTGACCCCTGGGCAGACCACGACCTGGCCGTGGACCACGATGCCGTGGTCGAGGAGGGCCCGCAGCCAGCGCAGGCTGGTGGCGCCCCGGCGGTTGCGGAGCATCCGGGCCCGCAAGTCGGGGTCGGTGGCGTGGATGCTGACGTTGAGGGGGCTGAGGCGCTCGGTGACCACCCGCTCCAGGTCCATCTCGGTGAACCGGGTCAGGGTGGTGAAGTTCCCGTACAGGAACGACAGGCGGTAGTCGTCGTCCTTCAGGTACAAGCTCTGGCGCAGCGCCGGCGGCAGTTGGTAGATGAAGCAGAAGTCGCAGTGGTTGTCGCAGGTGCGGACCTTGTCGAACAGGGCGGAGGACACCTCGGCACCCAGGGGCTCGCCCTCGTCCTTGGCCACCATGATGTCGAAGTCCAGCCCACCCCGGCGCAGCTCCATGTCGACGTCGGCCTCGTCGGTGAGCAGCCGCCACTCGATGACGTCACGGGGCCGGCGCCCGGCGAGGGACACCACCTCGTCGCCCGGCTGCAGCCCGGCCCGGGACGCCGGCGACCCGGGCGCGACGGCAACAACCCGGGGCAGGGACATGCCGACCAGGATAGGTGTACCTCATCGGTTCACCTGCGGCCGGCGGGGCTGGGGTCCCCGCCGGCAGCCACGGGCGTGGTCCGCAGGACCCGGGTGCCCGTGGCCGGGATACGGGACAACCCTCGGTAGGCTGGCCGGGTGGACGTCGACAAGGTGCTGCTGGCCGCGCCGCGCGGTTTCTGCGCCGGTGTCGAGATGGCCATCAAGGCCCTGGGGTGGATGGTCAGGGTCTTCGAGCCGCCGGTGTACTGCTACCACGAGATCGTCCACAACCGGCTGGTGGTCGACCGCTTCCGCCAGCTCGGGGTGGTGTTCGTGAACGACGTCTCAGAGGTCCCGGCGGGGGCGCCGCTCATGCTGAGCGCCCACGGTTCGGCGCCCGAGGTGGTCGCCGCGGCGCGGGCCGGCGGCGGGTTCGTGGTCGACGCCGTGTGCCCGCTGGTGACCAAGGTCCACCACGAAGTGAAGGTGCGGGCCGGCAAGGGCTTCTCCATCCTCTACGTGGGCCACGAGGGCCATGACGAGGCGGTCGGCACCATGGCCGTGGCGCCGGACGCCATCCACCTTGTCGAATCCGAGGAGCAGGTGGCGGCGCTGCGCGACCCGGGCGGGCCGGTGGCCCTGCTGGCCCAGACCACGCTGAGCCACCAGGACTGGGCCGGCGTGCTCGACGCGGCGCGGGAGCGGTTCCCCGACCTCTGGATGCCCGCCCACAGCGACCTGTGCTTCGCCACCACCAA
>DATLHA010000103.1:0-25749 GCA_035540095.1 Acidimicrobiales bacterium | reverse complement strand
GCCCCAGCCGGTCCCCGCCCTCTAAGCCGTGCCGATCGTCGTCGAGGAAGCGACCGCGGTCACCCCCGAGCTGGTGGCCGCGTTCCGGCAGCTGACTCCTCAGCTCTCGCGTTCGGCGCCGGCGCCCGGCGGCGCCGAGCTGGCCGAGATGGTGCGGTCGCCGGCGACGGTCTTGCTGATGGCACGGGACCCGGAGAAGGGCTACGTCGGCAGCCTGACCCTCGTGCTGTTCCGGATCCCCACGGGCGTGCGGGCATGGATCGAGGACGTGGTGACAGATGAGGCGTCGCGGGGCAAGGGGGTGGCCGAGGTCCTCTGCCGGGAGGCGCTGAACCGCGCCTGCGCGGTGGGCGCCCGCACCGTCGACCTGACGTCGCGCCCCTCGCGTGAGGCGGCCAACCGCCTCTACACCCGGCTCGGGTTCGTCCAGCGCGACACCAACGTCTACCGCTGGTCGGGATAGGGGCCGAGCGGCCCTTCTGGGCGGGGGTGGCGAGCCGACGGTGCGCGGCCTCGGGCCGGCGGCCCTATGCACCGTCTCGCAGCAAGGTGCCGGCGATGGTGTCGGCGACGAACCGGCCGAACCTGGCCGCCGACCATCCACGGCGGACGGCGAGGAGCTCGTAGGCCTCTGGTGACGTGCAGAACCACAGCACGTCCCGGGCGGTGGCGGCGGTGAGACCGGGCCGGAGGTGGCCGGCGCCGGCGAGAAACCGGGCGTTGTCCGCCATGCGGGCCAGGCGGGCGGCATCCAGTTCGTCGTAGAGCCCGGCTGCGTCCGCGTCAGAGGCGGCGGCCGTCCGGAGGAGCAGGAGCAGCGGCGATATCCGGGGGCTCACCTCGGCGGCCAATGCCCCCCAGCCCTCGGCCACCTCTCGGCCGTCCCCTGACGCACGCAGCGCATTCGACCGTTCCTCGGCCGGCGCCGCCCCTTCGCCGGCCAGCGCCCGCGAGCACAGCTCGCGGATCAGAGCCGACTTGCCGCCGTAGGACTTGTACACGGTGGCCGCCGACACGCCCGCGGCGCCGGCGATGGCCTCGACCGTGGCTCCGGTGTACCCGTGCTCGAGAAAGAGCCGGAGCGCCACCTCGAGGGTGCGCTCGTACTGCGCCTCGGCCCGGGCCTGGCGGGCGCTCGAGTCGTAGGTACGGGGCCTCTTGCTTTCCGTCGTGGGCTGCTTCAGAATGATTTCATTCTAGTCGAATAGATCGGATTAGCATGGACCCTCGGACAGTTGTCGAGCGCTTGCGGCGGGCGGTGGACGACCACGACCTCGACGCGATCGTGGCCTGCTTCACGGCCGACTATCGCAACGAGACGCCGGCCCACCCGTTGCGGGGCTTCGAGGGCCGCGAGCAGGTGCGTACCAACTGGGCCCGGATCCTCTCCGGCCTCCCCGACGTCACTGCGGCCGTGCTGCGGACCGCGGTCGACGGCGAGGTGGTGTGGTCGGAATGGGAGCTCGGCGGCACCCGCCCCGACGGCGAGCAGCAGATCCTTCGCGGCGTGATCATCTTCGGCACCGCGGGCGACGCGCTGGCGTGGGCCCGCTTCTACCTCGAGCCGGTCGACGCCGGCACGGGGGGCGTGAACGCAGCGGTCGGCCGGGTGGTCGGCGAGGAGCGGCCGGCGTGAACGGCACCCTGGCCCAGGACGCCCGCCCACCACTCCTGCTGATCCGGATGATGAACCCCGTCATGCGCACGCTGCTGCGGAGCCCCGCCGGCCGGCTCGTCCGGCCCTTCGCCCTGCTCGAGTTCGACGGCCGCCACAGCGGCCGGCGCTACCGGGTACCGGTCGGTTGGCACACCGTCGACGGTGAACCGGCCGTGTTCACGCCGGCGCCCTGGCGGGAGAACTTCCGTGGCGGCCGCATGGTGAACGTCTGGCACCGGGGCCGGCGCAGCCGAGCGGTGGCGACGCTCGACGACGATCCCGTCGATGTCGCCGTCGCCCTCCAGGCACTGGCCGAGGACCGTGGCTCGCTGCGGGCCGTCGGCGTCCGCATGGCGCCGGGCCGCCGGCTGACGGCGGCCGACGCCCGGAACGTCGACCGCGCCCTCATCCGGTTCGAGCCCACATAGGGCCCACGTCCGCAGAGGGCGTTTCGGACCCGCGCGCTACCGTGGCTCGGATGCAGGTCGCCTTCGAGGCCCCGGCGGGCCGTGACGTTCGACGCTCCTCCGGTCGCCCGGCTCACCCGTCACCCCCGTCCGACGACCGGCGCTGGCGGGCCGTCGACTCCCGCATCCGCCGGCTGGGCGGCAAGCCCGACGGCCTCATCGAGGTCCTGCACGCGGTGCAGGAGGCGTTCGGCTACATCGACGTCGACGCCCTGGCGTACGTCGGCCAGTCGCTCCGGGTGCCGCCGTCGAAGGTGTACGGCGTCGCCACCTTCTACTCCTACTTCACCCTCAAGCCCGCCGGCGAGCACACCTGCGTGGTGTGCACGGGCACGGCCTGCTACATCAACGGCGCCGCCGGCATCCTGGCCGCCATCGACGCCGCCCTCGGGGTCAAGCCCGGCGAGACCACGGGCGACGGCCGCATGTCCGTGCTCACCGCCCGCTGCGTCGGCGCCTGCTCGCTGGCCCCGGTGGTCGTGGTCGACGGGGAGGCGTCGGGCCGGGTCACCCCCGCCGGCGCCGTGGCCCGCCTCGGCGACCTCCCGGCCACCGAGGCCTCAGCACCGTGACCGAGCAGGCGCCACCGCGTCCCAGCCGCCGGCGGCTGGCCAACCTGGCCCCCGCGGGCCCCGTCCGGGCGACTGCCGCGGTGTGCGAGGCGGCCAGCTGCCTGTCGGGCCGCTCCGGCGAGGTCCACACCGGCCTGGTCGACGCGCTGGAGACCGCCGGGGTAACCGACGTCGCCGTCAAGCGCGTCGGCTGCCTTGGCCTGTGCGCCGCCGGACCGCTGGTCTCGGTGCCGGAGACGGGGCAGCTTCACCGCAACGTCTCGCCCGAGGACCTGTCCGGCCTGGTCGAGTCACTGAAGGCCGCCGACCCGGCGGCCCCCGCCGTCGCGCCCGACCCGTTCTTCGCCCGCCAGGTCCGCGTGGTCACCGAGAACCTCGGGCGGGTCGACCCGGAGTCGATCGACGACTACGTCGCCGCCGGCGGCTACAGGGCCCTGGCCACCGCCCTGCAGGAGATGTCCTCGGCGGAGGTGCTGGCCGAGGTGACCGCTTCGGGCCTCCGCGGCCGCGGCGGCGCCGGCTACCCCACGGGGCTCAAGTGGCAGACGGTCGCCAAGGCCGGCGCGCCCGAGCGCTACGTCGTGTGCAACGCGGACGAGGGCGACCCCGGAGCGTTCATGGACCGCTCGGTGCTCGAGTCCGACCCCCACCGGGTGCTGGAGGGCATGGCCCTCGCCGGCTACGCGGTGGGGGCGTCGCACGGCGTGGTGTACTGCCGGGCCGAGTACCCGCTGGCCCTGTCGCGGTTGAAGACCGCCATCCGCCAGGCCGAGCGGGCCGGGTGGCTGGGCGGGAGCATCGCCGAGGAGGACTTCTCGTTCACGGTCGACGTGCGGGTGGGCGCCGGCGCCTTCGTGTGCGGGGAGGAGACGGCGCTGATCTCCTCGCTGGAGGGCGGGCGCGGCACGCCGGTGCCGCGCCCGCCCTACCCGGCGACCTCCGGCCTCTGGGGCGCGCCGACCCTGATCAACAACGTGGAGACGCTGGCCGCGGTGCCGGCGATCGTCGGCCGGGGCGGCGCCTGGTACGCCGGCATCGGGACGGCCACGTCGAAGGGCACCAAGGTCTTCGCCCTCGCCGGCCGGGTCCGCAACACCGGCCTCATCGAGGTCCCCATGGGCATCACCCTGCGGGAGGTGGTGTTCGACATCGGCGGCGGCATCGTCGACGACCGCCCGTTCAAGGCGGTGCAGACCGGCGGCCCCTCCGGCGGGTGCATCCCGTCCGACTACCTCGACATGCCGCTCGACTACGAGTCGCTGGCCGGGGTGGGATCGATCATGGGCTCGGGCGGCATGATCGTCATGGACGACACGTCCTGCATGGTCGACGTGGCCCGCTACTTCATGGACTTCTGCCGGGACGAGTCCTGCGGCAAGTGCATCCCCTGCCGGGTGGGGACCACCCAGGCGTGGATGCTGCTCGGCGCCATCACCGGCGGGACGGCGACCATGGCCGACCTCGACCAGCTGGAGCGCCTGTCGTCGATGATGGCCGCCACCAGCCTGTGCGGGCTGGGCCAGACCGCTCCCAACCCCGTCTTCTCCACGCTGCGCTACTTCCGTGACGAGTACGCCGCCCATATCGTCGACCGGACCTGCCCCGCCGGCGCCTGCCAGGAGCTCATCTCGTGACCGTGCACACCCTCACCATCGACGGCCGGGAGGTCGCCGGCTCGGCCGGCGAGTCCATCCTCACCGTCGCCCGCGACAACGGGGTGTCCATCCCGACCCTGTGCCACCTCGACGGGCTCTCCGACGTGGGGGCGTGCCGGCTGTGCCTGGTCGACGTGACCGGCTCAACCAGGCCCCGACTCGCCTGCATGACACCGGTCGAGGAGGGGATGGTCGTCACCACCACCACCGACCAGCTGGCCGAGTGGCGGGCGACGATCATCGAGATGCTGTTCGTCGAGCGCAACCACATCTGCTCGATCTGCGTGGCCAACCGCCAGTGCGAGCTCCAGGACCTGGCCGTGGAGGCGGGCCTCACCCACTTCGAGCTGCCGGCGGTCAACCCGAAGCTGGAGGTCGACGCCACCCACGCCCTCTTCGGCATCGACCACAACCGCTGCGTCATGTGCACCCGCTGCGTGCGGGTGTGCGACGAGGTCGAGGGCGCCCACACCTGGGACGTGATGGGCCGGGGCCTGGACGCACGGGTGGTCACCGACCTGGGCACGCCGTGGGGTGAGTCGACCACCTGCACCAGCTGCGGCAAGTGCGTGCAGGTGTGCCCGACCGGTGCGCTGTTCGAGAAGGGGCGGGCAGTGGCCGAGGGCGCCAAGCACCGCCGGCCGTTCCTGCCCTACCTGCGCACCGACGCGGACGGTCGCCGGTGAGCCGGCCCCGCTTCGCCACCGTCTGGCTCGACGGCTGCTCGGGCTGCCACATGAGCTTCCTCGACATGGACGAGCGCCTGCTCGACCTGGCCGAGCACGCCGACCTCGTCTACAGCCCGCTGGTCGACATCAAGGAGTACCCCGACGGCGTCGACGTGTGCCTCGTGGAGGGCGCCGTCTCCTCCACCGACGACGTGGCGAAGATCAAGGTCGTGCGGGCCCGCACCAAGACGCTCGTGTCCTTCGGCGACTGCGCGGTCACTGCCAACGTCCCGTCCCTGCGCAATCCCATCGGTGCCCGACCGCTGCTGGAACGGGCCTACCTGGAGAACGTCGACGTGAACCCGGGCATCCCGCACAAGGCCGTCCCGACCCTGCTGGAGTCGTCGGTCGGCGTTCACAAGGCGGTGCCCGTCGACGTCTTCCTTCCCGGCTGCCCACCGTCGGCGGACGTCATCCACGAGACCCTGCTGCGGTTGCTCGGAATCGACACACCGCCCGAGCGACCCCTCCGGTTCGGCTGATGCACGGCCAGCACGGCGAGATCGTCATCGACCCGGTGACCCGCATCGAGGGTCACTCCAAGATCACCATCTCCCTCGATGATGCCGGCCAGGTGGCCGGTGCCCGCTTCCACGTCACCCAGTTCCGCGGCTTCGAGCGCATCTGCGTCGGGAGGCCGATGCACGAGATGCCGGCGATCATGGCCCGTATCTGCGGCATCTGCCCGGTGAGCCACATGGTGGCGTCGTCCAAGGCGTGCGACGAGATCATGGCCGTGTCGCCGCCGCCGGTCGCCGTCGACCTGCGGCGGGTCATCAACCTGGCCCAGATCGTCCAGTCCCACGCCCTGTCGTTCTTCCACCTGTCCTCGCCCGACCTGCTCTTCGGCTTCGACGGCGAGGTGTCGAGCCGCAACCTGTTCGGCGTGGCCGCCGCCGCCCCCCAGCTGGCGCGCGACGGCATCGCCCTCCGCCGCTTCGGGCAGACGGTGATCGAGATCCTCGGCGGCAAGCGCATCCACCCCGGCTGGGTCGTCCCCGGCGGGGTCAGCCACCCGCTGCAGCCCGACCAGCGCGACGGCATCCTGGCCGCCGTCCCGGAGGCCCGCAGCGCCGTGCGCCGCGGCCTCGAGTGGTACCGCACCCGGCTGGCCGCCTTCGCCGACGAGGCCGCCGCCTTCGGCTCGGCGCCCATGCTGTCCATGGGCCTGGTCCACGGGACCGGCAACGCCGCCTACTCCGACGGCGAGCTCCGGGTGGTCGATGCCGGCGGCGAGCTGCTGGCCGACAGTATCGACCCGAAGCCCTACTGGGACTACCTGGGCGAGGTGGCCCACGACGACACCTACCTGAAGTCGACGTACTGGAAGGCGCTGGGCCACCCCGCCGGCACGTACCGGGTGGGGCCGCTGGCCCGCCTGAACGTCATCGACCGCCTGGGCAGCGACGAGGCCGACGACCGCCTGGGCGAGTTCCGGGAGCGGGTCGGTCGCACCCCGCAGGGCTCCTTCCACTACCACGAGGCCCGCCTCATCGAGATCCTCCATGCCATCACCATGATCGGGCAGCTGCTGTCCCAGCCCGACATCCTCGACCGGCGGGTGCAGTCGCTGGCCGAGGTCAACGGCAACGAGGGCGTCGGTGTGTCCGAGGCGCCCCGGGGGACGCTGATGCACCACTACCGGGTCGACGACCAGGGGCTGGTGACCTGGGTGAACCTGGTCATCGCCACCGGGCACAACAACGAGGCGATGAACCTGGCCGTGGCCGAGGCGGCGTCGCGCTACGTCGATGCCGGCAACCTGAGCGAGGGCATGCTGAACCGGGTCGAGGCCGCCATCCGCTGCTTCGATCCGTGCCTGAGCTGCTCCACCCACGCCATGGGCCAGATGCCGCTGGAGGTCGAGGTGCGCGACGCCGCCGGCCGGTTGCTCGACTCGGTGGCCCGCCCATGACGCCGGGGCCGCTGGTGCTCGGTGTCGGCAACCCCGAACGGGGCGACGACGGCATCGGGCCGGCGGTCGCGGCCCGGGTGGAGCAGGACGGACGTCTCGCCGGCGCCACGGTGCGCAGCGCCATGCAGCTCACGCCGGAGCTCGCCGTCGATGTCGCCGCCGCGTCGGTGGTCGTGATCGTCGACGCCCGGGTCGGCGTGGCGGCAGGAGCGGTCGACTGGGCGGAGGTCGAGCACCGGTCGCTGGGCGGCGGGCCCGGCCCGTTCAGCCACCACCTCGACCCCGCCGGCCTGTGCCACCTCGCCGGCGTCGCCTTCGGCCGGGTGCCGCCCGCCTTCGTGGTGGGCATCGGGGCCGCCGGCTTCGACGCCGGTGCCCCCCTGTCGGGGCCGGCCCTGGCGGCAGTGCCGCACGCCGTCGAGCGCGTCATCGGACTGGCGACCGGCATCTAGTGGACCATTTCGTAAGTCCCAGTGGCGTCTCGCCGGCTCTCGCCGCCGCTGGCTGCGTTGCTCCTCGCCCTGAGACGCCACGAGTATCGGGGCTCCGGTGCGCCTTGCCAGCGACGCCGAGCGCTCGGCGATACATCCACCGGACTTACGAAATGGGCCACTAGGTCTGCCCGAAGAGCTCCCGGTGCAGGACGCCGAGGAGCCAGCCGGTCCACTCCTCGGCGTCCCAGCCGAGCTCGGCGCTGAGCACCACGAAGCTGTGGCTGTTGACGAGGGCGAAGAACGTCGTCGCCGCAGCGTCCGGGTCGAGCCCGGCGTCGTCGCCGGCGACGAGGCGGACGAGCGCCTCCTGCGTGCGGCGCCGGCGCCGGTGATCCTGGCGGATCAGGTCCCGCACCGCCGGCTCGGTGGCGGCGGCGTCGCGCATGACCTCCTTGATCGGCGCGGTACGGACGGCGACGCCGGCGGCATGGCGGACGACCGCCTCCAGCCGGCGGCGCGGGTCGCTCTCTCCGGCCACCTGCTCCACCCACTCCCGTTCCAGGAGGGCGAGGGGGGCATCGTCGCCGGCGATGGTGACGTCGAGGGCGCGGGCGAGGACGGCGTGCTTGGTGCCGAACGCCTGGTAGATCGTGGCCGGGGCCACGCCGGCCTTCCCGGCGATGGCCTCGACCGTGGTGGCGACATATCCGCGCTCGAGGAACAGGCGCACGCCGGCGGCGACGATCCTCTGGCGCGTCCGCCGAGCCCGCTCCTCCCGCCGGCGACCGGCCTCCGTCTTCCCCTTTACCGGCTCGGCCACGCCTCGTACCCTCTTTATAGAGTGTGACTCTGCTAAGTAGCCTGCCACGGCGCACGATCGAAGGAGCGGACCATGAGCGACGACCCCACCGTCACCGACCCCGACAAGTACGTCGCCGTCTTCGAGAACGAGCGGGTGCGGGTGCTGGAGTACAAGGACACCCCCGGCGCCAGGACCAACCGCCACCGCCATCCCGACAGCGTGGTGTGCGCCGTCTCCTCGTTCCAGCGCAAGGTCCACACCGGCGCCGGCGTGCGCGACGTCGCCCTCGACGCCGGTCAGGTCATGTGGCTGCCGGCCCAGGAGCACGTGGGCGAGAACTGCGGTCTGACCGACACCCACGTGATCCTGGTCGAGCTCAAGGGGTGACCGGCTTGGTGGTGACGTAGATGGTGTCGATGGGGTCACCGGGAGCGGGGTGGGTCGCGGGCTCGGCGAACCCGACCTCGGCCAGCATCTTCCGGGCCCGCTGCTCCCCCCAGGCGGTGCCGAGGCCGGCGCCGCCGTGGGCCAGGGAGACGGTCATGCAGTGCAGCGTGCTCGCCCCGTACATCCAGGGGGCCAGCGGGTTGGCGATGTTGTCCTCCAGGTTGCTCGACGCCGCCGGCTCCACCATGAGGTAGATCCCGCCGGGGGCGAGGGCGTCGTGGATGCGGCTGAGGACGAGCCGGGGGTTGACCTGGTCGTGGATGGCGTCGAGGGAGATGGCGACGTCGAAGGGCTGGTCGACGGTCAGGGTGGCGACGTCGCAGACCTCGAAGCGGGCGTTGGTGATGCCCGCGGCCTCGGCTTCGGCCCGGGCCCGGACGATGGCGTCCTCGGCGAGGTCGTAGCCGACGAAGGTCGAGGCGGGGAAGGCCTTGGCCATGAGGATCACGGCGAAGCCGGTGCCGCAGCCGATGTCGACGACACGGGCGCCGGCCGCGAGGCGGTCGACGAGGCCGGGCGCCAGCGGGAGCCAGGCGTCGACGAGGAGCTCGCCGTACGTGCCCCGGCCGGCGGCGTCCATGACGTCGGTGAACTCGGGGCGGAACTCGCTGTACGGCACGCCGCCGCCCTCCCGGAAGGCGGTGGCCACCTTGTGCAGGTGCTTGCCCAGGTGGGTGTTGATCTGGGCCAGAGCGGCGAGGTTGGAAGCCCCGCTGCCCGAGAGGCAGGCGGCGTGCTCGGCCGGCAGGGTGTAGGTGCAGGAGGAGGGGTCGTAGTCGACGATCCCTCCCGTCACCATGCCCGCCAGCCACTCCCGCACGTAGCGCTCCTGCAGGCCGGCGCGGGCGGCCAGCTCCTCGCTGGAGGCGGGGCCCTCGGCCGCAGCGTCGAACAGCCCGGTGCGGTGGCCCAGGTCGACCAGCAGGGTGATCATCCCACTCGTGAAGTGGCCGAACAGCTCTCCGGCGAACTCCTCGATGCGTGCCTCGTCCAGTGTGGTGGTCGTTGTCATGTGGGTTACCTCCTCGGCGTGAGCGTCGCACGGAGGTGCTCGCCGGGCATCGGTGAGCTCACCTATTTCCCGGCGGAACCGGCCCCCAGCCGGCGGACGGCCTCGGCCGCCGCCTCAGCGCGCCCGCGCAGCCCGAGCTTGGCCAGCACGTGGGCCACGTGGTGCTCCACGGTCTTGCGGCTGAGGTGGAGGCGGGCGGCGATCTCGGGGTTCGACAGCCCCTCGCCCAGGAGGCTGAGCACCTGGGCCTCCCGCTTGGTCAGCACCGTCTCGTTCCGGGGCCCGAGGCGGCCGGCCTTCACCCCCAGCTGCCGGAGGAGCGACGCGGCGAGGTCGGCATCGCTGCCGGCGCCGAGATCCTCGAAGGCGGCGAGCGCCGCTCGGGCCTCGGCGACGGCCACGTCGGGCTCCTCCTCCCGCAGCGTCTCCGCCAGGAGGTAATGGGTGCGCGCCGCCTCATGGCGCATCTCCAGCCGGGCGAAGGCCACCAGCGCGGCGTCGAGATGGCGCCGGGCGCCGGCGGGGTCGCCGGCGGCGGCCGTGGCCCAGCCGAGCAGGCGTTCACCTCGGGCTCGCAGCAGCTCGCAGCCGGTGGACGCCGCCAGCTCGGCCAGCTGCCGCCCGAGCCGGACTGCCTCCTCTACGCCGCCCTCGGCCAGCTCCGCCTCGCCCAGGAGCTCGAGCACGACGCCGCTCTCCAGGCGGTGTTCGCCGATCGTCGCCAGCCGCCGGCGCAGGATCGACGCCGCCGCGCCGGAGCGGCCGCACTGGAGGTGGATGCGGGCCAGCACCGGCGCCGTCTCGGTGTGCTCGCCGAGCCCACTCACCAGCCGGTCCGCCTCCTCCGTCCGGCCCTGAGCCAGCCAGAGCCGGGCCAGCCCGGCGACCGCCAACCGGTGCAGCGCCGGCACCATGCCCCTGGTCATCTCCAACCCGACCATCAGCTCGGCCTCCGCCTGCCGCCAGTCGCCGGTGGCGAGGAGGACCTCGCCGTAGAGGATGCGGCACTCGGCATAGAGGAACGGGCAGCCGTACTTCTCGCTGAATGCGGAGGTGGCCCGGACCCACTGCACGGCCCGGGCGAACTCGGCGCAGCGGGTGCAGGAGGTCATCATCATGCAGCTGGTGAAGACCACCGTGTCCGGCCGGCCGGCGGCGCCGAGCGCCACGGCCATCGACTCGTCGAGGCAGCGCACACCTTCGGCGACCCGGCCCTGCTCCACGAGCGAGACCCCGACCAGGCTCAGCGCGCACAGCTCGAGGTCGCGGTCGCCGCCCCTTCGCCCGAGCTCATGGGCCTCGCGGGCAAGAGCCTCGGCCTCGACGGGGTCGCCGGAGTTGAACGCGGCGCCGAAGACGACCCAGCCGCGCAACGGCTCCAACCCGTGGGCCTCGACGAGGCGGGTGGCCTGGGCCAGCCACCCGGCGGCGGCGCTCGGGTTGGCGTACTGTTTGCCGTAGTCGCCCGTCAGCGCCAGGGCGGCGCCGGCGGCCTGGAAGGCGTCGCCGGCGTCGCTGAACAGCCGGAAGGCCCGTTCCCGGCACACCACCGACGCCGAGAGGTCGCCGAGCCACCACTTGGCTTCGGCCAGCCCGAGGAGCGCATCGCCGGTCTCGGCCACCTCGAGGGCGCCGGCGAACGCCACTTGGGCGTCGGCCCACCGGCCCTCCTCGAGCGCCTCAGCGCCCACCGCCAGTAGAACCTCGGTCGGTTGCAGCACCGGCGCGAATGCTAGGTCACACGAACGCCGACGCGAAGATCAGGGAGACGATCGTCATCACCTTGATGAGGATGTTCATCGCCGGCCCGGAGGTGTCCTTGAACGGGTCGCCGACCGTGTCCCCGATCACCGCCGCCTTGTGGGCGCCGCCGCCCTTGCCGCCGTGGGCGCCGGCTTCGATGTACTTCTTGGCGTTGTCCCACGCCCCGCCGGCGTTGGCCATGAAGATGGCCAGGGCGAAGCCGGACACGAGGGCGCCGGCCAGGAACCCGCCCAGGGCGTCGACGCTGATAAACCCGATGACGAGGGGCACCACGATCGCCAGCCCCCCGGGGATGAGCATCTCCCGCAGGGCGGCACCGGTGGAGATGTCGACGCAGCGGGCGTACTCGGGCACCACACCGGGCTTGCCCTCACGCAGCCCCGGGATCTCCCGGAACTGCCGGCGGACCTCCTCGATCATCTTGTTGGCCGCCCGGCCGACGGCGTCGATGGTGAGGGCGGCGAAGAGGAACGGCAGCATGGCCCCGAGGAACAGCCCGACGAAGACCGACACCTCGCCGATGTCGAGGCTGATCTCCGAGCCGGCGTCGACCACCGCCTGCTCGAAGGCCTTGAACAGGGCCAGCGCGGTGATGGCGGCCGAGCCGACCGCGAACCCCTTGGCCACCGCCGCGGTGGTGTTGCCGAGCGAGTCGAGGGAGTCGGTGACGCTGCGGACCTCGGGCGGCAGGCCCGCCATCTCGGCGATGCCGCCGGCGTTGTCGGCGATGGGGCCGTAGGCGTCGACGCTCACCACGACGCCGGTGGTGGCCAGCATGCCGATGGCGGCGATGGCGATGCCGTAGATGCCGGTGATGTCCTCGCCCGGCACCGCCTGGTTGGCGGCCCAGTAGGCGACGGCGACGGCCACGCAGATCAGGACGACGGCCGATGCCACCGACTGGAGGCCGGCGGAGACGCCGCTGAGGACGGTGGTCGCGGGCCCGGTCTCACTCTGCCTTGCGATCCGCTTGACCGGCCCGTAGTGGTCGGAGGTGTAGTACTCGGAGACGAAGCCGATGCCCATGCCGACGAACAGGCCGGCCACCAGCGCCACCGGGAAGCCCCACCAGTTCTCGACCGCCTCCACGTCGTTGAAGAAGACGTAGCCGAAGACGAAGGCCAGCACCGCGGTGATGCCGGCGGCCACGTTGGTTCCCCGGTGCAGGGACCGGCCGAGGTCGCGGGTGGTGGCGTCGGACCTGGACTTCACCAGGAAGGCGCCGATGATCGACGCCAGCATCCCGAAGGCGCCGACGGCCAGCGGGAACAGCAGGGCGTTCTGGCGGAGCTCGTCGGAGAAGTTGAAGGCGAAGGCGGCGAGGGCGATCGGGGCGATGATGGCCCCCGCGTAGCTCTCGAACAGGTCGGCGCCCATGCCGGCGACGTCGCCCACGTTGTCGCCCACGTTGTCGGCGATGGTGGCCGGGTTGCGGGGGTCGTCCTCGGGGATCCCGGCCTCCACCTTTCCCACCAGGTCGGCGCCCACGTCGGCCGCCTTGGTGTAGATGCCGCCGCCCACCCGGCTGAACAGGGCGATGGAGCTGGCGCCCAGCCCGAAGGCGGTGACCACCTGGAAGGGCTGGTCCACCTCCAGCACGTCGACGAAGACGATGTACGAGAGCGACAGGCCGAGCAGGCCGAGGCCGGCGACGGAGAAGCCCATGACCGCGCCACCCCGGAACGCCAGAGGCAGGGCGACCTGTGGGCCGGACCGCGCCGCCTGGGTGGTGCGGGCGTTGGCCATGGTGGCCACCGTCATGCCGATGAACCCGGCCAGTCCCGAGAGGCCGGCGCCCATCAGGTAGGCGGCGGTGCCCCACGGCCGCCCGTAGTCCAGGAAGGAGAAGATGAGGACCGCCATGATCACGACGAAGCCCGCCACCCAGGTGTACTCGCGGCGCAGGAACGCCCGGGCGCCGCTCTGGATCGCCTCCATCAGCTCGATCATCCGGGGCGTGCCCGGGTCGGCTTTCTTCACCACCCCGAAGAAGTAAGCGGCGAGGACCAAGGCGGCCGCCGATGCGGCCAGGGAGAGGTACGGGACTGCTTCCACGGTTCATCCTGGCCGCCGGGGACCGCCGGCGCCAGTCGCGCCCTCCGCGCCGGCGCCGGCGGTCGGTGTTTCAGGCCGCGATCACCGTGGCCAGCAGCTCGTCCAGGAGCGACTGGCCCGGCGGGATGGTCCGTGGCTGCCCGGCCATGGCCCGCACCCGGTCGAAGGCGTCGTGGATGTCGTCGCCCCGCAGGATCATGCCGTGGGCAGAGGCCACGACCTTGGGCCGCAGGCTCTCCACCGTGTCGACGTGGCGGTTGTAGGCGGCAGGGTCGAGCCACTGGTGCCACGGCGAGATCAGGCTGTTGAACATCTGGAAGGTGTCGTCGTACAGGTCCCGCGGCACGTCGGCGACCTCGTGGACGGCGCCGGGGGTGACGGCGGCGAAGGAGTCGACGGCCCACAGCACGCCCGTGCGCTCGTCGTAGAGGGCACGCGTGGTGGGCCCGTCGAAAATGGGTGGTATCACCAGGCGCAGGCGGCGGTCGCCGGCATCGAAGCTCTCGGTCGGGTCGCGCCAGATCATCCGGCGCAGGTCCAGCGGCCGCTCGAGGTTGAGCCGCTCGACGGCGAACATGTTGGTCACGAGGGTCGCCTGCGGGCAGGCGTCGAGCACGTCGTGGAGGCTCCCCGTGTGGTCGCCGTCGTCGTGGGAGAGGAAGATCCAGCGGACGTCTTCGGGGTCGACGAGCCCGAAGACCTTCTCGAGCCAGGTCTCGCGGTGGATGGGGGCGCCAGTGTCGACGATGATCGGCTCCTCGCCCCGGATGAGCATCGAGTTGACGTGAACGAACCCCTCCGGGCCGACGGGGGCCAGATGCGGGATCAGGAAGGTCTCGGGCGCGATGGCCACGGGGGTGGTGGTGGGGACAGTCGGTGTCTGCATGCCGTCACCCTGCTCCTCGGCCGGCGCCGGCGGTACCCCCCGTCCGGGCGGAAGTTCGCGGCCCGAAACCCCCCAATCGAGGGGGTGCGAGCCCTTGACCCCGGGAGTACCGTCAGCCTCGTGAGCAGTGTGTCGGGGGACCCGCGGGTCGTGCAGGGGATCGAGCGGGCGTGCGCCCGTACGTCCACCGGTGAGGAGCTGTTCGAGGCGCTCAGCCACGAGGTGCGGCGGGCCGTGCCCTTCGACGGCGCCATGTGGTTCGGCGTCGACCCGTCGACGCTGCTGGCCGTGGCCCCCGCCCGGTTCGAGGCCATGGACGAGGGCTACTGCCAGGTGTTCTGGGACGGCGAGTTCCACCACCACGACGCCGTCATGTACCGGGACCTCGCCCGCCAGACCACGCCGGCGGCGTCGCTGCGGGCGGCCACCGACGACATGCCGCTGCGCAGCAACCGCTACCGCAGCTTCGTGGCGCCCCAGGGCTACGACGACGAGCTGCGGGTGGCGTTCCGGTCCGGGGACAACACCTGGGCCTTCGCCGCCCTGTACCGGGAGAGGGGGCGCCGGCCGTTCACCTCCGACGAGGTGGCCCTCATGGCGGCGATGTCGGGGGTGGTAGGGGCGGCGGTCCGCAACCGGGTGGTGATGGCGGCGCCGGCACCCGCGCTGGCGAGCGCGCCGGGCCTGTTGATGTTCGACGCCGGCGGCGCTCTGGTCTCGGCCAACAGCGAGGCCACCCGGTGGCTGGCCGACATCTACGGCGGCCCGGTCGACGGCTCATCCCCGTGGGTCGACTACCTGGCCCACCCGGCGACCGACGACCTGCGGTCGGCCGTCCCCATCGTCCCGCTGCTGGCCCGGGCCAAGGCCATCGCCGCCGGCCTCGACGAGGGCCAGGCCCGGCTGCGCCTCCGCGACCGCTCCGGCCGCTGGCTCGTCCTCCACGCCTCCTGCCTGGCGGGCGGGGCGGCCGACGGGGCGGTGGCCGTGGTGGTCGAGCCGGCCAAGAGCACCGACATCGCGCCGATCATCATCGAGGCCTACGGGCTGTCGCCCCGCGAGCGAGACGTGGTCCGGGCCATCGCACGGGGCTCCTCCACGCCCGACATCGCCGCCGAGCTCTTCCTCTCGCCCCACACGGTGCGGGACTACATCAAGTCGGTGTTCGAGAAGGTCGGGGTGAGCAGCCGGGGCGAGCTGATCGCCAAGCTGTTCGCCGAGCACTACTCCGAAGCCATGCACGCCACCGCGACACACGTCGACTGACCTCGCCGCTCCGGGCAGTCATCGCGCGGGGGAAGGTCCCACCACAGCTGGCTGCGCGAGCCGAACGCACGCCGATGACCTCCATGTCGCGCCGAGCCGGTGGAGTTCCTCAGCCTGTTCGGCGCCCAGGGCGAGCGGATGCACGTCCGGGCCCGGCCGGCGCGGGCGCGCTGAGCGCCGGCACCAGGGGGCCGGCGCCGGCCAGGGCCGCCTTCGCCAGGGTGATGGCCGCCGCGCTGTAGGTGGATCGCTCGCCGGCGGGGAACAGGTGGCGCTGGGGGTGGACCATGCCGGTGAAGTAGCTGCCGTCGTCGTGGCGGAGGTGCTCGGCCCACTGGAGCAGTTGGGCGGCGGTGCCGGCGTCGCCGGCGGTGAGGTGGGCCATGGCGCACTCGGCCGTCTCCGCCGCGGTGATCCAGTCCTTGTCGGCGACGCAGCGCACGCCGAGGCCCTCCATGACGAAGCGGTGGTAGCCGGCGGCCAGGCGAGCCCGGGCGGCGCCGCCGGCCACCGCGCCGGTCAGCACCGGGTAGTACCAGTCCATCGACCAGCGGTCCTTGGGCAGGAAGGCGCCGGCCGGCTCGCCGGCGATGACCCGCTGCAGGCGGCCGGCGGCCTCCTCCCACTTCGGCCGTTCGTGGCCGAGGGCGGCGGCGACCTTGACCGCGCCGCGGAGGCTGGCGTAGGTGCTGGAGGAGGCGGTCAGCAGGGCGAACGACCACGGCGTGCCGTCGGCGTGGCGGGCCCAGACGACCTCCCCCCGCGGCGTCTGCAGGCCGAGGACGAAGCCCACCGCCGCTTCGACCACGGGCCACATCGTCTCCAGGAAGCCGGCGTCGCCGGTGGCGACGAAGTGGTGCCACACTCCGGTGGCCACGTAGAGGGAGACGTTGGCGTCCAGGGTGGCTTCCTCGACCTGGCCGCCCCGGTAGTACTGGTGCCAGGCGCCGTCGTGGCGCTGGGTGCGGCCCAGCCAGTCGTAGGCGGCCTCGGCCTCAGACCTGCGACCGCCGGCGACGAGGGCCATGGCCGCCTCCACGTGGTTCCACGGGTCGCCGTGCCCGCCGGGAAACCAGGGGATCATCCCGTCGGCCTGCTGGACCGACGCGATCCAGTCCACGCTCACGGGGCTTTCGCCCCGTGCATGCCCACCGGGCCGGCCTCCCGGGCCGACCGCGGCTTGACCGCGTACAGGACGAGGCTCTTGCCCAGCACCGGGTTCAGGGTGCGGTCCAGGGCCCTGGTCAGTAGGGGCCGGCGCATGATGTCCCACACCAGGAACCGGTGGTAGGTGCGGACCGGCCAGCGGTCGGGGCGGTCGAGGCCGAGCGCGCACTTCATCCACCAGTACGGGCTGTGCAGCGCGTGGGCGTGGTGCGAGTGAGTGGGCCGCAGGCCGGCCTCCACCACCAGCCAGGCCAGGCGGCTGCGGGTGTAGATGCGGACGTGGCCGTCAGGGACGTGAGGGGCGTGGTACCTCTCGCTCAGCCCCCAGCACACCTTCTCCGGGAACCAGCGGGGAACGGTGAGCGCCAGCGTGCCGCCCGGCCGCAGGACCCGGACCAGCTCGGCCATGGCGGCGGCGTCCGCCGGCATGTGCTCCAGGACCTCGGCGGCGATGACCCGGTCGAAGGCCCCGTCGGCGAACGGGAGCAGGAGGGCGTCTCCGTTGACGGCCGTGCCGAGGACGTCCGCCGGCGCCTCCCCGGCCAAGCGCATGGCGCCCAGCACGGCGGCGGTGTCCTTCACGTCAGCCCCGTTGCGGTCATAGGCGACGGTGTGGGCGCCGCGCCGGTGGGCCTCGAAGGCGTGGCGCCCGGCGCCGCAGCCCAGGTCGAGCAGCCGGTCGCCGGCCTGCAGCCCCAGCCGGGGGAAGTCCACGGTCAGCAGGAGATGACTTCCCGGTACACGTCCACGGTCGCCTCGGCGGTCGCCCGCCAGGTGAAGCGGTCCAGCACCCGGGCGCGGCCGGCGGCGCCCATGCGGGCCCGCGACTCGGCGTCTTCGAGGGCTCGGACGATGGCGCCGGCCAGGGCACCGGCGTCGGCGGGCGGGACCAGCCAGGCGCACTCGCCGTCGGCCCCCACGACCTCGGGCAGGGCCCCCCCGGTGGTCGTCACCAGCGGCAGCCCGCACGCCATGGCCTCCACCGCCGGCAGCGAGAAGCCCTCGTACAGCGACGGCACGACCGCCACCTCGGCCTCGGCGTACAGCTCGATCATGCGCAGGTTGTCGACCACGCCGGCGATGGTGACCGCTCCCTCGAGGCCGAGGCGCTCGATGGTGGCCGGCACCAGGCTGCCGTCGCGGGGCTGGCCGACCACCACCAGTTCGGCGTGGCGCTCGGTGCGCACCTTGGCCAGCGCCTCCAGCAGGGGGACCAGGCCCTTCAGCGGGACATCGGCGCTGGCCGTGGTCATGAGCCGCCCCGGCACCCGGCGCACGTGGGGCAGGGGACGGAACAGGCCGGTGTCCACCCCCACGGGCACGACCGACATCCGGTCCCGGCGCACGCCCATCTGGGCGGCGATGTCGCCCGCGGAGGACTCCGACACCGTCACCACCCGGGGGATGCGTCGGGCCACCCGCTTCTGCATCCGGAGGAACCCGTACCAGCGGCGGACCTGGAGCTGCCGGCGCCAGCCGGCGGCCTGCGCCAGCTCCACCGCCCGGTCCACGGTGATCGGGTGGTGGATCGTGGCCACCAACGGGAGATCGATCCCGAGCAGGCCGTAGCCCAGGCACTGGTTGTCATGGACGACATCGAAGTCGTGGCGCCGGCTGCGCAGCGCCCGCCGGGCCCGCAGGCTGTAGGTCAGAGGCTCGGGGAACCCGGCCGCGCACATGGTGGCGAACTCGACCACGTCGATGAGGTCGCGGAACTCATGGAGCGCCGGCGTGCGGAAGGGGTCCTCGGGCCGGTAGAGGTCCAGGCTCGGCACCTCGAGGCAAGCCACCCCCGGTGCGAGTCGCGGGAACGGGGGGCCGCTGAACACCTCGACGTGGTGCCCGAGGGCGACCAGTTCCCTGCTCAGGTAGTGGACGTAGACCCCCTGCCCACCCGAATGCGGGTTGCCCCGGTAGGCCAGCAGGCAGACGCGCAGAGGCTCGGGCACGGTGGACGAGCCTGACCGCGCCCGAGCCGGGAATCAAACGATCTGGTTGCACTTCCCCGCGATTGTGACGGGTAGGTGCAACCAGATCGGGGGCTAGTTCGACGTGGACTGCGCCGGGATGGCGGTGGACTGGCCGTTGCCGGGGCCGGAGGTGATGGACACCTTGCGGGGCTTGGCCGCCTCGGCCACCGGGATTCGGAGCGTGAGCACCCCGTTCTCGCAGGTGGCGTCGATGCGCTCGGAGTCGAGCGTCTCGCCCAGGAACAGCTGGCGGCTGAAGCTGCCGACCGGCCGCTCGGCCACGACGACCTCTTCGGCGTCGTCGCCCCAGTGGCGGGCCCGCTCGGCGCTGACGGTCAGCACGTTCTTCTCCACCGTGAGCTCGATGGTGTCGGGGTCGATCCCCGGTACGTCGAAGTGGACGACGAACTCCGAGCCCTTCCGGTAGGCGTCCATGGGCACGCCGTTGAGCCGGCGGACCTCGCCGGTGCCCCACAGGTTCTGGGTGAGCCGGTCGAGGTCACGGAAGGGGTCGAAACGCATGAGCATGAGAGACAACCTCCTTGGTCGAGTTCGCTTCGTTGCGGCTTATGATACCGGTTCCCGGCCAGGCTGGTCAACAAACCTGCTCCGTACCCACTCAAGTTTACTCAGTAGAATCGCAGCGATGGCGGCCAAGACCCAAGGTGCCGACCCGAGGGCCACGAAAAGGGTACGGCCGGTGCGCAGGTCGACGCCGGCGGTCAGCACCTCGGCGCCTCCCAGTCCGCCCTGCTCGACGACCCGGCCCCGGTGGTCGATCACCGCGCTGTAGCCGGTGGGAGCGGCCTGCACCACCCAGCGCCCGGCCTCGAGTGCCCGTAGCCGGGCGACGGCGACCTCTTGGGCGGGGATCTGCTCGTGCCGGTACGACGAGGCGTTCGTCGGCACCAGCACCACGCGGCCCCCTTCCCGTACCGCTTCGCGCACCCGGTCGGGGAAGAACACTTCGTAGCTGATGACGACGCCGAGGCGACCGGCCGGCGTGTCGAGGATGGGCGGCCCCTCGCCGACGAGGGCGTCTCGGGGCACGGCC
The DNA here is from genome assembly GCA_035540095.1 of Acidimicrobiales bacterium. Classification (GTDB taxonomy): domain Bacteria; phylum Actinomycetota; class Acidimicrobiia; order Acidimicrobiales; family AC-14; genus CADCTB01. The sequence continues at coordinate 5,898 of DATLHA010000103.1, read as the reverse complement.
GAGAGGTCGGCGATGCGCTCGAACAACCCCCGTGCCGGCACGTACTCGCCGAAGGGCACCCGGTGGACCTTGTCGTAGCGCCCGTACATGGTCCCGTCCGGCCCCCAGGGCACGGCCGAGTTCCGGAACCGCCGGCCCTGCTCGTCCTGGACCACGCCGGCGACGAGGGTGGTGTCCAGCGAGTCGGCCAGGGCGGCGAGCGTGCGGCCCTCCTCCAACCCGGCGATCTCACCCTCGACGTCGACGACGTCCTCCGGCCACAGCACCAGGTCGACCGGCGCCCGCACGCCGGCGGCGGTGGCGTCCAGGTGGCGCTGGAACACCGGTGCCGGGTCCCGGGCCACCGCCCGCACACCCCGGGGACCGCCGCCCTGGACCACGGCGACGGTCAGCCGGCGGTCGACCGACCCGTCCGGCGCCACCGCCCCGAGCCCGGCGACCAGGACGACCACCGCAGCGGCCACGCCGGCCGCCGCCCATCGCCGGCGGGCCAGCTCGGCCAGGGCCACGCCGCCGGCGCCGACCAACCCGACCAGCAGCAGCCGCCCGCCGATGCGCGCCGCTCCCTCCAGCGGCCCGCCCACCTGGCCGAGGTCGACGCCGGATATCGGGAGCCCGCCGAACGGCCACGTCCCTCGTACCGCCTCGACGAGCACCAGGCCGGCGGGGAAGGACAGCGCCCGCCACCGCCCCGACACCAGCCACATCCCCGCCATGAGGATGCCTGCCTGCAGCAGCGTCGCCACCACGTAGCCGGGCAGGCTGAAGTCCCGCATCCACCACAGGCCCGGTACGTACAGGCCGGCGCCGGCGGCCAGCCCGACGGCCCACCGCCGGGGCCCTTCCAGGGCGACGAACAGCAGCGCCGCGCCCAGCAGCCCCAGCGGCCACGCCCCCACCGGGGGCAGGCTGGCGGCCAGCAGGCAGCCACCCACCAGGCCGGTCACCACACTCCAACGCGGCCCGATAGCGATCTCCCTGTGGTTCGATGGACCGATGGCCGTCACCGATCTGGCCGCAGCCCTCGCCGAGGCCAACCTCAGCAGCCCCATGCTGCCCGAGAACCGGGGGAACCCGTACCCCATCTACCGGTTCATCCGGGAACGGGAGCCCGTCCACCACGCCCCCGACGGCAGCTGGATCCTCACCCGCCACGACCACAGCGCCGCCCTCCTGCGCGACCCGAGGTTCAGCACCAACCCCGCGCTGCTCACCGACGGGCCCGACGCCTCGGCCATGGGTCCCGTCCGCCAGGTCGGCTCCAGCCTCATGATGTTCCTCGACCCGCCGGACCACACCCGGCTGCGGTCCCTGGTCAGCCAGGCGTTCACGCCCCGGATGGTCGAGTCCCTGCGGCCCCGTATCCAGTCACTGGTCGACGAGCTGCTCGACGCGGTGGTGGACACCGGGGAGATGGACGTCCTGGGCGACCTGGCCTATCCCCTCCCGACCGTCGTCATCTGCGAGCTGCTGGGCGTGCCGGGCCAGGACCGGGAGAAGTTCAAGGCGTGGTCGGCCGACGCCTCCCGCCTCCTGGACGGCTACCTGGAGAAGGAGGCCATGGACCGGGGCATGGTCGCCGGCATGTACCTCTTCCAGTACTTCACCGATCTGGTCGAGGCCCGCCGGGCCGAGCCTCGCGACGACCTGCTGTCGGCGCTGCTGGCGGCGGAGACGGCGGGCGACAAGCTCACCCACGCCGAGCTGCTCAGCACCGCCACCCTCCTCTTCGTCGCCGGCTTCGAGACGACGATGAACCTCCTCGGCAACGGCACCCTGGCCCTGCTGCGCAACCCCGACCAGCTGGCCCGCATGCGCGACGACCCGTCCCTGGTGCGCACCGGCGTCGAGGAGCTGCTCCGCTACGACAGCCCGGTGCACGTGACCGCCCGCATCGCCAAGCAGGACGTCCGCATCGGCGAGGAGATCGTGCGCGAGGGAGAGCAGGCCGTCGCCATCCTGGGGGCGGCCAACCGCGACCCGGAGCAGTTCCCCGACCCCGACCGCCTCGACGTCGGCCGCACCCCCAACCGCCACCTGGCCTTCGGCGGCGGCCCCCACTTCTGTCTCGGAGCCGCCCTGGCCCGCTTGGAGGGCCAGATCGCCTTCGAGACCATGCTGCGCCGGCTCCCCGACCTCGAGCTGGCCACCGAGCACCCCACCTACCGGGACCACTACGTGATCCGCGGCCTCGACGAGCTACGGGTGCGGTTCAGGGCGTAGCGTACGTACGTGCCAGCGGCCAAGCGCGACAAGCCCCTCGTCCACCTCGTCATCCCGAAGTGGGGTGGTACCGGCATCCATCAGACGTTCGGCCACCGCATGCCGCCCATGGCACTGCTCGTGCTGGCCGCTCACGCCCGCCGGGCCGGCTGGGAGCCCAAGGTCATCGACCAGAACTTCCAGAAGCTCCCTGACGAGGTCCCCGACCTCGCCTGCCTCACCGTCTGGACGTCGATCGCCCCCCAGGCCTACCGCCTGGCCGACGCCTACCGGGCCAAGGGTGTGCCCGTCGTCCTGGGCGGCGTCCACGCCTCGCTGATCCCGATCGAGGCCCTGCGCCACTGCGACTCCGTCGTCTCCGGCGAGGCCGACACCATCTTCGGCACCGTCCTGGCCGACGCCGCCGCCGGCAACCTCCAGCGCATGTACCAGGGCAGCTTCCAGGACATGGACGCCGTGCCCATGAACCACGAGTGGGCCGACATCCTCGACAAGTGGCCCATCGCCCGCTACGCCCCCCTGAACACCCTCCAGACCACCAGGGGCTGCCGCTTCAACTGCGACTTCTGCTCGGTCATCCGCATCAACGGCCGGGGTTCCCGCCACAGCCCACCCGAGCGGGTCATCGAGGAGATCAAGGTCCTCAAGAAGGTGGGCCAGCACCTGGGCGAGTTCGCCTACGTCTTCTTCCTCGACGACGACCTGGCCGCCGACCTCGACTACTGCGGCGAGCTGTCCGAGGCCATCCTGTCGTCGGGGGTGAAGGTGCGGTGGGGCGCCCAGGCGTCGATCGGCCTGGCCCGCAACACCGAGCTGCTCGACATGGCCGCCCGCAGCGGCCTGCGCACCATGTTCATCGGCTTCGAGGGCATCGACCGCGACGCCTTGGTCGAGTGCAACAAGAAGAACCGCCCCGGCGAGTACGGCGAGCTGGTGGCCAAGGTCCACAAGGCCGGCGCCGGCATCGAGGGCGGGTTCATCTTCGGCTTCGACAGCCAGGGCCCGGACTGCTTCGAGGAGACGGCCCAGTTCGTCGACAACATCAACGTCGACGTGGCCCACTTCTCGATCCTCACGCCGTACCCGGGCACCGCCACCTACGCCCGCATGCTGGCCGACGACCGCATCACCACGTTCGACTGGAAGCGGTACAACATGTACAGCTGCGTGTTCGAGCCGGCGAAGATGAGCGCCCAGCAGCTCGAGACCGGCCTGGCCACGGCGTACCGGGCGTTCTACTCCCGGTCCCGCCGGTTCAACCGGTTCCGCCGCAACTTCAAGGGCCGGGAGACGGTGTTCCACATGGCCCTGTCCACGGCGAACGAGAACTACGCCTGGCGGTACAAGAACCCTCACGTCTCGCCGGAGCCCGGGTACGAGGCGGCCAAGGAGGACATCTCCGCCCTCATGGCCGCCAGCCAGGCGCCGGCGCAGGAGGCGCTGAACGTGGCCTTCCTGAAGGCCAAGGCCACGACGCCGTAGAACGGCGGGCCCGCCGGGGCCTACGTGGCCGGCATCTGCTCGTTCGGGCCGACCAGCTTGAAGCGGGCGCCCATGGGGTCGGCGGCCTTGGCGATGCGACCGTAGGGAGTGTCCTCGGCCGGCTGCTCGACGGAGCCGCCCAGCTCGGTGAGCTTGGCGATGGTGGCGTCGGTGTCGGCGGTCGCGAAGTACACCGACCAGTGGGCCGGTACGCCCTCGGGGAGGAACGCGGTGGCGTCCATGAGGCCGGCCAGCATGGTGTCGCCGTCGTTGGCGGTCGTGTACTTGAAGTCGTCGGTGTCGCTCATTGTGCGGGTGTCCCAACCGAAGACGGTGCGGTAGAAGTCGACCGAGGCCTGGTACTCACGGGTGAGCAGCTCGAACCATCCGGGCGTGCCCGGCTCGGCCAGGACGGTGAAGCCACCGAAGGTGTTCGGCTGCCACATGCCGATGGCCGCGCCGCCGGGGTCGACGACCACGGCCATCCTGCCGAGGTCGGCGACGTCCATGGCCGGGGCGATGACCTGGCCGCCGTTGGCCGTGGCGGCCTCGACCGCCTTGTCGGCGTCGTCGGTGGACAGGTAGATCGACCAGACGTTGGGCGGGCCGGCGTCGGGCATGGTGGGCATGCCGCCGGCGACGGGGACCCCGTCGTTCTCGAACATGAAGTAGCCGCCGAACTCGTCGCTCGGTTCGTTCGACGTCCAGCCCAAGACCTGGCCGTAGAAGTCACGGGCACGGGCGTGATCGGAGGTCATGAGCTCGACCCAGCACGGGGCCCCGTTGGGGGCGGTGTCACGGGTGGGCATGTCGGTGCTCCTTCGTGCTTTGACGATGTGTTGTCGTTCAGACGTCGGACCGCCGTCGGATTCATCGGCGGTACGGTGAAAGCCTATGACTGACGCCGGCCCGGAAGCCCTCGTCGGCCTCCTCGCCGAGGAGAGCCGGCTGAAGGTCATGGCCGCCGTGGTGCTCGGGGCGACCACCGAGTCGGCGATCGCCGGCGCCACCGGTCTCGATGCCAGGTGCATCCGCAAGGCGCTCGACCGGCTCGTCCGGGGCGGCGTGGTCGAAGCCGCCGGCGAGGGCGTCCTGCGGGTGGCCACCGATCGGTTCAAGGACGCGGCCCAGCAGGCGGCCGCCCGGCGCAAACGGATACGGCCGGAGGACCTCGGGGCGACCGCGGACCAGGCCGGTGTGCTCCGGAACTACCTGGTCGACGGGAAGCTGACCCACATACCGGCCCAGCGGTCGAAGCGCCTCATCGTGCTCGACTTCCTCTCGGGGCAGTTCGAACCGGGACGGACCTATCCCGAGGAGCAGGTCAACTACCTGCTCGGGCGCTTCCATCCCGACTACGCCGCCCTCCGCCGGGATCTCGTCGAGGAGGAGTTCCTCGAGCGCCGGGAGGGGTTCTACTGGCGCACCGGGGGTACCGTGCTGGTCGACGAAAGAAGCAGCTGACCGACCGACCGCCTTCGCTCACCAGCGCCGCTCGGCCACGGCAATGGCGTGCTCGATGTAGCACTCGGCGAACCGACGGGCGGCGTCGGCGTCGAACAGTCGGTGCGGGTAGCGGAAGGTCAGGTGCAGGCGGCCGGCGACGACCACCGCGCCGATGCACAGGCTGTGGGGTGCCCGGGCCGGCAGCGAGCACCACATGGCGGTCGTCTCGCCGGCCTCGGCGCCGAAGGACGGGGCCTCCGGTAGCCAGCCGACGTTGGCGAGCAGGGCGGTGTCGACCTCTTTGTTGCGGGTGAGCGGCTGGAGGACGACCAGCGACTGCTTGGCCCACAGCGGCAGGAGCCCGTTGCGTTCGAGGGCGGCCAGCAGGGCCACGCCCGTGCGAAAGCGCTTGTTCCGGGTCTTCTGGGCGGTGATGGCCTTCATGGCCGCCCGGGCGCCGGAGCGGTGGCGCCGGCTGGTCGAGACCCGGGCGGTCACCGAGAAGTTGCCGACCACCTCGTGCGCCCACTCCGCGGGCCGGAGGTCGACAGGGACGAGCACGCCGATGCGCCGGCCCGGTGTGCCGTGGTCGAGGTTCCATTCGCCGATGGCCAGGTGGAGGCCGGCGAGGAGGACGTTGCGGGCGGTGCCCTGTCGGTGGACGTTCGCCACCCGCCGGGTGTCGCCCACGGAGAGCCGGGCGAAGTGAAACCCGTACCCCGGGCGGTCGTGGGGCTGGTCGGGGGC
>DATLHA010000102.1:0-8995 GCA_035540095.1 Acidimicrobiales bacterium | reverse complement strand
CGCCCTACGAGCTCTGGCCAACCGACTCGTCGGCATCCTGCACGGCTGCCTCCGCCATGGCGTTCTCTACGACGAGGACACCGCCTGGGCGCACCGCATGGAAGAAGCGGCTTGACAGGTACGGCCCGTGGGATGTCTAGGGCCGGCGGGTGGTGGTGGTCGCCCCCGGCGCCGTGGGGGCAGTCGACACGTCGGTGCCCAGGATCACCAGGAGCTTGGCATCCGCTATGTCGGCGGCGGCGACCGGCGGGGAGGCCAGGCGGGTGATCACGGTGGCCGGGAGGGACAGCACCCCGGCCAGCTCCCGGGCCTCGGCCTCGTAGCCCTCGACGTACTGGATGGCGGTCCTCTCCACCGACGTCGTGGCGTCGGTGGGGGTGGCGATATCGGTGTAGCCCCGTTCCCGCAACGAGTTGGTGGTGGACGCGCCCAGGCCTCGCACGCCGGCGCCGTTCGCCACCAGCACCTTCACCTCCGCCTTGGGGCGGGCCCGCCCCGCGGTGGTGGTGGTCTGGGGGACGGTGGTCAGCCCGACCGGGCGGGTGGTGCTGGTGGTCTCGTCGTCGTCGGGGACGGACGTGGCCGAGACCTGACCGCTGGGGACGCTCGGGGTGTCGAACTGCTGCAGGAGCACGATGCCGAGGATGACGGCGACGGCGAGCAGGAGCGCCCCCCGGGCGCCGGCGTTCCCCGCCGGGCCGCCGGCGCCGCCGGCAGGCTGGCGTGGTGGCCGGCCCGGGATGCCCTTTCTCTGACTCACCGCATCCCCTGGTTCACCGGCCGCGAGGCTGCACGGCGCGGCCACCCTCGATGCGGGCCCGCCGGCGGTTGGTGCGCATCCTGCGCAGGCGCCGGACCACCAGAGGATCGTAGACGGCGGCGTCCGGCGATCCGATCAGGGCGGACAGGAGCTGGTAGTACCGGGCCGGCGACAGACCGATGCGGGCCTGGATCGCCGCCGCCTTGGGGCCTGGCTCTGACCACCACGTGCGCTCGAAGTCGAGAATCGCACGGTCACGATCGGTCAGAGGCATCCGAGCCAGGCTGCCCGCATCTGGCACCCAGGTCAAGGACCCCCGGCTACCGTGTCTCCAAGGCCGGTGTGGCGCAGTCCGGTAGCGCAGGCGACTTGTAATCGTCAGGCCGTCGGTTCGAATCCGACCACCGGCTCCAGTCTCACGGAGCGTCAGGCCGCCGGCACGCTGTGGGCGACCGTGGCTCCGGCCAGATGGCCCTCCAGCTTGCGCTTGATGCGCTGGAGGGCGTTGTCGACCGCCTTGACGTGACGGCCCAGCCGGTCGCCGATCTCCTGGTAGGAGCAGCCGTCGAGGTGAAGGCGGAGGACGTCGACCTCCAGGTTGGACAGCATGGCGGCCAGGGCGGTCCGCATGGCGGCCTGGCCCTCCAGGCTGACCACCTCGTCGGCCGGGTCGGGCACCCGCTGGTCGAACAGCTCCTCGACCAACCGCTCCGACGGGTCGTCGATCACCCGCAGGCCCCACAGGGAGACGTAGCGGTTCAGCGGCTGGTGCTTCTGCCGGCACGCCCCCTTGATGGCGGTCATGATCTGGCGGGTCACGCACAACTCGGCGAAGGCCCGGAACGAGGACTGGCCGTGGCGGAAGTCGCGAATGGCCTTGAACAGGCCGATCATCGCCTCCTGCTGGAGATCGTCGTTGTCCCCGCCGGCGAGGAAGTAGCCCCGGGCCTTGGCGCCGGCGAAGCGGCGGTAGCGCTCGAGCAGCAGGTCGAGCGCCTCGACGTCACCTTCGTGGAAGAGGCGCACCAGCACCTCGTCCGAGACATCGGAGGAGGTGGCGCTGGAGTGGGGCATCCGGGCTCCTGGCTACTGCGAGAGCGTGGCGTTCGACGGGTGTCAGTAGATGAGAAGTGACTACAGCGAGTTGCCACTTTCTAGTCACGCGATCCCCGTGTGTCAACGGTCTCTCAACCAGAACCTCGCCTCTCAGCGTCGCCGGCTGACCTCGAACAGCGCGAGCGCGCCGGCGGCGCCGACGTTGAGCGAGGCCAGCCGCCCCTTCATCGGGATGCGGGCGACGAGGTCGCAGCGGGCCCGGGCCAGGCGGGACAGGCCGGCGCCCTCGGCTCCGACGACGACGACGATGGGCTCGTCGGCCACCGGGAGGCCGTCGAAGAGCGACTGGGTGCCGTCGCCGGCCAGGCCCACCACCCAGCACCCCAGCTCCCTGGCCCGGGCCAGGGCGGCGGGCATGCCGGCGACGAGGGCCAGCGGGACGTGCTCGATGGCGCCGGCCGCCGCCTTGGCGACCGTGGGGGTGACGTGGACGGCCCGGTGGCGGGCCAGCACGGCACCGGTCGCGCCGGCGGCCTCCGCGCTGCGCAGGAGGGCGCCGAGATTGTGGGGGTCGGTCACCCCGTCGACGGCGAGGAGGAAGGGCTTCGGGCCGGCGCCCCCGGGGGGCCGGCACAGGTCGTCGAAATCGGCCTCCGGCAGCGGCCGAGCATGGGCCAGGACGCCCTGGGGGGCGTCGGTAGCCGCCTCGGCGTCCAGCCGGCTGCGGCTGACCCGCGTGAGGGGCACCCTGGCGTCGTTGGCCAGCGTCTCGATGCGGCCGAGGATCGGCGCCGGCTGCAGGTCCTGCGACATCCAGACGTCGGTCACCGCACGCCGGCCGGCGGCGAGGAGCTCGGCCACGGCCTGGCGCCCCTCGACCTGCTCGCCGCCCAATCGGCGGTTCACGGGCTCACGGCCTAGCTCGGTTCGACGAGGGCGACCGCCCAACACGCCACCCCCTCTCCCCTTCCGACGGCGCCCAGGCCCTCGGCCCGGGTGGCCTTCACGCCGACGTCCGCCCCCACGACCCTTGCCAGGTTGGCCCCCATCCGGGCGCGGTGGGGCGCCAGCTTGGGGGCCTCCAGGAGGACGGTGCAGTCGACGTTGCCGACCGACCAGCCGGCGCCGGCCAGCAGTTCGACCACCCCGGCCAGGATGGCCAGGCTGTCGGCGCCGGCCCACGCCGGGTCGGTGTCGGGGAAGTGCTGGCCCAGGTCGCCCAGGCCGCCGGCGCCGAGGAGGGCGTCGGCCACGGCATGGGCCACCACGTCGGCGTCGCTGTGGCCGGCCAGGCCGCGCTCGCCGGCGAGGTGGACGCCGCCCAGGACCAGCCGGCGGGCGGGGTCGTCGCTGAACGGATGGACGTCGAACCCGAGCCCGACTCTCAACCGAGATCCGCTCTTCGCGTGATCTTGGTGTTCGCGGCGTCGCCGGGCACGACCATGACCCGCCCGCCGGCCGCCTCCACCAATGCGGCGTCGTCGGTGGCCTCGCCGCCCCCGGCGTGGGCATTGCGCAGGGCGTCGGCGGCGAAGGCCTGGGGCGTCTGCACCGCCACCAGCTCGTCGCGGTTCAGCGTGGCCAGCACCCGCCCGCCGGCCACCCGCTTGACGGTGTCGGCGATGGGGATACCAGGGATGGCGGCGTCGGCGCCGGCGCGCACGCAGGCCACCACCGCCTCGAACAGCGCCGGCGGGGCGAAGGGCCGGGCCGCGTCGTGGACCACCACCACCTCGGCGCCGGCGGGGACGGCGCCGAGGCCGGCCCGCACGGACTCGGAGCGGGTGGCACCGCCGGCCACGACCACGTCGGCCGCCGGCGCCTCGTCCTCCAGGTGGGAGGGCGGCACGACGAGGACGACGCCGTCGGCCACCGACCGGCTGGCCACCAGCGCCCAATCCACGACTCGCCTGCCTCGGAGCTCGGCGAACTGCTTGGGGCCCCCGAAGCGGGAGCCGCTCCCCGCGGCCACCACGATGGCCCAGACGGTCACCGCTGGCTAGGGAAGCGCCTCGTCGAGCTTCTTCTCGGCTTCTTCCTCGGTGACGCTGAGGGCGAAGGTCAGCTCCGACACCAGGATCTGGCGGGCCTTGGTCAGCATCCGCTTCTCGCCGGCGGAGAGGCCCTTGTCCTTCTCCCGGATCGACAGGTTCCGCACCACTTCGGCCACCTGGTAGATGTCGCCCGACTTCAACTTCTCCACGTGGTTCTTGAAGCGGCGGGACCAGTTCGTCGGCATGCGCGCCTCCTTCTTGCGAAGGACGGCGAACACCTCCTCGACCTCCTCGTCGTTGATGACCTCGCGCAGGCCGACCTCGTCGGTGTTGTCGGCCGGCACCATGAGGGTGAGGTCGCCGTAAGCCAGGCGCAGGACGAGGTACTCACGGTCGGCACCGAAGGCATCCCGCCGTTCGCGCCGCTCGATCACCGCCGCACCGTGATGGGGGTAGACGACCTTGTCACCTACATCGAAGGCCATACAACTCCCGGTTAGACGAGCGGAGGACTACTCCAGAGTGCCAGGAATCGGCTGGCTGTGCCAAAGGTGGGCCTTCAGAACCGGTCGAAGCCGGTGCCTTCGGCCACGCGCAGAAGGTTCTCCTTTATGGCCCGGGCCCGGGCCGCGCCGACCCCGTCGACCTCGTCGAGGTCCTTCACGTCGGCGTCGAGGATCTTGTCGAGGGTGCCGAAGCGGGCGACGATGGCCTCGATCACCGCCTCTGGCATGCGGGGGATTCGGTGCAGCAGGCGGTACCCCTTGGGCTGGAGCGGGAAGTCGAGCTCCGAGCCGCTGGAGGGAAGGTGGAGGACCGACGTCACCGCCCGCAGGTCGAGGATCTCCTCGGTGGTGAGCTGGGCCAGGGCCTCCATGGCCTCTGACAGGTTCCACTTCTCCCCCATGTGGGAGTAGTCCTGGATCACCAGGCGGCGGTCGTCCTCCACGCCGCCCATCAGCTCTTCCAGCTGGAGGCGGACGAGGCGGCCGTCGGTGCCGGCCTCGATGATGTAGCCGTTGATCTCCTCGGCGATGCGGCGCACCATCTCCGTGCGCTGGAGGACGGTGACGACGTCTCGCACCGTCACCAGGTTCTCGACCTCGAGGGCGGTCAGGGTGCCGGCGACGGCGTCGAGTCGGTTCTTGTAGCGCTCCAGGGTCTGCAGCGCCTGGTTGGCCCGGTTGAGGAGCCTGGCCGTCAGCTCGAGCGGGTGCTTGATGGGGCCGTAGTAGACGGCGATGACCGAGAGGTCCTCGGACACGGAGATGACCGGGACGGCGATCGAGCGGGCCACCCGCTCGGCGGTGCGGTGGCGGGTGCCGGTCTCCGACGTGGGCACGTTGGGATTGGGCACCAGGTGGACGTTGGCCCGGGCGATGCGGCTGGCGTCGGGTGCCAGGATGATGGCGCCGTCCATCTTGGCCAGCTCGGACAGGCGCTGGGGACTGAACTCGGCATCGAGCAGGAATCCGCCCGAGCAGATGGCCAGCACCTCCGGGCCGTCGCCGACGACGATGAGGCCACCCATGTTGGCCTGGAGGATCCGGTCGAGCCCCTCGCGCAGGGGCTGCCCGGGGGCGACCATCGTCAGCGCATCGGTGATCGCATAATCACGCCGAGACGGCACGCGAGAATCCTACCGGTTTGTCGCCGGCGGGAAGGCCGGCCCTGGCCAGGGCCTCCAGGAGGGTCGACGCCCGGAGGACCTCGAAACCGGGTGGTGGCTGTGGGGCCGACGCCGGCACGATGGCCCGGCGGAAGCCGAGCCGGGCCGCCTCGGCCAGGCGCCGGCCGGTCTGACCGGCTTGGCGCAGTTCCCCGCACAGCCCGATCTCGCCGCAGGCGACCAGGTCGGCGGGCAGCGGCCGGTCGACGACCGAGGACACCAGGGCCAGGGCCAGGGCGAGGTCGGCGCCCGGCTCGACGATCCGGACGCCACCGACGGCGAGGGCGTACACGTCGGCCCCGCTCGTCAGGACCTTGGCCCGTTCTTCGAGGACGGCGCAGATCATGGCCAGGCGGCCGGCGTCGAGGCCCTGGGCCGACCGCCGGGGCATGCCGAGCGGAGACTTGGACACCAACGCCTGCAGCTCGATGGTGAGCGGGCGGTGCCCTTCCAGGGTGGGCACCACCGCCGAGCCGGGGGCATGGGCCTGGCGGTCGGAGAGGAACAGCCGGCCGGGGTCGGGCACGCCGGCCAGGCCGTCGTCGGTCATCTCGAACAGCCCGAGCTCGCTGGTGGGGCCGAATCGGTGCTTCACCGCCCGCAGCAGGCGCAAGGCGTGGTGGCGCTCGCCTTCGAAGGACAGCACGGTATCGACCACGTGCTCGAGCACCCGGGGGCCGGCGAGGGCTCCGTCCTTGGTGACGTGGCCGACGATGATCGTGGCCCGGCCGGCGTCCTTGGCCGCCCGCACCAGGCGGTGGGCGCACTCCCTGACCTGGGCCACCGAGCCGGGGGCGGAAGCCAGATGGGGGTCGAAGACGGTCTGGATGGAGTCGACGACGAGAACGTCGGGCTGCACCTCGGCGGCGTGGGCCAGGATGGCGGAGAGGTCGGTCTCGGCGACGAGCCACAGCTTGGGGTAGAGGGCGCCGAGGCGGGCGGCGCGCATGCGCACCTGCTGGGCCGACTCCTCGGCGCAGGCCAGCAGGCAGGTGATGCCGTCATCCCCGTTGTGCACGGAGCTGGGCCTGGCCAGGGCGGCCAGGGCCTGGAGGAGGAGGGTGGACTTGCCGATGCCCGGCTCGCCGCCGAGCAGGGTGACGGAGCCGGCCACCAGGCCGCCGCCCAGCACCCGGTCGAGCTCGCCGATCCCGACCGGCCGGGGCGCCCAGCCCTCACTCTCGACCTCGGCGATAGGGACGACGCGGCTGGGGGCGACGAGGGCGGCGTCAGCCGGCGTGGCCGGCGCCAGCCGCTCCTCCGCCATGGTGTTCCATGCCCCGCAGCCGGCGCAGCGGCCGGTCCACTGCGGGCCCTCGGCGCCGCACTGGGCACAGCGGTAGGTCGATCTGATCTTCGCCATCGCGGGTGGGACCCTACCGAGCGCCTGCGACACTCCGGCCGTGCGCCCACTTTCCATCTTGGAAAGTTGCACCTATACTTTCCACTATGGAAAGCGCGCCCTCGACTCCGTCACCCGCCGACGCCGCCGAAGACCTCGCAGCCGCAGCGGCGGTGAGAGATGCCTTCGTCGCCAGGCTGGCCATGCCTCGTGGCTACAGCTTGGTCACCGGGTCGGGGAACGCCGCCCTGGCGTACGGCATCGCGCTCGGCAACAGCACATGGCGCTTCGGCACGGTGGCCTTCGTGCTCGCGCTCGCCGTGCAGGTCGCTGCGCTGGCGTCGGCCACCCGCATGTTCCGGGCCCGCAACGGCGCGTCGGTGACCGGCGTCAGCGGGTTCGGTGGTCCGCGATCCACCCGTGTCGTGGTCGGACTGTTCATTGTGGTGCTGGTTCCCTGCATCGTGGGAGCGACGTGGTCGATGGTCGCCGGCTTTCCGGTGCTGTCGGCGCTCGTCGCCCTCTGCGCCCTTCCAGCGACGGCGGTCGCCGATCGGTGGTGGATGGCTCGCTACCTGGACCGCAGATGACCGAGCTCAACCCGATCATCCACGCACCGCTCCGTCTCCGGCTGTGCGCGATCCTCAGCGCGGTCGAGGCGGCCGAGTTCCACACGCTGCGCGACAGCCTCCAGGTCGCGGACTCGGTGTTGTCCAAGCACGCCAGCGCGCTGGCCGAAGCCGGCTACCTCACCACGAGGAAGGAGACGATCGACGGCCGTCGCACCACGTGGATCGGGCTGACCCGAGCCGGCCGAAGGGCCGTGCAAGAGCACATGCGCGCTCTCGAGGAGTTGATCGGGACCGCAGCGCCGCCCGCCCGACCAGGTGCTCGTTGACAGCCAGGTCGGTCAGGACGACCGGGCCGCGGGTCTGCGCCGGCGGACGAGCAGGACGAGCAGCACGCTGGCCAGAAGAAGGGCGCCGGCGGCGGCGGCGACCAGCCGGGGGTCGACCCGGAGGGCCTCGCTGGACGCCTCCAGACGGACGGTCTGGCCCAGGTCGGGGGCCCAGAGGGCGCGGCCGCCCTCACGGGCCGGGGCGTTGGTCTTCACCTCACCGGGCAGGCCGGCGGTCACCCGGACGTCGAGCTGGTCGCCGAACCGCCGGCGCAGGCCCTCGACGTCGAGCCCGAGGTCGACGTCGCCCAGCGCGGCGGTGAGCTCGGGGTCCGACAGGCCGGTCAGTCCGGCGACGAGATCGACCGTGCCGGTGAAGGTGGTCCTGCTCCTGGTCAGCGACTTCGTGCGCTCGACCCGGAAGCCCCGGAACGGCCCGTCCGGACCGTTGAGCTCGGCGACGATCGCCGGCACCTGCTCCGGCTCGGTGAAGGGCTTGGCCGCCCGGATCCACGTCATCCCGTCGCCCTCCCTGCGGGGGGGCTCGACCCGCCAGCCGGCGGCCCGCACGTCGTCGAGCCGGAGGGCGGTGGCCAGGTCGCCGACCTCCTTGACCGCGTCGTCGTCGAGCCCCAGGCCGGCAACCACCCGCCCGGTGCCGTCCCGGTTCACGTCGACGCCGGCGGTGAGGGTGACCTGGCACGCGGTGGTCGCCCAGGCCAGGACGGCGACGAGCAGGGGCAGAAGCCGGCGCATGTGAGCCAGGACCGTAGCGGGCGGACAGACGTGGTCCGGACCCGTCAGCGCCGGCGGGTGCCCACCCCGGCGGCGGCGGTGGCGATGGCGGCGGCCAGCAGGGCGCCCAGGGCGATGAGCGCCGGCACCGTGCGTGAGTCGGCGGGCTCGTCGACCGGTACACGGGCCCCCGCGGAGGCGCCGGGGGCGCCCGCAGGCGGCAGGTCAGCCGGCAGGGTCGTGGGTGGGCCGGCCGCCGGCGCCGCACCCTCCCACACCGAGACCTCCCGCACCTCGCTGTAGATGCCGGTGAGGCGGAGGAAGCGGGCGGGGCCGGTGCGGGAGGGGATGACGGCGGTGAAGCCGGTGGCCCGACCGACCGCGGTCCAGGTCCGGCCGTCGATCGAGCGCTCGACCTGGCAGTTGCAGCCCCGTACCACGACGAGGGACACGTCGGCCGACCGGCCGAGGTCGATCGTCACCGAGCTGGGGACGGGAGCGGTGGTGGTGCCCGGGGACCCGGTCGTCGAGGTGGTGGGGG
>DATLHA010000101.1:0-5860 GCA_035540095.1 Acidimicrobiales bacterium | reverse complement strand
CCGAGATGCGCGACCTCTTCGACCGCCACGTCCTGCCGGAGTGGAGCCAGGCCGGTCACGACCGCTGGGCCCGCATCGAGGACGCCGGCGACGACGAGCTGTGGCGCGCTCGCCAGCAGGCCCGGGAGCGCCTGGTCGCCTTCGTCCGCCGGCGCCTGCATGAATCGGCGCTGAGCCGAGGGGTGTCAGAGTCCGACGCCGCCTGGGCCGACGAGGCGTTCGATCCCGGGGTTCTGACCATCGGTTTTGCGCGGCGCTTCGCCCCGTACAAGCGGGCGACGCTGCTCCTGTCCCAGGGCGACCGCCTCAAGAAGCTCCTCCTCGACCCCGACCGCCCGGTGCAGCTGCTGTTCGCCGGCAAGGCCCACCCCGCCGACGACCTGGGCAAGGACCTCATCCGCCAGGTGGTCCAGTTCTCCCGCCAGGAGGACGTCCGCCACCGGATGGCGTTCCTCGAGGACTACGACATGGCCGTGGCCCGCATGCTGCTCCAGGGCTGCGACGTCTGGCTCAACACCCCCCGCCGGCCCCTCGAAGCATGCGGGACCAGCGGCGAGAAGGCGGCGCTGAACGGGGTCCTCAACTGCTCGATCCGTGACGGCTGGTGGGACGAGTACTTCGACGGCGAGAACGGCTGGGCCATCGCCTCCACCGAGGGCTGGGACGACCTGGGCCGGCGGGACCACGCCGAGGCGTCCAGCCTGTTCGACATCCTGGAGCGCCAGGTCGTCCCCCTCTTCTACGAGCGGGCGCCCGGTCGCCCGCCGGTGCGCTGGCTGCAGAAGGTGCGCCGGACACTGCGGACCCTGGGCCCCGAGGTGTCGGCCAGCCGGATGGTGCGCGACTACGTCGCCGACCTCTACGAACCGGCCGCCGCCGGCGCCGACGCCATGCTGGGCGACGGTCACGGGCGGGCCAAGGCCCTCGCCGCATGGAAGCAGCGGGTCATCGACGGGTGGCCGGACGTGTCGGTGGTGGCCGTCCACAGCGAGGGCGTGGCCATCGACCTGGGCCGCGACCGGGCCGTCTCAGCCGAGGTCGTGCTGGGGACGCTGGGCCCGGAGGACGTCGACGTGCAACTCGTCCACGGCGCCGTCGGCCCCGCGGACGAGCTGACCGACCCGTCGCTCCAGTCCATGACCCTCACCGAGGGCCCGCACACCGAGGGCACCCACTGCTACGAGGGCACCTTCACCTGCGACCGCGCCGGCCGCTACGGCTTCACCGTGCGCATCGTGCCGGCGCACGCCGACCTGTCGACCTTCGCCGAGCTCGGCCGCGTGGCGTGGGCCGTCCACACCCCGCCGGCGCCATAGGGGCCCCGGGTCAGTACTGGCCGATATCGAGGAGAGTCTCGTCCTGGCCCACCGCCACGATCTCGGTGACGCCGGGGACCCGGTCCTTGAGGATGCGCTCGATGCCGGCCTTGAGGGTCATGGTCGACGCCGGGCAGCTGCCGCAGGCGCCCACCAGCTCGATCTCCACCCGGCCGGATTCCTCGTCGACGCCGACGAGAGTCATGTCGCCCCCGTCCGCCTGCAGTGCGGGGCGGATGACCTCGATGGCTTCCAGGAGCTGCTCTTGCATGACAGTGCTCATCGGTTGCTCGTCTCTGCCTCGCTCATGTCATAAGGCTACAACCCCGCGCCAGCGGGGCTTCTTCCCGCGTGTAGCTTGCCTAGCCCGTGGCCCGTGTCGTCGTGCGTTCGGAGACCGACGCGGCCGGCGTGGCGGAGATCCTGCGTCCCCGCACCGACGTGGTCCTCGAGCGCGACGCCGGCGAGGGCCGGTTCGAGGCCGAGTCGGGGCCCGTGCTGTCCTACGAGCGCACCGTCGACGTGGTCCGGGGCACCGCGCCCGGACAGCCGGTGCTCGTCACCCAGACCGTCGACTTCCGGCTGGCGGTGCCGTACTTCGGCTTCCTCTTCGTGCCCCTCTTCAAGCGGGCACTGCACCAGAAGGGCACGGAGCGGGCGCCGTGGTGGGCGCCGCCCGCCCGCCTGGACGCCCGGGCCGCGTCGGTGCTCGGCACCCTGGCCCTGCTGACCATCGCCTCCGGCTATCTGGGCACGCTGTTCACCCAGACCGTCCCCTTCGCCGGCGACGAGTTCGGTTCCAGCAACTCGGCACTCGGTGTGGCGGGCAGTGTCGTGCGGGTCGGCGGCCTCGTCGCGCTGCTGATCCTGATCCAGGCCGACAAACGGGGACGGAAGACCGTCCTGGTGTGGGCCGCGGCCGCCGGAGCCCTCCTTGCCGTCACCGGGGCGCTGGCACCCTCGTTGCCGTGGCTGGCGGCCAGCCAGATGCTGGCCCGGGCCTTCGCCACCGCCATCCTGTTGCTGGTCACCATCGTGGCCGCCGAGGAGATGCCCGCCGGGTCCCGCGCCTACGCCGTCAGCCTGCTCGCCATGTCCAGCGGGCTGGGGGCCGGGGTGTGCGTCCTCGGCCTTCGCCTCGCCGACCTCGGGAGCCAGGGTTGGCGGCTCCTGTACCTGGTCCCCCTCCTCGGCCTTCCCATCGTCGCCGCCGTGCGCCGGCGGCTGCCGGAGAGCCGGCGCTACATCGCCCCCCACGTGCCCGGATCCATGGCCGGCCACGGCGGGCGCCTGCTGCTGCTGGCCGCGTCGGGCGTGCTGGTCAACCTGTTCACCGCCCCCAGCTCCCAGTTCGGCAACCAGTTCCTGCGCGACGAGCGAGGATTCAGCGGTGCGCGCATCGGTTTGCTGTCGGTGACCATCGGCACGCCGGCGGTCATCGGCATCATCGCCGGCGGGCGGATCGCGGATGTGCGGGGCCGGCGGGTCGTCGCCGCGGTGGCGTTGGTCTTCGGCACCCTGTTCACGGTCTGGTATTTCCACTCGCAGGGCTGGTCGATGTGGGTGGTGGCGATGATGGGCACGATCATCTCGGCCGCCGCCATCCCCGCCCTGGGCGTGTACGGCCCGGAGCTGTTCCCGACGGGCATGCGGGGGCGGGCCAACGGGTTGGTGGCGGTGACGTCACTCGTGGGTAGCGCCGGCGGGCTGATCCTGTGCGGCGTGCTGTCCGACCACTTCGGGCGCATCGCCCCGGCCATGGCGATCCTCGCCGCGGGGCCGCTCCTGCTGGCCGTGCTGGTGGTGGCGGCCTACCCGGAGACGGCGGGCCGCGAGCTCGAAGACCTCAACCCCGAGGACCGGCCACCCCCAGGACCCAGTCCCTGACCGCGAGGGCCACGTCCAGGTTGTGCCGCCCCATGCCATGGTCGCCGCCGTCGATCCAGACGTGGGTCACCGGGCCGGGGATCCGCGCCGACGCCGCCTCCAGCTCCTCCGGGCTCGCGAACGCGTCCCTGGTACCGGAGACGAACAGGCACGGCATCGTCAGCCGGGGGAAGTGCTCGACCCGCAGCTGCTCGGGCCGGCCCGGCGGGTGCAGGGGGTAGCTGAGGAGGGCCAGGCCCCGAGCGGGCAGGCCGTCGGCCGCCGCCACCGAGCACATCCGGCCCCCGAAGGAGCGGCCGCCGAGGACGATGTCGGCCGGCTCGACGCCGGCCCTCGCCGCCAGGGCGCCGGCGCCCTCGGCGATGGCCCGGAGCACCTTGGGCCCCGGGCGCGACGACGGCAGGCCGATGCGCCCGACGGGGATGCCCACCGCCTCCAGCTCGCCGTCGATCACCACCAGCGACGGGTGGTCCTTGGTGGCGCTGGCGCCCGGGGTGAGCAGGACGGCGATGCTCACGGCAGCAGGATACGGCGGGCTTCGGTGAGCTCGAGGATGCGCTGGCCGGCGCCCTCGTGCTCGGCGCCGTGGTCGGGGTGGGACTCCCGCAACAGGGTCCGGAACCGCTGCTGGACCTCGTCGCGGCCGGGCTGCTCCTCGTCGGGCCCGAACCCGAGCACTTCGAGCGCCCAGCGCTCGTCGGTCGAGAACTTGCGCCACCACGTCGGCGCCACGTTGGTGAGGTCGGTCAGGAACCGGGCCAGCGCGGGGCTGGCGCCGTCCTCCCACACGGCGGCTTTGCGCATGGCGGCGAAGACGAGGGGCTGGGCGTCTGGGTGCAGGCGGGCGGCGGCGTAGGCCGCGCCGAGTACCTGGGGCACCGGCCGGCCTTCCCCCTGCAGCTCGAAGCGGACCTCGCCGAGGTTGGCGTTCTCCGCCTGGCCCACCAGCTTGTGGCGGCTGCGGTCGAGGCCGACGACGTCGACCTGGAACCGGTGGCGCAGGCGGGGCTGGGAGATGCGCTTGCCCGCCTCGAGGTCGTCGAGCAAGGTCAGGTAGTCGTCCCGCAGCTCGTCGGCGGCGTCGACGAGGTGGGCGGCCACGATGCCGCCGAGCAGGATGCCGCCGTAGCCGGGCGACGGGTCGGTGGGCAGCCAGAAAGGGCCCAGGGCGACCCGGCGGGTGGGGGCCACGGCCCGCGAGTGGCGGATCTCGATCTCGGCCAGCAGCATGGCGGGACTACACCAGGTCGCGCAGGTATTCGCGGAGCGCCCGAGCGTCGGCCGCCACCGTTTCCTCGTCCGCGGCCTCTTCCAGGTCGGTGGCCAGCGTCGAGGCCAGGCCCTGGATCCGGCGCCACACCGACCGCTCGATGCCGTAGGGGGGCCCGGAGACGCCGACCGTGCCCGCCGCCATCAAGAGGTCGGCCGCCATCCGGTCGTCGAGCGGGTCGTGCTGGAGGCGGTCGGCGGCCACGAAGAGGTCGCCCATGGCCTCCTGGGCCAGAGCGCCGCCGTCGGCACCGACCTCGTCGTCCTCCTCCTCGAGCTCTTCGACGTCCTCCAGCTCGTCGAGGAGCACGTCGACCTCGTCCTCGGCCACGGCCGGCACCACGAGTACGAGGTCGGGCTCCCACCGGTAGGGGATGTCGACCTCGACCAGTGCGGCGGTGGCGCCGGCTCGCTCGGCGGTCTGCCACTCCCGAAGGTCGTAGTCGACCTCGTCCTCGCCGTCGCCCTTGGCGAGCGTGAGCGGCGGCTCGGTCAGCACCAACGCGCAGTCCGTGCACCGGAGGCTGGACTCGAACCAGTCGCCCTTGAAGTCCTCGCGGAAGGGGGTGCCGCACCGGGGGCAGTAAATGATCATCCACTCGCCTCCGGGGCCATCGGCGGCGAGCGTAGCGCCGACGGGCGACCCCCATAGCCGTCGAGATAGGGTGCCCGTCATGAGCGCTCAGCCCCAGCCCCCCGACCGCAACCTGGCCATGGAACTGGTCCGGGTGACCGAGGCCGCCGCCTTGGCATCCGCCCGCTGGATGGGCCGAGGCGACAAAGAGGGAGCCGACGCGGCCGCCACCGAGGCCATGCGCGTGATTCTCTCCACCGTCCAGATGGACGGGATCATCGTCATCGGGGAGGGCGAGAAGGACGACGCGCCCATGCTCTACAACGGCGAGAACGTGGGCGACGGCTCCGAGCCCCAGACCGACATCGCCGTCGATCCCCTGGAGGGCACCACGCTCACCGCCATGGGGCGAAGCAACGCCCTGTGCGTGATCGCGGTCAGCGGCCGGGGCACGATGTTCAACCCCGGGCCGGCGTTCTACATGGACAAGCTGGCGGTGGGCGCCGAGGCGGCCGGGTCGATCGACATCACCCAGTCCCCCACCGACAACCTCAAGTCGGCAGCCTCCGCCTTGAAGAAGTCCGTGCGTGACATGACCGCGGTCGTGCTCGACCGGCCCCGCCACAACGAGCTCATCGAGGAGATCCGCGCCGCCGGCGCCCGTATCCGCCTGATCCAGGACGGCGACGTGGCCGGCGCCATCTCCACCGGCTGGCCGGAGTCGGGCGCCGACATCCTCTTCGGCGTGGGCGGCACGCCCGAGGGCGTGATCAGCGCCGCCGCCCTCAAGTGCATGGGCGGCGAGATCCAGGCC
>DATLHA010000100.1:0-120525 GCA_035540095.1 Acidimicrobiales bacterium | reverse complement strand
GAGATGGGGGAGGCGGGGGTGTTCCTGGCCTTCGAGGAGACGGCCGAAGAGCTGACCGCGAACGTCGCCTCCCTCGGGTGGGACCTCGACGCCCTCTGCCGCGCCGGCAGGCTCGTCGTCGACCACGTGAAGGTCGAGCGGGAGCGGATCGACAAGACCGGCGACTACGACCTCGAGGCCCTCTTCATCCGCACCCGCTTCGCCATCGAGGAGGTCGGCGCCAAGCGGGTGGTCCTCGACACCATCGAGGTGCTGTTCTCGGCCCTCGACGACACGGCCAAGCTGCGGGCCGAGCTGCGCCGGCTGTTCTCGTGGCTCAAGGGCCAGGGTGTCACCGCCATCGTCACCGGCGAACGGGGCGAGGGCACGATCACCCGCCACGGGCTCGAGGAGTACGTGGCCGACTGTGTCATCACCCTCGACCACCGCGTCGACGACCAGATCGCCGTGCGGCGGATCAGGGTGGTGAAGCAGCGGGGCTCCGGCCACGGCACCAACGAGTACCCCTTCGTCATCGACGCCGGCGGCGTGAGCGTCGTCCCCGTCACGTCGTTTCGCCTCGACCACCCCGCCAGCACAGAGATCGTGTCCTCCGGCGTCCCCGAGCTCGACGCCATGGTCGGCCGGGGCGGCTGGTACAAGGGCAGCACGACGATGATCTCCGGCGAGTCCGGCACCGGGAAGACCACCTTCGCCGCCGCCTTCGCCGATGCCGCATGCCGGCGGGGCGAGCGCTGCCTGTACCTCGCGTTCGAGGAGTCCGGCCGCCAACTGGCTCGGAACATGGCTTCGGTCGGCCTCGATCTGGGCCGGTGGGTCGACGAGGGCAGGTTGCGCATCCACGCCAGCCGCCCCACCGAGCTCGGCCTGGAGCGCCACCTCACGACCGTCTACCAGGAGGTCCAGGCCCACGCCCCCGACGTCGTGGTCATCGACCCCATCACCGACTTCACCTCGTTGGGCACCTCGACCGACGTCAAGGTGCTCCTCATGCGGATCGTCGACTACCTCAAGGGCCGCCAGGTCACCGCCGTCTTCACCAGCCTGCTGCACAGCCAGGGCACGGAGGACCCGACGATCTCGTCGCTCATCGACAACTGGGTCCAGCTCCGGAACCTCGAGAGCCAGGCCCAGCGGGACCGGGGCGTTTTCATCCAGAAGGCTCGGGGCATGCCTCATTCCAACCAGATCCGCGAGTTCCTGCTCACCGACGAGGGCATCAGGCTGCTCGACATCGTCGCCGGGCCGGACGGTGTGCTCACGGGACGGGCAAGGTCACCGAACACGTCAGAGGAGGGGAGTGGGTAGGACATGGAGGGGGACGGGGACGCCGAGCGCTGGGAGCTGCGGCTCTATGTGGCAGGCGAGACGCCCCGATCGGTGGCGGCGCTGGCCAACCTGCGCCGCATCTGCGAGGAGCACCTGGCCGGCAAGTACTCCATCGAGGTGATCGACCTGCTCGAGCGGCCGCAGCTGGCCCGGGGCGAGCAGATCATCGCCATCCCCACCCTGGAACGCCGCCTTCCCGAGCCGGTCCGCAAGATCATCGGCGACCTGTCGAACACCGAGCGGGTGCTCATCGGGCTCGACATCCGTCCCGGCGGCTGAGGGCGCCGGCGATCATGCCCGACACCATGGTCACGAGGGAACTGCTCGACGCCCTGCCGATGGCGGTGGTCCTCGTCGACCGCTCCCGGAGGACGATCTCCGGGTGGAACCATGCCGCGGAGACCCTCTACGGCTACCCCCGGGCGCTCGCCGCCGGCGCGCCGTTCCTGGAGCTGCTCTTCGACGACGACGACCGCGACTCCGCCGCCGCCCTGATCGGCGCCGCCGCCGAGGGCCGGCCCTGGGAGGGCGACTTCCGGGTGCGCCGCAGCGACGGCGCCCTGCTGGTCAGCTCGTTCCGGCTGGCGCCGGCCGGCGCCGGCGCCGGGGCGTCGCTGGCGTGGCTGGCCACCGACGGCCTCGACCAGGGCCTGGCCGAACAGGAGCGGTCGGTGCTCCTCAGCGCCGAGCGGGCGGCCCGCTCCACCGCCGAGGAGGCCCTGGGCCTGGTCGAGGCCATCCTGACGTCTGCGCCGGTCGGCATCGCCGTGTTCGACCTCGATCTGCGCTATGTCCGGGTCAACGAGGCCTACGCCGACCTCAGCGGGGTCCCGGCCGCCGACCACGTCGGGGGCCAGCTGGGCGACGTCGTGCCCCTTCAGGCCGACGTGTCCGCCGACCTCCGGCGGGTGGTCACGACCGGACGCACCATCCTGGGCCGGAGCGTCGAGATCGTCACCGGCGCCCGGGAGACCGACCGGCGGTTCTTCACCGTGAGCTACTTCCCGGTGCGCAGCGCCGCCGGCGCTCTCGTCGGCGCCGGCCTCACGCTCGTCGAGGTCACGGAGGCCAAACGGGCGGAGGCCGAGCGGGCCGCCCTGCTGCGCACCGCCGAGGCCGCCCACCAGCGGCTGTCGATCCTGGCCACCGCCAGCACGGTGCTCACCACCACCATGGAGCTCGAGGAGCTGCTGGCCCGGCTGACCCGCGTGCTCACGCCGATGGCCGCCGACTGGTGCGTGATCGAGCTGGTCGGCCGGCACGGGCGGGTGGAGCACGTCGCCGTCTCCCACCGCAGCCGTGACGCGGCCCAGGATCTGGCCTCCGTCCTCCGCGCCGCGCCTGTGACCCTCGACGGCGACGGCCCCGTCGCCGAGGTCCTGCGCTCGGGCCAGGCCCGCCTGGTCGGCCCGGAGGCGGTTCCCGAACTGGCCGGCCGGTTCGCCGTGCACTCCAGCGTCATCGTCCCCATCGAGTCGCGCGGCCGGGTGCTGGGCGTGCTGATCCTGGCCAACGAAGGCGACCGGGCGCTCGACGACGACGACCTCGACCTGGCCGTGGAGGTCGCCCACCGGGCCGCCCTCGCCCTGGGCAACGCCCGGGCGTTCCAGCAGGAGCACGAGATCGCCGAGAGCCTGCAGCGGGCGCTCCTGCCGACCACGGTGCCGGCCGTCCCCGGTCTGGAGCTGGCCGTCCGCTACGTCGCCGCCACCGACGGCGCCTCGGTCGGTGGCGACTGGTACGACGTCCTCGGCTTCGACGACGGCACGACCGGCATCGTGGTCGGCGACGTGGTGGGCCATGACATCGCCGCCTCCACGTCGATGGGCCAGCTCCGCAGCGCCATCCGGATCTACGCCTGGGAGGAGCACGCCAGGCCGGCGGCCGCCCTGGCCAGAGTGGACCGCCTCTTCGACAAGCTGGGGCTGGCCTACGCCACCTGCATGTTCGGGGTGCTCGACCTGGTCACGTCGACGTTCCGCTGGAGCAACGCCGGCCACCCTCCGCCCCTCCTGGTCCGGGAGGGGACGGCGACGTTCCTCACCGAGGGGAGCGGCGTCCTGCTCGGGGTCACGGCCGGCGCCGGCATGGCGGAGGCCACGACCGAGCTCAGGGACGGCGACGTCCTGGTCCTGTATACCGACGGCCTGGTGGAGCGCCGAGGCGAGTCGCTCCAGGTCGGCCTCACCCGCCTGGCCGCCGCGGCCCAGAACGCCGGCGTCGAGGGCCCCGAGGCGCTGTGCGAGGCGCTGCTCGAGGCCCTGGTGCCCGCCACCGCCACCCGCGACGACGACCTCGCCATCCTCGTGGCCCGGGTCGACCGCGGGGCGCCGGCGCCCGGCGTCCATCGGCTGGAGTTCGAGCCGCTGGCGGCGAGCGCCGCCCTCACCCGCGGGTTCACCGCCGGCGTGCTGGAAGGCGCGGGTTGGCGGGACCAGGTCGACACGGCCGTCCTGCTGGTCAGCGAGCTGGTGACCAACGCCGTGCGCCACGCCCGGGGCCCGTGCAACCTGGTCGTCACCTTCGGCGACGACCTCGTCGAGTTCTGTGTGGAGGACGGCGACCCCCGGGTGCCGGTCGCCCGCATCGCCAGGCCCCTCGACGAGACCGGGCGGGGCTTCCTGCTGGTCGGCGCCCTGGCCGACGACTGGGGCGTGCGGTCGATCCCCGGCGGCAAGGCGACCTGGTTCTCGCTGTCGCGAAATTCCTCCGAGGAGTGACTCTAAGCCCGAGTGGGCATCCATACTTGAATATGGCGCGACGCAAAGCAGACGGAGGGATGACGGTCGTCATGCCCCGGCCCTCCCGGCTCCGGTACCTGGGCATCGCTGCGCTCGTGGCCGTCGCCCTGTTCGCCGGCGCCGGCAAGCTGGGCAGCCTCCTGCCGTCCCTGCCCAACCCGTTCCAGTCCGAGACCGTCGACCGCACCCAGCCGGCGCTGCTCCAGTCGCTGGCCGACCTGAGCGAGTACCACGCCGCCACCGGCAACTTCCAGGTCATCGTCGACACCGAGAAGGACACCAGGTTCGTCCCCTCGTTCATCCGGGGGGAGCGCACGGTCTACGTGGCCGGCGGATCCGTCGACGCGGTGGTCGACTTCTCCCAGCTCGACGAGCGGTCCATCGAGGTGTCCCCCGACCGCACGTCGGTCAGCATCGTGTTGCCGGCGCCGGCGGTGGCCGAGCCCACGGTCGACGTCCAGCAGAGCCGGGTCGTCAGCCGGGACCGTGGGGTGTTCGACCGCATCGGCTCGGCGTTCTCGGACAACCCCTCCAGCGAGAAGCCGCTGATCCTGGCCGCCGAACAGAAGATGCGGGAGGCGGCCAACGCCAGCGACCTGCGGGCCAGAGCCGAGGACAACACCCGCAAGATGCTCGAAGGGATGGTCCGGGCGCTCGGCTACTCCAACGTGAGCGTCACCTTCAGCCCGAGCCCGGTCTGATCGCCCGCACGGCCGCGATGTCGTCGGCGTCGGCCCGCGCCTTGTCGGGCCGGTAGCGCTTCACCCGGGCGAAGCGGAGGGACACGCCACCCGGGTAGCGGTCGGAGTCCAAGACGCCGTCGAGGGCGATCTCGACCACCAGCTCCGGCCGCACGTAGACGACGATGCCCTCCCGGCCGGTCTCCAGCTCGAGCAGCTTCTCGGTCTGCCAGGCCAGCAGCTCGTCGGTCAGGCCTTTGAACGTCTTGCCCACCATGAGGAACGTGCCGTCCTGGGCTCGGGCGCCGAGATGGAGGTTGGACAACCAACCCCGGCGCCGGCCGTGGCCCCACTCGGCCCCCAGCACCACGAGGTCGAGGGTGCGCACCGGCTTGACCTTGCGCCACGCCGAGCCCCGCCGGCCGGCCTCGTAGCGGGACTGACCGCCCTTGACCATGACGCCCTCGTGGCCGGCGGCCAGGGCGCCGGCGGCGAAGTCGGCAGCTGCCTCGGCGTCGTCGGTGACGATCGCGGGGATGCGGAGAGGTCCGGCGACTGCGTCGAGCAGCCGGGCCCGTTCGAGGAGCGGCTCGTCGAGGAGGTCCCGCCCGTCGAGGTGGAGGATGTCGAAGAACCACACGCCGAGGCCGGCGCCGGCGCCGTCGTGACGGCCGAAGCGGCTCATCGTGTCCTGGAAGAGGTCGGGACGCTCGCCGTCGCCCGTGCCCAGCACCTCGCCGTCGAGGACGACACTGGTCACCGGCAGGGCCCGGACGGCGGCGACCACACCGGGCAGGCGGCTGGTGACGTCGTTGAGGTTGCGGGTGAAGAGCCGAACCGCGTCGCCGGCGCGATGGGCCTGGACCCGGGCACCGTCGAGCTTCCACTCCACCGACGACATCCCGCAGGCACCGATCGCCTCACGAACGTCCGCCGCGGTCGCCGCCAGCATGGGTTGGACCGGGCGCAGCACCTTCAGGGCGATCGCGCCCAGGCCCTCCTCGCCGGCGGTGACAGCTGTCTCCGCCACCCGCGACAGGTCACCGTCGAGCATCACCGCCCTGCGGACCACGTCGACCTTCACCCCGACGGCCGCGGCCAGGGCGTCGGTGACCAGCGACTCCAGCGCCCCTTGACGGAGCTCGCCCAGCAGCAGCCGGCGGAGGAAGTCGGCCTCGGCCTCGGTGGCCCGCCCGAACAGCTCGGCCAGGGCGGCGGTGCGCGCCGCCCCGGAGCCGGCGCCGGCCAGTCCGGCCAGCTCCGAGACGGCCCGGTCGACGTCGCCGATGGTCAGGGTGGGGGAGGGGGCGGGCTCGGTGGTGACGGAGGCGATCGACGCCCATCCCACCCCGACCCGGCCCTGGCGCAGCCGGCCGGCGAGGAACGCGGCCGCCGGCCCCACCTCGCCGGCGCCGGCGCCGGCGAGGGCGCCGGCCAGGGCGGCCAGCTTGACCTTGCGCGACCGGGTGGCCGCCACCCTGGCGGACGCCTCGACGAGATTGGCGAGGAGCACGGTCGGATCCTGCCCCACCGCCCGAACTGGTTGCATCTGACCGCGAATGCGGGGGGTAAACGCAACCAGTTCGGCCGGGGGGTGCCACCATGCGCCCATGCGCATCGGCATCATCGGCTCCGGCAACATCGGCGGCACCCTGGCCCGGCTCCTCGCCGGCGCCGGCCACGAGGTGGTCCTCGCCAACTCCCGGGGCCCGGAGTCCCTCGCCGGCCTGGTCAGCGAGATCGGCCCGGCGGCCACCGCGTCGACGCCGGCCGGCGCCGCCCAGGCCGGCGAGGTGGTGGTGGTCGCCATCCCGTTCCTCCGGTACCCAGACCTGCCGGCGGCGCAGCTGGCCGGGAAGGTGGTCGTGGACGCCACCAATTACTACGCCGGCCGCGACGGCAGCTTCCCCGACATCGAGTCGGGACGCGCCGGCTCCAGCGAGCTCCTGGCCGCCGCGCTTCCGGGGGCCACCGTCGTGAAGGCGTTCAACACCATCCACTACCGCCACCTGGCCGGCGACGGCGTCCCGGCCAGCACCCCGGGCCGGCGGACCATCCCGATCGCCGGCGACGACCGGGCGGCCAAGGCCACCGTCGCCGGCCTCATCGACCAGATCGGCTTCGACGCCTACGACGCCGGCTCACTGGCCGACGGCCGGCGTTTCGACCCCGGCACACCGCTCTTCAACGTCGCCCTCACCAGCGACGAGGTAGCCGCCGCACTGGCCTGAGCGCAGCCCACGCACGCTCGGGTGGTCGGGTTGGCGGCCAGCCGTTCGGTCGGAATGGCCCGGCCGCACGGCTCGCACCGTCCGTAGGTGCCGGCGTCGAACCGCTCCAGGGCCGCCTCCAAGGCGGCGACGTCGGCCTCGGCCTGGCTGAGCAGGTCGATCACCAGCGCCCTCTCGAAGCCGACGGTGGAGCCTTCGGGGTCGTGCTCGTCGTCGGGCGGTGACAGGGCGGCGGCCTCCACGATGGCGTCGCGATCGCGACGGAGGCCGGCGGCGCGGGCCAGGGCCCGCTGCCGCTCGGCCTCCAGGGCTGCTCTGGTGTCGCTCAGGCGGGGTCCACGGTGGCCACGAGCTCCTCGCGGTCCATCGAGGAGCGGCCGGGGATCTCCTGCTCCTTGGCCAGCTCCTTCAGCTGCTCGGTGCTGAGGTGCTCCTTGTCGGCAGCGGTCGGTGCGCCGAGCTCGGCCTTCCGGGCCTCCAGCCTTACGCCGAGGTCCTCGCGGGCGGCCTTGTCGAGCACCTTGCGGACGTCGGGGAACATCTCCTGCTCCTCCTCCTCGGCGTGGTGCTCGACGCTCTCGATCAGCACCTTCATCTTGGCCGCCCAGGCGTCGTCGTCGGGGGTCAGGCCCTTGACCTCCTCGATCAGCGTCTTGGCCACGTGGTGCTCCTCGACGCCCTCGTCGACGATGTCCTTGATGTCCTCGCTGGCGCCCTTGATCTCGGGGTAGAAGATCTCCTCCTCGATGGTGGTGTGGACCTCGAGCTCCACGATGATCTTGGCCGCCAGCTCCATCATCGTCGCGGTGTCCTTCTCCTCCTCGGCCGCCTGGAAGCGGGTGAAGAGGCCCCGCACCCGGTTGTGGTCGGCGGTCAGCAGAGCAAGCGCATCCATCGAGCAGTCTCCTCGGTTCAGGGATTGTCTGGCTCGGCCTCTACCCATAGCGTTCACGCCATGAACGGCACAGTGAGGAAGAAGCGCGCTCCGCTCGCCATCGGCGACGGTACCGCCGGCTGCGCCCGCAACGACATCGTCGGCGCCGTCAACCTCGACGGGAACAACTCGGTCGAGCTCGACACGAACCGGGTGAGCGGGAGCGTCGCGGTCGCCAACACCGCCGGCTCACCCCAGCCGGCGGTGATCGCCGCCACCAGGTCACCGGGAACCTGACCTGCACCACAACGGGCCCGCGCCGACGGACGAAGGCGGGCCGAACTCCGTGCTGGGCACGACCACGGGGTGCTTCGCGGTGCCGATCGCCTAACGCACGAGGGGGCGGTACTTGATGCGGTGGGGCTGGTCGGCGGCGGCGCCCAGCTCCTTGTGCCGCCACACCTCGTAGTCGGCGAAGTTCCCTTCGAACCACCGCACCTGGCTGTCGCCCTCGAAGGCGAGGACGTGGGTGCAGATCCGGTCCAGGAACCACCGGTCGTGGCTGATCACCACCGCGCAGCCGGGGAAGGATTCCAGCCCGTCCTCCAGGGCCCGCAGGGTGTCGACGTCGAGGTCGTTGGTGGGCTCGTCGAGCAACAACACGTTGCCGCCCTCCCGCAGCATCTTGGCCAGGTGGACCCGGTTGCGCTCGCCTCCCGACGCCAGGCCGACCGGCTTCTGCTGGTCTGAGCCGGTGAAGTTGAACGACGCCACGTAGGCCCGGCCGTTCACCTCCCGGTTGCCGATCCTGAAGAACTCCTGGCCGCCGGTGATCTCCTCGTAGATCGTCTTGCCGGCGTCCAACGCGTCCCTGCTCTGGTCGACGTAGGCCAGCTCGACGGTGGGACCGACCTTGATGGACCCGGTGTCGGGCCCCTCCTGGCCGGTGATCATGCGGAAGAGGGTCGTCTTGCCGGCGCCGTTGGGGCCGATGACGCCCACGATGCCGGCGGGCGGCAGTGAGAACGACAGGTTCTCGATGAGCAGGCGGTCGCCGTAGGCCTTGCTCAGCCCGTCGACCTCGATGACCAGGTCGCCGAGGCGGTTCCCGGGCGGGATGGCGATCTCCAGGCGCTTGGCGGCGGCCTCGGCCTCCCGGGCCTCGGCGAAGAGCTTGTCGTAGGCATCGATGCGGGCCTTGGACTTGGCGTGGCGGGCCTTGGCCCCCATGCGCACCCACTCCAGCTCCCGTTCCAGGGTCTTGGCCCGGGCGCTGTCGGCCTTCTGCTCCAGGCGCAGCCGCTCCTGCTTCTGCTCCAGCCAGCTGGTGTAGTTGCCCTCGAACGGAGCACCCCGGCCGTTGGCCAGCTCGAGGATCCAACGGGCCACGTTGTCGAGGAAGTACCGGTCGTGAGTGATGGCCACGACGGTGCCGGGGTACTCCTGCAGCGACCGCTCGAGCCAGGCCACCGACTCGGCGTCGAGGTGGTTGGTGGGCTCGTCGAGCAGGAGCAGGTCGGGCTTGGACAGGAGCAACCGGCACAGCGCCACCCGCCGGCGCTCGCCGCCGGAGAGGTTGTCGACGGCGGCGTCTCCGGGGGGCAGGCGCAGGGCGTCCATGGCGATCTCGATCTGGCGGTCGAGGTCGTTGGCGCCCTTGGCCTCGATCTCGGCCTCGAGGCGGGCCTGCTCCTCTCCGATCTTGTCGTAGTCGGCGTCGGGATCGGCGTAGCGGGCCAGGACCTCGTCGTAGCGGGTCAGCAGGTCGGCGACCGCTCCCACCCCGTCCATCACGTTGCCCCTCACGTCCTTGGCCGGGTCGAGGTGGGGCTCCTGCTCCAGCAGGCCGACGGTGAAGCCGGGGGAGAGGCGGGCCTCACCCGTGTAGCCGTCGTCCACGCCGGCCATGATCCGCAGCAGCGACGACTTCCCGGAGCCGTTGGGGCCGATGACGCCGATCTTCGCCCCCGGGTAGAAGGCCAGCGTCATCTCCTTGATGACCTCCTTGTCGGGAGGGTGGAAGCGGCTGACCTTCCGCATCGTGAAGATGAACTGCGCGGCGTTGGACATGGGCCTCGACCTTAAACCGTGCGGAGTCGCGGCCGTGGTGCTAAAACGACACGCACCCGTGCCGGAAAGGAACGAGCGCGCATGTCCGACGAACCCGCACGACTGCTCCACGAGGATCCAGTCATCCACCGCCGGCGGTGGTTCCTGCTGGGCATCATGTGCCTGTCACTGGTCATGGTGGTCATGTCGGTGGCCGGGCTCAATGTGGCCATTCCCAGCCTGCAGACCGACCTGCAGGCCACCGCGGCCGAGCTGCAGTGGATCATCGACGCCTACGCGCTGGTCTTCGCCGCCTTCCTACTGCCCGCCGGCGCCCTGGGGGACCGCTTCGGGCGCAAGCGGGCCCTCCTCTTCGGTCTGGTGATCTTCGCTATCGGCTCGATCGTCGGCGGCCTCGGCACCGCCGCCCCGCAGATCATCGCCGGCCGGGTCATCAACGGCCTGGGCGCCGCCTTCGTCATGCCGGCCACCCTGTCGCTGTTGACCACCATCTTCCCGCCCGAGGAGCGCAGCAAGGCCATCGCCATGTGGGCGGGCTTTGCCGGCGCCGGCGGGGCGTTGGGCCCCGTCGTGTCCGGCGCCCTGCTGGAGCGGTTCTGGTGGGGCTCGGCGTTCCTGGTCAACGTCCCCATCGTGCTGGGAGTGGTCTTCGCGGTGACCATGTTCTCTCCGACCTCGAAGGATCCCGAATCCACCCCGCTCGACCCGGTGGGCGCGCTGCTCTCCCTTCTCGGCCTGGGCGGGCTGGTCTTCGGGATCATCGAGGGCCCCGAGCGGGGATGGAGCGACGGCTACGTCGTCGCCGGCTTCGCCCTCGCCGTCGTCACCCTCACCGCCTTCATCGCATGGGAGAAGCGCAGCGACCACCCGATGCTGCCCCTCACGTTCTTCCGCGACCGCCGGATGAGCGTCGGCAGCGGAGTGGTGACCATCGCCTTCTTCGTGATGTTCGGCCTGTTCTTCGGGTTCACCTTCTACCTGCAGTTCGTGCGGAACTACTCGCCACTCAGCGCCGGCCTGGCCACCCTGCCGCTGGCCTTCGCCCTCGTCGCCGTCGCCCCGAGGAGCGCGGCCCTGGCCGCTCGCCTCGGGACCGGCCCGGTCATGTCGGCGGGCTTCGTCCTCGTCGCCGCCGGCTTCGGTGTGCTGGCCTTCATCGAGCCGTCGACCCCCTACCTCGTGCTCGTGCTCGCCCTGGTCCTCCTCGGCATGGGGATGAGCCTCACCGCGGCCCCGGCCACCGGCAGCATCATGAGCGCGGTGCCTCACGCCAAGGCCGGGGTGGGCTCGGCGGTGAACGACACCACCCGGGAGGTCGGGGGCGCCCTGGGCATCGCCGTCCTCGGGAGCATCTCCAACGCCGTGTACCGCAGGTCGATCGACCTCGACGGTCTCACCCTGCCGCCGCCGGTGCGCCAGGCGGCCGAGGAGTCCGTGGGTGCGGCCACCGTTCTGGGCCGCAGTGTGCCCGGCGCCGGCGAGTTGGTCGAGCGGGCGGGGGAGGCGTTCACCCACGCGTTCAACGTGACCAGCCGCGTGGCGGGGGTGCTGGCCCTGGTGGCGGCCGCGGTCGTGGCCAAGGTGTTCAGCCGCCGGGCCGAGCTGGCCGCCGCCGGCGAGAATCCCGACACCGCGGCGCCGCCGGTGGGGGCACCCGAGCTGGCCCCTGAGGCGCTCTAGGTCGTTCGACCCGAATTCACAACGGAGCATCAAGGAATGGGCGCCCCCCGCCGACCTCCGGTGCATGAGACGGAGAGTTGCAGAGCGACGCCACCGTCGAATGATCGAGCTGGCCCGCTGGTTCGAGACGTTCTGGTGGTGCCGGTGCAGCTACAGCAACATCGCTGCCTTCCGCTGCTATTACTGCGGCTCCCGGCCGCCCCGCCGGCTGCGGGCCGAGGTGGCAGCGCAGCCCAACGCCCTCCGGGAGATCGTGTCCGGACGCTAGCGGTCCGGCGATGATCAGCGCCGGCGCCGGCGCGGGCATGGCGGTGGTGGCTCTCGGCCTGGTCCTCACGCCGGGCCCCAACATGCTGTACCTGGTGTCGCGGTCCATCACCCAGGGCCGGCGGGCCGGGCTGGTGTCGCTCCTGGGCGTGGGCGCCGGGTTCGTCGTGTACCTGGCCGCCGCCGTGGCCGGTATCGCCACGGTGTTCTCGGAGGTCCCGGCGGCCTACACCGCCCTGCGGCTGGCCGGCGCCGGCTACCTCCTGTGGCTGGCGTGGAAGACGCTGCGCCCGGCCGGCGGGTCGATCTTCACCCCCGAGCCGCTGCCGCCCGGCGGTCCCTCCACCCCGTTCTCGGGGCCGCTCGGGCCCGGACGGCTCTTCGCCATGGGGTTCGTCACCAACCTGCTGAACCCCAAGATCGCCGTGCTCTACGTCTCGCTCCTCCCGCAGTTCATCGACCCCCACCGCGGGTCGGTGGCGCTCCAGAGCCTGGCCCTGGGGGCCATCCAGGCCACCATCGCCGTGACGGGCAACGGCGTGATCGTGCTGACCGCGGGCACCATCGCCGTCTTCCTGGCCCGCCGACCGGGGTGGTTGCGGGCCCAGCGCTACTTCATGGGAACGGTGCTCGGTGCCCTCGCCGTGCGGTTGCTGACCGACCGGGCCAGGACCGCTCCTGCGGGCTGAGGACGGTTGTTGTAGACTTATTCTCATTCTCGTTTAGGAGGTTGGGATGGCAAGGATCCGTGCCGCGCTCATCGCCATGGCGATCAGCGTCGGCGCCGCCTGCGGCAGCGGCGGGGGCGAGGCCGACGGTCGCCCCCGGGTCGTCGCCGCCTTCTACCCGCTGTTCGAGGCGGCCCAGCGGGTGGGTGGTGACAAGGTGCAGGTCCGCAACCTCACGCCGGCCGGCAGCGAGCCCCATGACCTCGAGCTCAACTCCCGCCAGGTCGACCAGATCGAGGACGCCGCCGTCGTGCTGTTCGTCGGCCGGGGCTTCCAGCCGGCGGTCGAGAGGGCGGCGCAGCGGGCCCGGGGCGCCAAGCTCGACGTGCTGAGCGGGCTCGCCGACCTGCGCCCGGCCGGCGCCGGCGACGACAAGCTGGAAGTCGACCCCCACGTGTGGCTCGACCCCACGCTGCTCAAGGCCATCGTCGGTGAGGTGGCCGGCGCCCTGGCCACCGCCGACCCTGCCAACCGGGCGACGTACGAGGCCAACGCCCGCGCCTACAGCCAGGAGCTCGACGAGCTGGACGCCGCCTTCACCACCGGCCTGGCCAACTGCGAGCGGCGCACGATCGTCACCGCCCATTCCGCTTTCGGGTACCTCGCCGGGCGCTACAACCTCACCCAGGACGCCATCGCCGGCCTGGAGCCGGAGTCCGAGCCCAGCCCGCAGCGCCTGGCCGAGCTGGCCGACAAGGTGCGGGCCGACGGGACCACGACGATCTTCTACGAGACCCTGGTCTCGCCCAAGGTGGCGGAGTCCCTGGCCCGGGAGGCCGGCGTGCGCACCGCGGTGCTCGACCCCCTCGAGGGCTTGACCGACGAGGACGCCAAGGCGGGCCGGACCTATGTCTCCGGCATGCGGGAGAACCTGGCCGCCCTCCGCCAGGCCCTCGCCTGCAGGTGACCGGGCCGGAGCCGCTCCTGGAGGTCGGCGATGTCGCCTTCTCTTACGGCCGCCACCAGGTCCTCGACGGCGTCAGCATGGCGGTGGGCCCCGGGGAGTTCGTCGCCCTCGCCGGCTCCAATGGCTCGGGCAAGTCGACCCTCGTCCGGGTGGCCCTGGGGCTGAGCGAGCCGCAGGCCGGGGAGGTGCGCCTGTTCGGCGTGCGGCCGGCGCAGCTCAAGGACCGCTGGCGGGTCGGCTACGTCCCCCAGCGGCCGGTGGTGGTCGACCAGCTGCCCGCCACCGTCGAGGAGGTCGTGGCGTCGGGCTGCGTGGCCCGCCGGGGATGGGCTCGCCGGCCCCGGCGGGAGGATGCCGGCCGGGTGGAGCGGGCGCTGGAGGTGGTGGCCCTCACCGAGCTGCGCCGCACGCCGATCGTGGAGCTCAGTGGTGGCCAGCAGCAGCGGGCGTTCATCGCCCGGGCGCTGGCGTCGGACCCCGAGCTGCTGGTGCTCGATGAGCCCATCGCCGGCGTGGACGCCGACTCCCAGTCCCGCTTCCGTGACGCGCTCGTCACCCGCTGCCACACCGACGGGGTGGCCGTGCTCCTCGTCTCCCATGAGCTGGGCGCAGTCGAGGACGACCTGGACCGCATCATCCTGCTCCGGGGCGGCGCCGTCGTCTTCGACGGCCCGCCGGCCGACCTCACCGCCGAGGGCGTGAGCCTGGGCGTCCACCACCACGACCTTCCCATGTGGCTCGAGCACCCGAGGTGAGCCTGCCGCTCCCGTGGCCCTTCGACCGCGGGTACATGCAGCTGGCGCTGGCCTCGGGGCTCGCCGTGGGAGCCTGCGCCCCGCTCATCGGCACCTTTCTCGTCCAGAAGCGCCTCTCGCTGATGGGCGACGGCATCGGCCACATGGCCTTCGCCGGCGTCGCCGCCGGCCTCCTCATTGGGGTCAGCCCGCTGTGGACGGCGCTGCTCGTGGCCGTGGCCGGGGCGGTCACCATCGAGTGGCTGCGCCTCCATCGACGGGCCAGCGGCGACCTGGCCCTGGCCGTCTTCTTCTACACGGGCATCGCCGCCGGCGTGGTCCTGACCGGGCTGGCCGGGTCACTCAACTCCGGCGTGCTCACCTACCTCTTCGGTTCCGTCCTCACCGTCAGCCCGTCGGATGCGCTGAGCATCTGCGTCCTGGGTGTGCTGATCGTGGGCGCCGTGGCCGCCATCTGGCGGGCGTTGTTCGCGGTGGCCATGGACGAGGAGGCGGCTCGGGTCGCCGGGCTGCCCGTCGACGCTCTCAGCCTGGGGCTGGCCGCGCTCACCGCAGTGACGGTGGTGGCGGCCATGCGGGTGGTGGGCGTGCTGCTGGTCGCGGCCCTGATGGTCCTGCCCGTGGGGTCGGCCCAGCGGGTGGCCCGGTCCTTCGGGGCCACCCTGCGCTGGGCGGTGGTCATCGGGATGGGATCGGTCGTCGCCGGGCTGAGCCTGGCCCGGGCGGCGTCGCTGGCCCCCGGTGGCACGATCGTCCTGGTCGCCGCCGGCGCCTTCGTGGCCACGGCCGCCGTGGACCTGGGCCGGCGCCGGGGGAGGCCGGCCTAACGGCAGGCGGGGCAGCGCCCGTCGAAGTCCAGCCGGTGGCCGGTGATGTCGTAGCCCGTCTCCGCCGCCACCTTCCGGGCCGCCTCGACCAGTGCCCGCTCCAGCTGGGCCGACGCCGCGAAGTCGACGAGCGTGCCGCATGACGTGCACTGAAGGTGGTGGTGATGGCCGGCCAGGTCCTCGGCCAGCTCGAAGCGGCCCAGGTCGTCCACCCCGGGGAGGCGCCGGGCCACGCCGGCCTCGCACAGCACGGTGAGGTTCCGGTACGCGGATGACTGAGGCATCCCCTTGGCCCCGGCCAGGATCTCCGTGATGGTCAGCGGGCGCTCCGCTTCGAGCAGGGCGTGCACCAGTGCCCGCCGGCTGGCGGTGTAGCGCTGATCGAGGGCGGCGACCCGCTCGGCGGCGGCGCCGTGGAGCACGGCGTGGTCGTCGCCCCGCTTGGCCATGACGTCGCTCACCGCAGTCCCACCCCGCTCTCAGGGCCACTCGGGCCCTCCAGGTGGCTGGCGTGCACGAGGGCGTCGTGGACGATGTCTGCGACGTGGGCGTCGGCCAACGAGTAGGCGATCTCCCGGCCCCGGCGCTCGGCCCGTACGAGATGACCGGCCCGCAGGACCCGGAGGTGCTGGGAGACCAACGGCTGTGACACCCCCAGGGCGTCGACCAGCTCGTGGACGCAGCGTGCGCCCCCGTCGAGCTCACGCACGATGGCCAGCCGGTGGGGGCTGGCGAGGGCCCGCAGGAGGTCGGCGGCGACGTCGAGCGGCGCTTCCACGGGAACGGCTGGGGTGAGCGGGAGGGTGGCCGGCACGGCGCCAGTCTACAGATGCGGAAGTTCGCATACGTCATCCCTCCGCCGGTCAGAGGCCACGGCCACGCCGGCCGGCCACCCCACTGCCGCCACCGCGGCGGCGACCATCATCCCGGAGTCATTGAGCAGCGAGCCGAGCACCGCAGCTGCCACAAGGGCGCAGGAGATGAACCGCAGGGCGTCGTCGCGGCCGGGGGACAATCGAGTCAGGGCGAACACCACGCCGGCGATCGGGACGAGCAGCGTCAGCGGCATGGCCACGGTCTTGGCGGCCATGGTGGCCTTGCGCACGACCTCGTCGCTCAGGCCGCCTTCGCCCACGATCTTGGCCAGGTGTGTCTGCGTGCCGGCGTCGCGCACCAGGTCGACGGCGGCGAGGAGGACCACGGCCAGCGCAGCCAGAGCGGCGAGGGCCCCGATGTGACCCAGGCCGAACCGCACCCGGCGGGCGCCGAGGAGCAGCAGCCCGTACGCGGGGACGGCGAAGAGCACGCCGCCGACGTCGGAGCCGAACCCAGGCGCCCCGCCGGCGACGGCGCCGAAGACCAGCGACGCCCCCACCCACGGCAATGCCCGCCGGCCCCACCGGTCGATGGCCAGACCGCCGGCGAGGACGAGGCCGGCGACGAGGAATCCCGACCCGATGTTGCCGACGCCGAAGAAGCGGCCGGCGCCGATGGGGGAGTTGCCGAACGGGGCGTCGACCTGGAGCGGGCTGGCGAAGAGGGCGTCGACGCCGACCACCGCCGCGGTCAGAGCGGCCAGCGCGCCGGCGCCCAGGCCGACGTCGCGCCGGGCCAGGAGGGCGCCGGCGAAGGCGATCGTCGCCGCCACCA
Source organism: Acidimicrobiales bacterium (assembly GCA_035540095.1). Taxonomy (GTDB): domain Bacteria; phylum Actinomycetota; class Acidimicrobiia; order Acidimicrobiales; family AC-14; genus CADCTB01. The sequence goes on along the minus strand of DATLHA010000100.1, from coordinate 103,786 downwards.
GGCCGCCGGCCACCAACCCGCCCCACACACCGGCACGCCACCACGGCACCAGCATCATGAGGAAGCTGGCCGGCGGGATCGACAGCAGGGCGGCGGCCACCAAGGGTCGGGCCCGCCGGCGGCGGACGGCCAGGACGGCGCCGAGGCCGTGCACGGCCACGAACAGGGGCACGAACACCATCCGGGCCCGGTCGGCGGTCCACGACCGCTGCCCGCGCTCCACCAGGTGTGATCGCCCCACGGCGGCGGCGGGCGTCGTCGCGCCGCCAGTGACCGACGCCGGCACGGGTACCCCCAGGAGGTCCAGGAAGGTGGCGCTGACGTCGGGAAGCGTCACCAGATGGGCATGGTGCGTGGACGGCGACGCCAGGCCGGCGGTACCCAGCTCGCACCGGCTGGAGACGGCCAGCACACCCAGGCTCCGGTTCTCGGCGGGGGTCGAGGCACTCACGACCATGGTGCACACGCCCGAGAGGATCTCGACCGTCTCCGGCAGCCGCCGACTCGGGACGGCCACGGAGAGGGCATCCGGCTGGTCCCGGAGGGCGCGCCGGAGGCCGTCCGCGGTCCCGGGATGGGTAGCCGGGACGGTGCCGGCAGCGTTGGCGGCCATGGGCGCGGCCCGGGCGTCGTCGGCCACCAGCGCCCAGCGCCGGCCGTCGTCCTGGAGGGCCTGGCCCACCGTCCCCAGCCTCCCGCCATGACGGAGGCCGGCGTCGTGGCGCTGGAGTGACGGCCAGTCGACGGGGCCGGCGCCGGCCGGTGCCGCCGAGCGGCCGCCCTTGCCCACGGTCAGGTAGGTGTCAGCGGCACCGGATCGACGAGGAGCGCTACGCATCGACACGTTGGCCTTGGCATACCCGTCGAGGGCCGAGGGAGCGGTTGACCAGGTCAGATCCGCCACCACGACCAGGGCGACCGCCCCCACCACCGCCTCACCCGGGCTCTCGATGACCCGGCTGGTCGCCGGCGAGTGGGGGGAGAAGGCGGTCGTGAACGAGGCCAGGACCACCACCGTCAATCCCCACAGCAACGGCCGGCGCATGCCGCGCAATGATGACCGACCTGGCCGAAGGACGTGGCGCGCCGGTGCCGGACGGTCCCCGGGATCGGGACCTTCAGCCCTATCGTCGGCACGGCTGCTCGTCCAAGGTGTCGGATATGGAGATCGACCGCAGCGGCATGGAGGTCCTGTCCCGAGACGCATCTCTCCGGCTGTTGGAGAAGGTGCCGGTGGGCCGGGTCGTAGTCAGCGAGCACGCCCTTCCCGTGGCCTTCCCGGTCAACTTCGCCCTTCTCGACGGCGACATCGTGTTTCGAACCTCCACCGGCAGCAAGCTCGGTGCCGCGGTCCACAAGGCAGTCCTGGCGTTCGAAGCCGACAGCATCGACCCTGACTTGTGTGCCGGCTGGAGCGTGCTGGTCCAGGGGTGGGCCTCGCTCATGACGCGGCGCGACGAGCTCCTTCGCGCCGAGGCGCTTGGCCTGCACAGCTGGGCTCCCGGGTGCCCAGGGCACTTCGTCCGCATCCACTCCGAGATGGTGACGGGTCGGCGCCTTGTCGGCGCCCGAGCGGAAACCTTCGCCGGCGTGGGCTGCGGGTAAAGCTTCGGTATGGAAGTCGACCACCACGGCCTGATGGTGCTGCCCCGCGGGCAGTGCCTTCGGCTCCTCCGACGGACCAGGGTGGGCCGGGTAGTCGTCAATGTCGACGGTGTCCCGGCGGCCTTCCCGGTCAACTTCGCCCTCCTCGACGACGACGTCGTCTTCCGTTCCGCCCCGGGGACGAAGCTGCTCGCCGCCATCGAGGGCGCGGTCGTCGGCTTCCAGGTGGACAGGATCGATCCCGTCTTCGAGAGCGGCTGGAGCGTGCTGATCCAGGGCCGGTCCGCGGTCTTGGACCACGAGGACGACCTGGCCCGCGCCCGGCGCCTCCACCTCCGGACATGGGCGCCCGGCCAGCGCCCCCACTTTGTCCGGATCCGCTCCGAGTCGGTGTCGGGCCGGCGCTTCGTGTCGCCCGCCCACGCCATGGCCGAGCCCTACGTCGACGAGAGCGAGCCGGAGGGTGGGCCGATCAGATCCGTGGGCCCGTCAGGTGCCGGCAGGTTGGAGGAGCTCCACGACGTTCCCTGACGGGCCCTCCAGCAGGATCCTGTGAGCCGCCCGGGCCCGGGCCGCTCAGCAACGACCGAAGATCGGGGTGACGCCGGCGAACGCGGGGGCGGCATTGCTCCGCCGCTCAGCCGCCCCGGGGCCTCCTCGGCAGCGGGTCGCACCGGACGACGAGCGGCTTCTGGGCGAGGGCGGCGCCGGCCGTGGCGCCGGCGATGATCGACGCGGCCACGGCGAGCACGGCGCGGTACAGACGGCTCAAGGAGTTCAACTTGGTCATGGATCGTCAGTTCCCACCGAACCTGTGAAATCACTGGGACGGCGCCAATAGTTCGCCCAGACCCGAAGGGGTTTCCGTCCTGGGGCAGCGGGAATCCTCGGAGGCATGAAAATACGAGAGATAGCATCGACGTGCGCGGTAGCGCTTGGGGCGCTGATGATCGTCGCCGGAGCGGCGACCGCCCTGATGGTCCGTAGCGAGCTGGACGAACAGAACATCGTCACGCCGGACGACGCCTGCCTCGCCGGCAATCAGGTGAAGGGACCGTTCACGGCCTGGTGCCAGGCCGAAGTGATCGACAAGCACGCCCGTGAGTCGACGGACGGGCTTACCTTCGCCCAACTGCCCCGCGAGGATCCTCGCCGGGCGTCGGCGATGAACGCATCGTTCCTTCGAGCGTCGCTGTTCACCTCCATCGTCGCCTACGGCGTCGCCGCCATGGCGGCCGCCATAGGCCTCATTTTCATCCTGATCGGGCTCGGCATGCGCGATGTCGACAGGCGGCTAGCGACAAGGCAGCCAGAACTCCAACACGTCTGATTGGCGGCGTCGTCCGACGTCGTGTGAGCCCCGACCCACGTGCGTGACTCCGTGTCCAGGTCACCGGTCCCTGCTTCTCTGGAACGGGCACGACCGGAGAACATCCCTTCGCATCGGCGCTGAGCGTGGCGGCTGCTACTGACTGGTGTGAGCCCATATTCCTGACGGGTGGAAAGGAATACCTCCCCGATCCGAGGGCTCAGCCTTCGGCGAGAACGCGCGCCTCTTCGATTACCGCGTCGTCAGCGTCCTCGATGCGTCCCGCCATCGCGCCGTTCTCGAGCATGTCGTAGTAGTCGTCGATCCCGGACCAGTTCGCCAACTCCTCCGGGTAGCCGGCCGCGACGTACATGGCGTAGAGGTCGCGCGCGAGGTCCCGCGGTCGAAGGCGCCCGTTGAGGAACTGACGGGCGAGCTGGCGCGCACCTGCCACGACTGCCTCCAGGGACCGCCGCTCCTGGATGACGAGTCCGAGCTCCTCGAAGACGATCGGCGCGAGCTCGCTAGCCTCCTCGTCCGCGAATGCCCGGGGAGCGCCGGCGAGCTGACGAAGGGTCGGCGAATCGACTCCAGCCGCAAGAGCTTCTGCGGCGGCATCGACGAGAGGCTGTCCGCGGCCTCCCGCCGCCCACGACACCCCGGCCTCGGCAAAGGCTTCGAAGGCCCGGTTCGACGAGGACACAGGTAGATGGTGACACCATCACGAACGCGTGGAACGCCCCTGTTGTGCTTGCGTCAACGTGGGCCTTTGTCCCGCTCCGTGTTGGTGTCGCGCCGGTTCAGCCAGACGCCCAATACGATCCCGCCGACAATCACCGGCAAGTACCAGAGGAACTGACCCGTCACCCACGCCCGCCACACGATGAGCAGCATCGCCGGCACCATCCACCAGTTGATGTAGAGCCTGCGGCCCTCGGGCGCCACCTCAAGCCCGTGCTTTGTGAGGCACCGCACCGTCAGAGTCCTCGCTGCGCAAGGCCGCATAGGAACTCCAGGGCGAGCCGGCGCGGCGCGCGTGGCGATCCATGGCCTGGTGGCTGTAGCCCAGGGCCTCGGCGACGACGGTCGGCGGACAGTCGAGCACGAGCTGGCGCAGCGCCCCGCTCCTCGCCCCCATGATGTCGATGCCCATTTGAATGGCGGCGGTCCGCAACGTCGAGGGGAGCAGGTGCTTGTCCGCGCTCCTGCCTGGGAACAAGAACGGGCTGGTCGGGTTGCTGGCGGTGTTGAGGTTCGGGCGACGGGCGATGAGGTCAGAGACCATGTCCGAAAACGGTGGGGGAACGGGCACCACGCCTTCGCCGAGGCGGACGCTGAGGTTCCCGTTCTCGACGATCACGTCCGAGAGGGTGAGAGCGGCGGTCCTTGTGAACGGCTGGCCAAGGAGCACCAGCATCATGGCGGCAACGCGATGCTCGATGGACCCCGTCGAGGGATCGAGCAGCCGACGGAGGATCGCCAGCCTTTCGCCGTGATCCAGCACTCGAGCGTTCCCGAACCGCCGGCGCGTCAGCTTGAGCTTGGGGGCGCGGTCGAGTCGCCATGGCCCAACGCAGGAACGGGACAGCGTGGACTCGTGTGGACGGGGGCGAGGCGAACCAGGCGTCGATATCGGTCTGGGTGCACGCCGAAAGCTCCCGCCCTCGCTCACGGAGCCAAATGAGCAGCGCGCCAGCCACGCGGATCCTCTGTGTGGCGCCGTTGACCTGCCCTTCGCTCACGGCCTGACCGTGGGCGCGCTTGATCAGCTCAGGCCGAAGCTTCCAGGTGGCGAACTGGCTCATCATCCTGAGCTCGTCGGCCGTGCCCGCATGCTCGTCGAGGTGGTTCGCCACCCACCGGTCGAAGCGAGCCAGCCCGTCGTCGCGCTTGGGCAGCAAGCCGACGGCGACCAGGAGCCCTCGGACATGGTCGGCCGAGCGACGGTTCTCGAACGCGTCGAGCCCTGCGTGGGTGAGTGGGATGGCGCCGGTGGCGAGGCGATGGAGAAGATCCCGGGCGTGACGGGCGTAGAGCCAGATGATGATCCGGTCGGGGCGTGCCGCCGCAAGTAGGCGGGCGCGTAGAGCATGGAGGTCGACGTCGCCGACCACCAGCTCGTCGAGCAGGTCGCCCAGCTGGCACCACTCGCAGATCCCGTTCACCAGGTTCCACTCGGTGCCGCACCGTTGACAGGTGAAGTCCTCGTCGATGCCGGCGCACGGCCGGCACAACCGGCACCCCACGCTGTCCATCCCGGGGAGGAGCCGATAGGTGCCGCACGCTGCGCAGCTGCCCCGGGTCCTGACGGCGGCTGCGTGACAAGCAGCGCACAGCGGCCCGTCGGGCATGATCTTCCTCGCCTGGCGCTGCGGCCGCCGGCAGCGGGCACACGTGGCCAGCCGGTGTTCAGCCACCGTCGTTGTGGCGGGTGACCCGGGCCCGGCGCGGCCGGACCGTGGTGGCCATATCGACCACGTTGGGGCCTTGAGCCGCTCGCCGCTGGCGCACGGTGGCGTGGACCTCGAGCAGGTCAGCAGGGGAGCAGGCCAGAATCTCGCACAGCGCCGAGAAGACCTCGAGGTTGAGCCGCTCGGGGGTCTGGGTCACGAGGCGGTGGATCTGCGACGACGACAGGTCGATGCCGTGGGCCACCAGCTCCCGTTGCAGCGCGGTGATCTGGTGAATGCCGCGCTCGTGCATCCGCTCCTGGAGCCGCCAGGTAAACCGGTTCGATGCCATCACGACTGTCCTCTCTTTCCGGTATCGAGGCCCAGGGGACCGATGGCGCGGTCCAGGGCCGCCCGCAGCGAGCGCGTGCGGAAGTCCGACGACACACACGTGTAGATCGAGGTGGTGGAAGCGTGCTCGTGGCCGACCTGCTCCTGGACGAACCGGGCGTCGAACCCGTCCTCGATAGGTGGGTGACGTAGGAGCGACGCAAGGAGTGGAACGTGAGTTCCGCCGGCAGCCCGAGTTCCCGTCGGATGGACCCGAAGTGGTCCTCGATGCGGGTCTCGCCGACCCGCCCGCCGCGCTCGGTGGGCCACAGCATCTGGCCCCGCCCGCGGGCCAGCGCCGGGCGGATTTCCGTCATCCACTCCTCGAGGCACTCGGCCGCCCAGCCGAACACGCTCAAGACGCTGCGCTGCTTCGGCGCCGAGCCCTTCATCGCCTTGCCGTGCCGGACGTAGAGCACGCCGAGGCGACCGAACTCCGGCGCCTGAGGGTTGGCGCCGAAGTCCGCGACGTCGAGCATTCGCACCTCACGCCGGCGGAGTCCCCAGGCGTACGCGACCTTGAGGAGGGTGGCGTCTCGGAAGGCGCTCAGCCACCCTTTCCGCCCGCGCTCTCGGATGGTGACTACGAGGTTGTCGGCGTAGTCGAACAACCCCTGGAGCTCGTCGGTGGTGAACGCGCGGAGGCCCGCCCGACCCTCGGCCTCCTGCACGTGCGTCGCGGTGTTCCAGTCGTGGCACACCTGGGTGGGGTGAGTGCCGAATCGGTCCCAGCACTCCTGTGGCCACCCATACGCCGCGTCGACGATGTAGTCGCAAAACAGGCGCAGCGTGACGGCCTTCGACCGGATCGTGGACTGGCGGAGGTGACGGACCGCCCGCTGGTCGCCCAGCCACTCGTCGACGAGCTGCGGGCTCCATCGCCACGGGTACTCGCCCGCCTCGCCGACGAACCTCCGGATGTCGGCCTCGCGCCCGTTGATTGTGCCGAACGCCAGATTGCGGGCGAGCTGTTGGTTGCGCCAGCCCTCCAGCATCTCGACGAACGTCCCCTCCGCAAGGTCATGGCCTTTCCGTATGAATGGAACGAAGAGTTCATCAGCCGGGCCGGGGGAGTGGGCGGAGCTCGCCGCCGCGAACCGTTTCTGGGAGGCTGAACGAGTAGCGGCCGTGCAGCTCGATGTGCTGTCGAACCAACGGCGAGAGTCGTTCGAGGTCGTGATCATCGATGGTCCTGTCTCCGTCCCGGACATGGCCGATGGCCCGGTCCATGTACCGAGTGTTGAAGAGGGCGATCGCATTCACCACGAGTCCGAGCGCTCCGAGCTGGTCCTCCTGCCCGGACCGATACGCCTGGTACAGGTCGCCGCGGCGGCCGTGGAACACAGCGCGAGCCAGATCGTGGCGGGCCTCGGTCCGGTTCAACTGCACCAGGACGCGCCGGCGGGTCGCCTCGTCAGAGACGTAGGCAAGCATGGTGATCGTCTGGACGATGCGTCCGAGCTCGGCGATGGCACGGCCGAGCATCGTCGGCTGTCCCGACCGCTGCAGCATACGGATCACATCCGATGCTGTGGCCGCCTTGGTCTGGAGCGTGCCGGCGACCCGGCAGATGTCCGACCAGTGGTCCTCGATGAGCTGGCGGCGGATGCGGTTCGTCGCCACCCGGTTGAAGGGTCCGTAGTCCCCACGCGGGTTGAGCCGCCAGTAGCGGCGCTCCGGCAGGTCGGCGAGACGAGGGCTGAACTGGTATCCGAGCAGCCGGAAGAGTCCATGGATGAGGTAGGAGTCGGCAGCCGTATCGGCCATCACCTCCCGAGGCTGCAGCACGCTGGTGTTGTCGAGCAGGCCGTCGAGGATGAACTGGCTGTCCCGCATGGTGCCCGGGATGACGATGGCCGCCCACGACGTGAACTGATCGGAGGACCAGTTGTAGTAGGTGACGCCCCGCCCGGTGCCGAAGTAGTGCGGGTTGGGACCGGCGTGGACGGAGCGCACAGGCACTACGAATCGCAGCCCGTCCGCAGACGCGACTTCGCCGCCGCCCCAGCGCCGGGTGAGGTCGATGGTCTGGTGGTAGGCGATCAGGCGATTGTTGGCGGCCGCGAGTGTCTCAGGTCGGACGAAGTTGGCGACGACCCATTCCAGTCGGGCAGGGGTGAGGGCCGCTTCGTCACGGCGGGCGACGGGGCGATAGCCGATGTTGCAGGCTTGGGCCACGAGTACCGCGCACACGCTGAGGGCAAGGTCCTTGATGCGGGCCGCCGCACCCGAGGCATGGGTGAACTCGTCCAGGAAGCCGGTCCACGCGTGGACCTCGAGTAGTAGCTCGGGAAGTTCGACCTCGGGGAGCAGCGCATGCGTGCGTCCACGCAGCTCGGCGGTGCTTTCCGGTTCGCTGAGGCCGTCGAGGTGGGCAACGTGGACACGGTCTCGATGCCCGGACTTCTCCATCCACATCATCGGGTCCTCGGCGACGGCGTTGGCGGCCGAAAAGTAGGCGGTGTCGAGCTCGGCGCCGAGGCGATCGAGGTAGGAAGGCGCTCGGTCGGGCAGGTCGAGGGTACGCATGACCTGGGGCCCGACGCTCCTCCAAGTGGCGGGCTCCACCAGCAGCCGGCGCGGATCGCCCCAGCGATCGCCATCGACGACGTAGACATCCCGGCGGCGCAGGGCGAGTCGGAGCCGGTCGAGCACGCAGAGCGTGTACCCACGCCGATCAACCCGGCCCTCGACGACCACCAGCGGCCGCCAGGCCTCAGTGATGACAGATCGAGGGGCAGCGTCGACCTTCTCCGCACCAACCTCAAGGGCACGGAGGTGGTCCAGGGCGGCGATCACCGGGTGGCTGGCTGTGACTGAGTCGAAGCGGACCCGGTCAAGGAGGGCAGGCAGGAACCGGCGCACATGGGGGTAGCGGGCGAGCAGTCGCTGCAGCACCTGATCGGGCCCCGCTCCAAGTAGTTCGCCGACCACGTCGACCGCGCGCTGCAGCTCCTCGCGGCCGGTCACCCCGAAGATGGCCGAGCGCAGCTCGACGTCGGCGACGTCAGGGTCAAGGACTGCGAGTGCGGCTTGGCGGAGGACGAGGGCAGCAGCGTCCAGCTGGTCGAGCGTCCGCATACGGTCACGCTCGACGGCCCGCTCGCTGCGCGACGCCAAATCGTGGACCACGATGAGAAGGACGTCGATCACATCGTCGTGGGCCTCGGCCAAGAGGCGGTCGGCGTAGCAGGCGAGCGTGGCCAGGCGACGCTCGGGCGTGCGCTGGCTGAGGCGCTGGGTCTTGGCCGTGGCCGCGTCGGCGGCAAGGGCTCGCACCCGTCCCGGCCCCAGTCCGTCCAGTCGGAGGCGACGCGAACCGGCGACGCACTGGACCTCACCAAGCCGGTTGAGGGCACCGACCAGGCCCTCGATGGTGGGGGAGCGCGGCGGGCGTCGCAAACGCTCCAGCAGCGACAGTCCCGTGTCGGTCTCGACGTCGAGGAGGCGCTCGAGGCGGACTCGGTCCGCGTCGTCCACCTGGGCACCAACGATGCGCCAGCTCCGCCGGGCGGCGCGGTCCCGCACCTCGGCGATGAGACGGGTCAGCGTCGTGATGCCGGGCAGCAGGACCTTGTGCTCGGCGAGCCACGCCGTCGCCAGATCGATCAGGACGGTCGGGCGCTCGGCTGCCGTCCACACCCTGTCCTCGAGCCACTGGAGAAACTGCTCGTGCGGGAGCCCTTCGCCGAAGGCCGTATAGCCGTAGCGGGTGCGGATGTCGATGGCGTGGGCGAAGCGCGTCCTGGACGTTGGATAGGCGCCGAAGGCGGTTGGTTCCACGGCCACGGCGTTGGCGACGTGGCGAACGACCGAGGCCGGCGTGGCCGCGAGGTCGGGGAAGCAGCCCAGGAACCGGACGCAGCCCAGCTGCACGGCGTAGCCCAGGCGCGCTCGGTCGTCCCGGTGGCGATTGATGTCCTCCTGCTCCGCCGGCCCGAAGGAGAAGAACCGGCTCAGCTGCTCGGCGGACGGGTCACCGTGGAAGCTCCCGTACCGGCGGGCCTGCTCGTCGGAGAGGAACTGCACCGGCACGGCGCGGTCCTACCACGGTTCCCGGCGCCCAGCTCGGGGTTCAGTCGAGCAGGCCGGCGTCGTCGAGAGCGGCGATGAGCTGGGTGGAGGCCACGGTGGTGTAGATCGCCGTCGTGCGAGGGTCGGCGTGGCCCATGAGCTGGGAGATGACGGCCTGAGGCACGCCGCGCAGGGCCAGAGTGACGCCGTAGTGGTGGCGGAAGGCATGGGCCGCCGCCCCTTCGGGCAGGACCACGCCCGCCCGGTGAGCGAGGCCGCGCACCACCCGGTCCAGGGCCTGGGGCGACAGGGGTGTTCCGTTGGGGCGTACGAACAAAGGATCGGCTCGTCGGGCTTTGAGCGCCCGCCGTCCCTCATCGGGTCGGACACGCTCGGCAAGCCAGTCGTCGATGGCATCGAGGGTGGTCCGGGGGAGGGGGACATCTCGGGCCTTGCCGCCCTTGGCGCGTCCGACCCGCCAGATCGGACGCTCGGCGCGCCGGTCCAACTCGCCGATGGTCACCCCGCACGCCTCCTCGGCCCGCGCTCCTGTGGTGGCCAGGAAGCGCAGAAGTGCGGCGTCCCTGGTGGGCCAGAACATGCGCTGCCGGGAGCTCGACGCCTCTTGTGCGGCGGACAGCATCCGCTCGAGGTCCTCGGTGTCGGGAGCCTTCGGGCGTCGTTCGGGGCGAGCCGGGGCCCGGAAGAGGTCGCCGTCAAGAGGATCGGTTGCCAGGTGGCCGGCCCGGTGCAGCCAGCGGGTGAAGCCGCGGAGCGTGGAGAGCATGCGGGCCACCGTGGCGTCGGACCACCGACGCTTCGCTGCGGCCATGGCGCCGACCAGCACCTCCGCGGAGAGATCGCTCAGCATGAGGCTGGCCATGGGCGCCTGGTCGGGAGCGGGGGAGCGGCCCCGCACCTCACCAAGGACTACCGACCAGCGCTCAAGATCGGCCCGCCGGGCCCGGTCTGAATGGCCCTTCTCCGCCTGGGCAGCGGACTCGAGAGCCCGCTTGGCCGTCAGCCAGTCATCGGCCAGCTCGACCACCGAGGCGGACGCGGAGGGCACGGGCGGAGGATAACCAGCGCCGCGCCGTATCCGGGGATAGTTGGCATTAGCGTCGCCACGAGGGACGCCGGGCTCGGGTCCTGGACGGTTGTGTCCGGACGCCAGCGTCCCTCGAGGGTTGGTGTCCCTGGGATCACCCGGCCCACTCTCCCGAAACCAACCGACGAATTCGCTCATCAGTCGACGGGTGCGTCATGAATAAGCTGGCGAAGTTGACATGTCGGCCGGTCAAAGGATTCACGATGTACTTCGCCGACTGCGCGGGGTCGACATCCATGGGGACGACGCGCGCCGCACGGTCCAGCTTGGCCAGCGCCCGAGCCAGAGGCCGACCGTCACCGAGCAGGCGGGCGCCTGTGGCGTCGGCCTCGAACTCCCGGCTCCGCGACAGCGCCATCTGCAGCAGTCCGGCCGCCAACGGGGCAAGTAGCGCGGCCACCAGCACGCCGAGGGGGCTCGGTCCCTCGTCATCGTCGGCGCTCCCGCCGAGCAGTGGCATCCACATGAGGGTGTTGGCCAGGAAGCTGATAGCGGTGGCTACCGCGGCGGCCACCGAGGACACGAGCACGTCCCGGTTGCCGATGTGGCTCAGCTCGTGGGCCAGCACGCCCTTGAGCTCCTCCCAAGAGAGGATGTCGAGGATGCCTCGAGTAACGGCCACCGCGGCGTGATGCGGGTCGCGACCGGTGGCGAAGGCGTTGGGCTGACGGTCGGGAGTCACGTACAGCTTGGGCAAGGGCAGACCAGCGTCGGTACACAGCTCGCGGACGATGCGGTGGTACTCCGGCATCTCCCACGGGCTCACCGGTACCGCCCCCGCCGCCCGGATGGCGATGGTGTCGGAGAACCAATAGGAGCCGCCCACCACGGCCAAGCCGAGCAGCAGCCCCAAGAGGGCACCGCCGCGGCCGAAGAGAGAGCCGACGAGTACGAACAGCCCACCGAGCCCACCCAGGAGCACGGCCGTCTTGAAGGCGTTCGCGCTGCGCCGGAGCGGTGAGAAGAGCCGCCGGTGCCCGATCCTCTGTCGGGGTTGGCGTTCCAGCAAGTTCGTAGTCATGTCGGTCCCTCCTTTCGGGTATGAGTCATGCCAGTGGCCGCGCACCCTCCAGACGAAGGGCGCGGGCCGGGAACGGGGCGGGGTCGCCGGGCTGGGGCAAGAGCGGGTGGGTCCAGGCCAGCTTGCGGGCCAGCCGGTTGAGCAGCCGCCGCCACGCCGGCGGATCCCATCCCTCGACGGCACCGCCGATCTCGGGCGCGGTGGTGATCCACACCAGTGCCGGCGCTGCCCTCACGCCTAGGGCGGTAGCCGCCTGTCCCTCCGGGTCCACGAAGACCGCCACCCGGCGGGCCAAGGAGCCGAGGGTCCGATCCACGTCGTCTTCATCGCCGGCTACCAGCAGCACCCCCACGGTGCAGTCGGCGCCGCTCAGCACCTCGTCGATGCGTTCGATGACGGGCAGCAGCACCCGAGAGCACGACGGCTGGCGGGCGTCGAGGACCACCAGGCAGAGGTCGAAGAGCGTGGTGAGGTCATCGACGGTCCGTGCCCGTCCTTGGCGACCGCGCAGCGTGATCGAAGCGACGTCCATTGCCGTCTCCTCATGCCGCCCTGTCCGCCCCGTCTTTCGACCGGTCGCCGGACCCAGCGAAAGCCCCGACTGCCTCGGTGACGGGCCCCAGCACGCTCTGGGCGTCGATGCGGAAGCCGGGCTTGCGCCCGCTGAACTCCTTCAGGCACTGCACCAGTGCGTGCAGGGCCTGATCGGCCGAGGCCGCAAGCCGGGCCACTCCCACGATGCCCAGGTGCGCCGAGCAGTGGGGGCAGCGGTCAGCCGTTACGGGGCTGGTGTTGTAGAGCTGATAGAGCAGGAACTCCCGCCCGCAATGTTCGCAGGTGGCAGCGATACGCATACGCAGTCACCTCCTCAGCTGATGGGGATGCGCCGGGGCCGCGCCGAGGCCGGCTTGGGCACTCGGACTGTCAGCACACCCTCGTCCATCGAGGCGGACACGCTGTCCTCCTCGACATCGCCGGGCAGGACCACCTCGTAGTGGAAGCGTCCGACCGTGCGGGTACGCCGCCGCAGGATGCCGACCCGCTCACGCTCTTTGCGCTCACCGGACACACTCAGCTGCCGCCCGGCTACCTCCACTGCGACGTCGTCGCGCTTGACGCCGGGCAGCTCGATCTCCACGACGTACGCGTCTTCGCTTTCCTCGACGTCGGCCAACGGGGTGAAGCCGCCGGCCAGGGAAGGGAGCTCGCTCCAACGATCGAGGTAGTTGGCCAGCTGCTGGTTCAGCCGATTGAGCTCAGCGAGGGGCTCCCATCGGACCGCGTCCGGCTCGCTCTTTCGGACAGGTACAGCCATTCTGTTCGTCACCTCCATACTGAACGGTCATGCGGTGATGCCACGGCGGTGGGGGCGGCCGCGGCTGGCGGCCGCCCCAGTGGCCTCACGCCGCGTTTGCGGCGCTGGTTTCCTCGGACGTGGCCTGGATGGCCTTCTGCCCGCTGCCGGCGGCGATCTGTACTTTGCGCGGCTTGGCTGCCTCGGCCACGGGGACGGTCACGGTCAGCACGCCCTGGTCGTAGCTGGCCTCGACGCGCTCGGTGTCGAGGCCCTCGCCCAGGAAGAGCTGCCGGCTGAAGGCGCCCTGGGGCCGCTCGTTGACCAGCCACTCGGACCCCTCGGCGGTCGGGGCGTGGCGCTCGGCGCGCACCGTCAGGACGTTCTTCTCGATGGTCAGGTCGATGGAGGAGGGGTCCACGCCGGGAAGGTCCAGCTCCACCACGAAGCGCTCACCGTGGCGGTAGGCGTCCAGGGGCATGACCCCATGGCGGCCCTGTCCCCAGAGCTGCGTCAGCCGGTCGATCTCACGGAAAGGCTCGAATCGCATAAGCATCAGATCACTCCTTTCGTGTCGATTGATTCGTTTCTGGCAAATTTGACAACAACAGACTCAGCTTTATTCCGAGGAGGCGCGCAGGTAGCTGCGGCCCTTAGGGACCGGGCGCCCATAGTCGGACGCGTGGAGACTGAGGCTGCTCCCTCGCCTGCGCGCCGAGGAACCGACGGCGGCGAACACCTCCCGCACCGCGGAACTGACTCCTGAGGCAGCGCGGAGGTCGATCACCACTCTCCGGTTGCCCTGGTTGTCCACCAGGTCCCGCAACACCCGCCCGAGAGGCTCGGCGGCGCAGTCCTCCAGCGCCCCCCGGACCGTCACGACCACGGTGCCGAGGGCCCGGCCAATCACGACGGAGAGACCGGAGGGCCACACGCATGCGTCGCCAGCGCCGGCTCCGGAGCCACCCGGCTCCGGCTGGCCGGTCATCGTTGGTCCTCCCCGGGGGAACGGTGAGGCCCACCTCCATGCGTGCCGTTGGCGGTTTGGTCCCCCCCATCGCCGTCAGCGACCGCCGCCTCGGCCGAGGGGTACATGGGCAACACGGCCTCCAGGCCGGCGATCTCCAGCAGCCGGGCCAGCCGGGAGGGCCCGGCCAGGCGAAGGGTGCCGCCACCGGCCCGTGCCCTGCTCAGCCCCTCCACCAGCACGCCCAGCCCGGAGGCGTCGAGGAAGGGCACCCCGGAGAGATCGATGACGACCCCGGGATGCCGTACAGCGAGGGCGCCGAGCCGGGCGTGAAGCAACGATGCGGTGTAGACGTCGAGCTCACCATCGACCTCGACGATGGTCCATCCGCACCACTGTCGGGTGGCTATGGCGAAGTCGAACCGGCAGCCCGCGAGGCTCAGCAACGCCATGCCACCATGCCTCCAGCCGAAGGTCTGCTCCGCCCGGGGGGCCCGCCGGCAGCATCCCCCCGTTTCGCGCCATGTCGGACCCGGCCTCGCCCGACCCTCACGAGCAGGCGCCGCAGGGCGTGGGCCTCCTCCGGCGAGCCGGAACAGGGCGTTGCTCTGCGACCGCCACGCTCGACACCGTCCACATCCATTCCTCCTTCCGCATCTCCCTGGGGAGCGACGTCCCAACTGAACCGTTCTCAGTCGAGGCGCGCGTTCGCCGAGGCGCCGGGAATCCCGCGCGACGAGATGCCCTGGCCAATTGGGTTTCGGCACCGCCGCGGCTCGCGCCGAAGGACGGCTACCCGCAGGATCTCGATCGAGGGCTGACGGCCCAACCCTTCGGCCTCGCCGGGAGGCCCTCACTCGTTCACCCCCATTTAGCCCCCCTTCTCGGCGGCCGTCAAGGGCAGGCCGCGGATCGGCGTGCACCACGCAGGCCCCAGCACTAGCCTGGGGGCTCCGTGTAGAAGACGCGCCTGGTTGGTCGGGGCGAGCAGCGCTCCCGGTCCTGCTCGACACCTCTATCCCCCGTCGGGGAGACTCCGTTGGCCGAGATGCAGGCGAGCCCTCTCTTTGTGGGCCCACGTCCCGAATCAGGAGCGGCACGCACGGGGCGCCCTTGCTTCCTGGACGTCCATGAGTGCCTCGGTGGCTGAGACAACCAGGGGTTCCCCCGAAGTCACCGCCAGCCTGGCGCAGCTGGCCGAACTTGTCCTCAGCGAGAAGACCGTCGACGCGGTGCTGGAGCTGCTCGTTTCCCTTGCCGCGTCGAGCATTCCCCACACCGACGCGGCCAGTGTGTCGGTGGTTCGCACCGGCCATTTCGAGACCTCCAACGCCACCTCCCAGGAGGTTCGGGTGGTCGACGAGCGCCAGTACCTGCGGGGTCAGGGGCCCTGCGTCGAAGCCATCCGTTCCGGCCGCCACCACAACGTCGTGCTGGCGGGGGAGGAAGGCCGCTGGCCCGACTTCGTGGCTGCCGCCCGGGCGGCAGGCTTCAAGGCCACCCTGTCGACCCCACTGCGGGCCCAGGACCGCATCCTCGGGGCCCTGAATCTGTACAGCCGGTCGGAGGAGGCCTTCGGGGAGAGTGACGCCGAGCAGGCGGGGCGCTTCGCCCAGCACGCGGCGGCAGTGCTGGCCAACGCCATCGACCTCACCACGGCGGGGAAAGTGAACCAGCAGCTCCAGGAGGCCCTCTGCAGCCGAGAGGTCATCGCCAAGGCCCAGGGCATCCTCATGGTCCGCCAGCGCTGCACCAGCGAGGAAGCATTCGACCTCCTCCGTCGAGGCTCCCAGCGAAGCAACCGTAAGCTGAGGGACGTGGCCGCGGACATCGTGGAGCGCGAGGATGGACGGGGCCGGTCGGCATGACCCAGGTGCCCCTGAGCCAGATACTGGAGGCGGCGCGCCAGCTCTGCGGGCTGAGCGTGCTCGAGCTGTGGTGGGCTTACGTCCTCTTAGGGGGCACGGCGTCGCCCCAGGATGTGGAGGGATTTCTGGCCGGCGCCCTGCACCCCGACCGGACGCAGTACGACCGTCTGGCCCAGGCCCTCAACGACCGCTTCACCGACCGTGGGCAGGACCACCCCGTTCCCTACTTCGAAAGCGGATAGCCAGCTGGGGGCCCGTGCTCACAAGGTCTCCTACCCGATTCGCCAGCGGCCGGTAGAGGCCAGCCCAAGGCGCCTTGTCGGGAACATGACCACCCCGCCTGACGTTTTTCAGCGCGAGCAGCGACCGCTGTTCGGACAACCGGATGTCGGTGCTGTGCACCGTCTGAGATTGGCGGAGGTGATCAACCGATGAATCTCAAGCGCAAGGGAGTGTTCGTCTCGGCAGTGGCCGCGGCGGCGATCCTGCTGACGGCCGCGGTTGGCTTCGCCTGCACCAACCTGGCCACCCTGAACCTGTCGGCGCCCCAGGGCAAGCCCGGCGACGTGGTCACGGTCACCGGGTCCTCCTTCAGCACGAGGGCCCCCTTGGCCGACGTGGTGCTCCGCTGGAACGGCGTCGACGGCGCCGAGCTGGCCCGAGTCCAGCCCGACAAGGCAGGCAACATCTCGGCCACCTTCACCGTGCCCGAAAGCCAGCCCGGCTACTACGTGCTGGTAGCCACCCAGAAGGACGAGCGGGGCGTCGACACCTACGGCACCCCGGCCCGTGCCTCGTACCTGGTCCTGGGTCCCAACGGCCAGAACGTGACCCCGCCGGCCACGGCGCCGGCGGCCACAGCGGTGTCTCCTGAGTCGGGCTCCGGCGGCATCATCGCCCTCACGGTTGGCCTCGGCGTGCTCGGCCTGGCCCTCTTCGGCGCCGGCTTCACCGCCTTCCTGCGCCAGGCCCGCCGGGCCCCCGAAGCGGCGACCGTCCGGCAGAGCTGATCCTGTCGGGCCAAGCCATGGCGCCGGCGTCTCGAACCCGGCGTCATGGCCGCGGCTCGGTCCGTTGGCGCCCAGCCCGGCTCGGCCGAGGACGGCTACCGCCGACGTTGTGGGATGTCGATGTAGCAACGGTTTGAGCCACGCGCGAGGAGGTGAACGACGATGCTCTTGGCTGCCCTTCCCTGGACGTATTGGTTGGCCCTGCCACTCCTTGTGGCCACCCTGGCGGTCGTGGTCTGGTTCGCGCTCGTGTACCTGCAGAAGGTCGTCGAACCCCACGTTCTGTATATGGATTATCTGAACTATCTGGCGACGACCCGGGCCACATCGGCATTGGCCCCGCCCGGTGGCCAGCGGGCCGCCGCCCGTCAGGGGGCCATCCCGCGGGCCCAGAGTTCCGGCGGGGCCCGGTGATGGACCACCGGGAGCCCCACGCCGCGCCGGTCACCGCGCCTCCGGCGTCGGCGACGCTCCGGCGCCAGCCATGGGGGTGGCTTGCTGTGGCCCTCGTCGCCGCCATCTTGGGCGGCCTGGTCGGAGGAGGCGTGGTGGCGGCGGTGGACGATTCAGATCCTCCGGCGTCGCCCGGCGCCTCCGCTGGCCGGGCCTCCAGCCGACTGGCCGAGCCCGGCGACGTCCGGGCCGTCCTGGACAAGGTCCAACCCGCAGTCGTGGCCATCAGCACCACCGGGTTCGGGCCAGGCGGCTTCTTCGACATCGTGCCCCGCGAGGGCGCCGGAACGGGCATGGTGGTCTCCGCCGACGGCGAGGTCCTGACCAACGCCCACGTGGTGGCCGGAGCCAGCCGTATCCAGGTCAAGCTGGCCAACAGCGACCGCACCTACGATGCGACCGTGGTGGGCGCCGACGCCGGGAGCGATGTGGCGCTGTTGCGGCTCCAGGGCGGCAACAACCTTCCCACCGTGGCCTTCGGACGCTCGGGCGACCTGCAGGTCGGGGATCAGGTGGTGGCCATTGGCCATGCGCTGGCCCTGCCCGGTGGCCCCACCGTCACCACGGGCATCGTCTCCGCTCTCGACCGCTCGATCGGCAACGGCAACGACCGCCTGGAACACCTCATCCAGACTGACGCGGCCATCAACCCTGGCAACTCCGGCGGCCCGCTAGCCAACATCGCGGGTGAGGTTGTCGGCATGAACACCGCGGTGATCCAGCAGGCCGCCGGTGGCGTGGGCGCCCAGAACCTGGGCTTCGCCATCGCCAGCGACACCCTCGTGCCCCTCCTCGAGGACCTCCGCCGGGGCGGACGGGGGCAGAGCCGGGCTTTCCTAGGCGTCTCCACCTACCCGGTCAACCCCGATGTCCGCCAGCGCTTCGGCCTGTCGGCCAGCGAGGGCGCGCTGGTCGTCGACGTCACCGTCGGCTCGCCCGCCGATGCCGCCGGGCTGCGGGCGGGTGACGTGATCACCGCCCTCGGTGACCGGCGTATCTCCTCGCCCGAGGACCTGAGCGGGGCGGTCCGGGCCCACAGACCCGGCGACCGGGTCGAGCTGCGGTGGCAGCGCGGCCCCCAGGAGCGCTCGGCCCCAGTAACGCTCAGCCAGGCGAGCCGATAGCCGCTCCAAGCCGGCTCAGCGACCGCCACAGTGGCTCATTTGGGGGAACAAGGTCGACGCGTGCAACGTTTTATCGGACTGAGAGTATCGACAAGGTGCTGTGTTCGGATAAAAGGAGGACGAAATGCTCGTGCTCTTGATTGTCTCATGGCTCCTCATCGGCATCGGTGCCGCCTGGATCGGCAAGGTGCTCAGCTCCGACATTCTGGGATGGCTCGGATTCGGTCTGTTCGGTATCGCAGGAGCGATCGCTGGTGGAATGTTGGCCATGGGCGTCTCGGATGCCTTCTTCCCAGGGGTGTTCGGAGGCGTCATCGGCGCGGTAGCCGGCGTCATGCTCCGGGGGGCCGCCGAGGAGATCCGCTCCAGGGGGCCTGGACTGGCCGTCTGAGTCGCCGCCTCCCCCGAGAACCTGCGAGGCAGCCCGAACCCGGGCTGCCTCTTCGCGTTGATCGTCCGCTTGGGGTAACGGGTGTGACTGCGCCCTGGTCACCAGAGGTAGGCGCCGGTTCGGAACCCGCTACCCGTCGCTGCGGAGCCGAGACTTCAGCGCTTCGACGGCATCGTCCACCTTGGCCTTGGCCTCGTCGA
Organism: Acidimicrobiales bacterium; assembly: GCA_035540095.1. Classification (GTDB taxonomy): domain Bacteria; phylum Actinomycetota; class Acidimicrobiia; order Acidimicrobiales; family AC-14; genus CADCTB01. The sequence continues at coordinate 84,642 of DATLHA010000100.1, read as the reverse complement.
GAATCTCCTTGCTCTTGGCCCGGGCCCGCTCGGCGCTGAGCTTGTCGACTGCGTCGTCCATTTTGGCCCTGGCCTCCTCGAGAATCTCCCTGATCCTGGCCCCGGCGCGGTCGATATGGCCCTCTCGCTTGAGATGCGCGTCGTCGGTGACGTCGCCGGCCTCCTTGGCCCCGCCTTTCAATTCGTCGGGCTTTTCGTTCATCGCTGCCTCCTGGTTCGCAGAGGGCCCCTGACCTCCGTCCGGTTCCAGACTGGCCCTCAACCCAACAGCAAATCATCCGTACCGAGCATGCGGGTGGCGCGATCCGTCGCCGAGACGGCAGCGGGAAGGGGATGATTCCGGCGGCTGTTGAAAAGACCGGATCGCTCCAGTGGAGAACGGAAAGGAGGACGGACATGGACATCGCGATCCTGCTCATCCGTGTGGGCGTTGGCGCCACCCTCGCCGCCCACGGCGCTCAGAAGCTGTTCGGATGGTTCCACGGTCACGGCATCGCCGGTACCGCCGGGTTCCTGGAGTCACTCGGCTTCCGACCCGCCAAGGCCTACGCCTGGCTTCTCGGCGGCGCTGAGCTCCTCGGCGGCCTCGCCCTTGCCGTCGGGCTGCTGACACCCCTGGCCGCCACCGTGGTGGCGGCGGTAATGGTGGGCGCCATCCTCGCGGTGCACCGCGAGAAGGGCTTTTTCGCCCAGGCCGGTGGCTATGAGTACCCATTGGCCCTCGCCGTCGCCTCGTTGGCCACCGCCTTTGCCGGCGCCGGCCGGTACTCCCTCGACCACGTCTTCGGCTGGTCGCTGGCCGGCGAGGAGTGGGGCGTCGCCGCCGTCGTGGCTGCGCTGGGCCTCGGCTTGGCGGCCGTCGCCAGCCGCAACCTCCGGGTTGGCCGGTGGCGGCAGCACCACCCCGCCCGCACCTGATGCACAAGCACCTCGGGCGAGGGGCGATGAGCTGCCCCCTCGCCCCCGACTTCTTCGAGGTGGCAGCATGACCCTGACCGACATCGGGAGGGCGCTCATCGGCGTCGGTGCCGTGCTGGCAGTGCTCGGCGTCGTGCTGGTTCTCGCTGGTCGGGCCGGCCTCGGCCGGCTCCCGGGCGACTTCAGCTTCGGCGGTGACGGAGTGCGGGTCTACGTCCCACTGGCTACCTGCTTGCTCGTGTCGTTCATCGCCACCGTCGTGCTGAATCTCCTCGTGCGCCGGTGAGCGGCTCAGGAGACACACCGGCGCCGATGGGTTGCCATCAGCACGCGCCCATGGGTGCGTGCTGGGCGGTTGCGATCCAAATTTCTAGTTGTCGGAAGTGAAAACTCATGGGAAGGTCAGGGTAGAGAATCTCGCGGTTGAGCAGTCAGCCCCGGCGAGGAAGCCCGGCGCTTGGGCTGCCAGCCACGGCGACGGCGTGCCCCTCGCTCCTGGTATTGGAATTGCCGAGCGGAGGAGGGTGGAGAATGAACTTCGACGCGGATGCCGTCAGCCGGCGCGTGGTCGCCACCTACGCCAGCTATGCGGAGGCAGAGCGCGCCGTCGACCTCTTGGCCGACGAAGGTTTTCCGGTGGAGCGGCTGTCCATCGTGGGCAGCGACCTTCGCACGGTCGAGCAGGTGACCGGCCGACTGTCCTTCGCCAGCGCGGCCGCCGCCGGCGCGGCGGCGGGCGCGTGGACGGGATCGCTCTTCGGGCTGATCTTCGCGCTGTTCCTCACCGATGACGCCGGCGTCTCGGCGTTGGGAGTGCTGCTGTACGGGCTTGTCTTCGGCGCCCTGATGGGAGCGCTGTTCGGCGTCGGGGCCTACGCCCTCACCGCCGGACGGCGGGACTTCGCCTCCGTCAGTGGGCTGCAGGCCGGTCGTTATGACGTCATGGCCGACGTGGAGGTGGCGGACGAAGTGGCATCACGCCTGGCGGGCGCAGTCGAGGCGACACCGGACCGACAGCGCTCCAGTACTTCCTGAACCGGCGAGGGAGGGCCGCCAGCGTTCCCACGATCCGCCGGTGGCCCTCCTCGTCCCCCCGGACATGCATATGAGAGGCGCGTCTTGTCAGCGAACCCACCAGAACTCCTGCCAGGCACTACGTGGTGCACCCCGATGACTGGCGTGCCCTTGACGGCCGCCGGTAGGAGAACTAAACGTGGTGGCCGAGCGAGTGGCCTCGCCACGAGGCCGAAGGGTTGGGCCGTCAGCCCCTCGATCGAGAACCGTGCGGGGAACCGTTTTTCGGACGAGCCGCGCTGGTGCCGCGGCCCTTGGGCCTGGGATCCCGTCGCGCCGGAACCCGGGCCGGCGGACGTCGGCGCATGCGCGCCTCTATGGGGACGGTTCAGTTGGGGTGTCGCTCCTGAGGAGACCGGCGCGGAAGGACGAACAGCTATGGCCCAGTGTCGTGCGTGGCGGAGGAGAGCTGCCGGTTCGACGTCCGGCATTGCGGCCCGACAACTTGTGAGGAGGATGACATGACACTTCCGGCCCGTCGCGGTGGAAATGGTGCGATCGAGCGCTCGGATCCCTTCGCCGAGCTCGATCGGCTGAGTCAGCAGCTGAGCGGTGTCCTGGGCATGGAGCTGCCGTCGTTGGCGGAGGGGTTCACCCCACTGGCCGACATCGAGGAGTCCGATGACGCCTACACCGTCGAGCTGGAGCTGCCGGGGGTGAGGAAGGACGACATCGTTGTGGAGGTGTCCGGCCGACGGGTGACGGTCTCGGGCGAGCGCAAGGAGCGCGAGCGGGTTGGCATCCTGCGCCGCCGAACCCGCAGTGTGGGCCGGTTCCACTACGAGGTCAGCCTGCCGTCCGCGCTCGACGAGGACGGCGTCGAGGCTTCACTGTCCGACGGCGTGCTCACCCTACGGGTGCCGAAGGCGGCTTCCGAGCGTCCCCGCCGCATCAAGGTCACCTAGCTCGGGCCCTGTTGCCGGGAGCGATGAAGGGCAGGTGGATGGCCATGGCTGTGAGCTGGACGGAGGAGGTCACCGGACCGTCGGAGGTTCCGGAGGCCGCAGCGCTGCTGGCGGCGCTTGAGCGCTACCACCTGCGCGTCGTCGAACAGGCTGCCGTGACCGAGGAGCTGCTGGACCAGGCCGGACAGCTCGACGTTGACGCCGACGGGGTGGCTGAGACGCTGGCCCTACTGGAGGCCGTGGCCCGGCATCTGAGGCTGAAAGACGGCGAGATACGCCAGCTGAAGGGATCTCTGCGGAGGGCTTCCGGGGAGGCCAGTCGCCCAGAGGCCCGCCGACCCCCCGGTGCGCCTGCCCCCGAAGGGCGATCGGCCGAGGACGACTGGCCCGGCCCTACGGGTTCTCCGGCCTCACGGCCGACCGCCGGTGAGGTGAGGGACGGACAGTTCAACAACGCACGAGCAGGATGAAGGAGAGGGACACATGGCAAAGGCAGTCGGAATCGACCTGGGCACGACGAACTCGGTGATCGCCACCGTCGAAGGTGGTCAGGCCACGATCATTGCCAACGCCGAGGGGGCCCGGACCACTCCGTCGGTGGTGGCTTTCAGTGAGCAGGGAGAGCGCCTCGTCGGCCAGTTGGCCCGCCGCCAGGCGATCCTCAACCCCAAGGGCACCATCTACTCGGCCAAGCGGTTCATAGGCCGTCGCTACGCCGAGGTGAAGAACGAGATCGACACCGTGTCCTTCGACGTGGTGGCGGGGCCCGACGATGCGGTCCGCTTCCTGATCCGCGGCAAGCAGTACGCCCCGGAGGAGATATCAGCCCAGGTGCTTCGCAAGCTGGTCGACGACGCCTCGAAGTTCCTGGGCGAGAAGGTGACCGAGGCGGTCATCACCGTGCCCGCCTACTTCAACGACGCCCAGCGCCAGGCCACCAAGGACGCCGGGCGCATCGCCGGGCTGGAGGTGCTGCGCATCATCAACGAGCCCACCGCTGCCGCTTTGGCCTATGGGCTGGACCGCCGCGAGCACGAGACCGTTCTGGTCTTCGATCTGGGCGGCGGCACCTTCGACGTCAGCATCCTCGACGTGGGCGACGGCGTCGTCGAGGTCCGGGCCACCGCCGGCGACACGCATCTGGGCGGCGACGACTTCGACCGCCGGGTGGTCGATCACCTGGCCGAGGAGTTCAAGGGCCAGTACGGGATCGACCTGCGCAGCGACGCCCAGGCACTGCAGCGGCTGTTCGAGGCGGCAGAGAAGGCCAAGGTCGAGCTGTCCTCGGTCACCCAGACCCAGCTCAACCTCCCGTTCATCACCGCCGACGCCAACGGGCCCAAGCACCTCACCTCGACGCTGAGCCGGGCGACGTTCGACCGGATCACCGCCGACTTGGTCGAGCGCTGCCTGGGGCCGGTGCAGCAGGCCATGGCCGACGCAAAGGTCACCGCTGCCGACATCGACGAGGTCATCCTGGTCGGAGGCTCGACCCGAATCCCGGCCGTGCAGAACCTGGTCCGGCGCCTCACCGGGGGCAAGGACCCCAACATGACGGTGAACCCCGACGAGGTGGTGGCCGCCGGCGCCGCCCTCCAGGCCGCCATCATCAAGGGTGAGGTCAAAGACGTCCTGCTCCTCGACGTCACCCCCCTGTCGCTGGGGGTGGAGACACTGGGCGGGGTCATGACCAAGGTCATCGAGCGCAACACCACCATCCCCGCCCGGCGCGCCGAGGTCTTCTCCACCGCCGAGGACAACCAGTCCGGCGTCGACATCGTCGTCCTCCAGGGCGAGCGGGAACGGGCGGCCGACAACCGGGTGCTGGGCCGCTTCCGGCTGGAGAACATCCGCCCCGCTCCCCGGGGGGTCCCCCAGGTCGAGGTCACCTTCGACATCGACGCCAACGGCATCCTCAACGTCACCGCCCGGGACAAGGACACCGGGGCCAGCCAGGCCATCACCATCAGCGGCACCACCAACCTCGACCAGGGGGAGGTGGAGCGAATGGTGGCCGATGCCGAGCGCCACCGGGCCGAGGACGCCCGCACCCGCCAGCTGATCGATGCCCGCAACGAGCTCGACGCCACCGCCTACCAGGTGGAGCGGCGTCTGGCCGAGGTCGGCGAGGCTGTGGCGGTGCACGACAAGGCCCGGGCCGAGATGCTCGTCGCCGATGCCCGCCAGGCCGTGGCCGAGGAGGCCGACCTGGACCGGCTGCGGTCCCTGACCTCGGAGCTGCAGCAGCTCTACCACGGGCTGGGAGCAGGGGCGGCGGCCGGCGCGGCGACAGGGGCGGCGGGCAACGGCGGCCCCTCAGCCGCGGCGCGCGACGACGACGTCATCGACGCGGAGTTCACCTCCTCCTAGGCACCGTGTCCGCCGAACTGCAGTCCGACGAGCTGAGCCAGCAGCACCCTCCCGAGCCGCAGACGGGGAGGACCGACTGGCCTTCGACCGGCGAAGGCGGTGACGGCACCAGCGCCTTGGCCGAGATGGAGGACCGCTGGCGGCGGACGCTGGCCGACCTCGACAACGTGCGCAAGCGCTACCAGCGCGAGATGGAGCAGGCCCGAGCCGGCGAGCGGGAGTCGGTGGCCGCCGAGTGGCTCCCGGTGGTGGACAACCTCGAGCTGGCCGTCGAGCACGCGGGCGCCGATCCCACCGCCATCGTCGAAGGCGTCCGAGCCGTGCGCGACATGGCGGTCGGCGTGCTCGGTCGCCTCGGGTTCGCCCGCTACGACCAGGTCGGCGTCGCCTTCGACCCCGCTCGCCACGAGGCGGTGGGCACGACCACCCGAGATGATGTGGCCCCGGGGACGGTGGTGCGCGTCGTTCGCCCCGGCTATGGCGACGGCGAGCGGTTGCTGCGCCCGGCGGCGGTGGTCGTCGCCACCCGGGAGGCGGGCTGATGGTGGAGGAGGACTTCTACCAGGCCCTCGGCGTGTCCCGGACGGCCAGCCAGGAGGAGATCCAGCGCGCCTATCGCAAGCTGGCCCGCAAGTACCACCCCGACGTCAACAAGGACCCGGGAGCAGAGGAGCGCTTCAAGGCGATCAGCGAGGCCTACGACGTGCTCTCCGATCCCGACACCCGAGCCCGCTACGACCGCTTCGGAGCCCAGTTCCGCCAGGTGCCGGAGGGCTTCGACCCCGGCGCCGCCTGGGCGTCGCCCGGAGGCCGGGGTGCCGGCGGGCAACGGGTGCGGGTGGACTTCGGGGGCACGGAGGACCTGGGCGGCTTCGGCTTCGAGGGGATCGACCTGGACGACCTCCTCGGTGGCCTGTTCGGCGGGGCGGCCAAGGCGCCCGAGGCCGGCGGGGGCCCGTTGCCGGCGCCGACCAGGAGGCCCAGATCGAGCTCAGCGTCGAGGACGCCTACGCCGGCGGCCAGCGCCAGATCACCCTCTCGGGCGGGGCCGGCACGAGGTCCTACACGGTCAACATCCCGGCCGGGGTGGTCGACGGCCAGCGCATCCGCCTCGGCGGCCAGGGCGGGCGCGGCAGCGACGGTGGCAACCCCGGCGACCTCTACCTGCTGGTGCGCATCGCCCCCCACCCCCGCTACCGCGTGGAGGGCCGGGATATCCATGTCGACCTGCCGCTGGCCCCCTGGGAGGCGGCCCTGGGAGCAACGGTGGCGGTTGAGACACCGGGCGGGGAGGCCAAGGTCAACGTGCCCGCCGGCTCCTCCAGTGGACGGCGACTGCGGCTCCGTGGCAAGGGCATGCCCAATCCCAAGGGGACGGCGGGCGACCTCTACGCCGAGGTCAAGATCATGGTTCCCTCCAAGCTCACCGCCCAGGAGCGGGAGCTGTTCCAGGAGCTGGCCAACACCTCGACCTTCGACCCGAGGGGCCACCGGTGAGCTACGCCATCGTCCGTTCCGTGCGCCTGGGCCTGGAAGGCTTCGCCCGGGCGGCGGGGATGCATCCCGAACTCGTCCGCCGGCTGGTGGCCCTGGGGCTGCTCGATGCCACCGCCGATGCCGAGGGCGAGCTGTGGTTCGCCCGGGCCCAGCTGGCGCGTGTGGCCCGGATCGAGCGGCTGCGCCGGGGCCTGGCCTTGAACTACGCCGCCCTTGGCCTGGTGCTCGACCTGTTGGACCGCATCGAGGAGCTCGAGGCCGCGCTGCGCGCCCGGCCCTCCCGACCCGAGGAGGCTGACCGATGGAGACCGACCGCCTGACCCAGAAGTCCCAGGAGGCGCTGCACGACGCCCAGACGAAGGCGCTGCGCTTCGGCCACACGGAGGTGGACGGCGAGCACCTCTTGGCCGCCCTGCTGGACCAGCCCCAGGGTCTCGTCCCCCGGCTAGTGACCGCAGCGGGCGGCGACGTGGCCGGCCTGGCTGGCGGACTGGAGGCCGAGCTCGGCCGCCGGCCCCGGGTCAGCGGTCCCGGGGCGGCGCCGGGCCAGGTGTTCCTGACCCAGCGCCTGGCCCGGCTACTGGATGCCGCCGACGGAGAGGCCAAGCGGCTGAAGGACGACTACGTCTCGGTCGAGCACCTGCTCCTGGCCCTCATCGAGGAGGGATCGGCCACCGCGGCCGGGCGCCTCCTCAAGGAGCAACGGATCACCCGTGAGGCGTTCCTGGCCGCGCTCACCGCCGTGCGGGGCAACCAGCGGGTGACCTCGGCCATGCCCGAGGTGGCGTATGAGGCGCTGGAGAAGTACGGCCGGGATCTGGTGGGCGACGCCCGGGCCGGCAAGCTCGATCCCGTCATCGGCCGCGACGCCGAGATCCGCCGGGTGGTGCAGATCCTGTCCCGCAAGACCAAGAACAACCCGGTGCTGATCGGCGACCCCGGCGTGGGCAAGACGGCCATCGTCGAGGGCCTGGCCCAGCGCATCGTGCGGGGGGACGTGCCCGAGGGCCTCCGCGACAAGACCATCTTCGCCCTCGACATGGGGTCGCTGGTGGCCGGGGCCAAGTACCGGGGCGAGTTCGAGGAGCGCCTCAAGGCGGTGCTGGCCGAGGTCAGGGCGGCCGAGGGCCGGATCCTGCTGTTCGTGGACGAGCTGCACACCGTCGTCGGCGCGGGCGCGGCCGAAGGCGCCATGGACGCCGGCAACATGCTCAAGCCCATGCTGGCCCGGGGCGAGCTGCACATGATCGGCGCCACCACCCTCGATGAGTACCGCCGCCACGTCGAGAAGGACGCCGCCTTGGAGCGCCGCTTCCAGCCCGTGGTGGTCGACGAGCCCAGTGTGGAGGACGCCATCTCCATCCTCCGGGGGCTGCGGGAGCGCCTGGAGGTCTTCCACGGGGTGAAGATCCAAGACGCCGCCCTGGTCGCAGCCGCCGTGCTCAGCCACCGCTACATCTCCGACCGCTTCCTGCCCGACAAGGCCATCGACCTGGTGGATGAGGCGTGCGCCATGCTCCGCACCGAGATCGACTCCATGCCCGCCGAGCTCGACGAGGCCACCCGGCGGGTGATGCGCCTGGAGATCGAGGAGGCGGCCCTTGCCAAGGAGAAGGACCGGCCAAGCGCCGAGCGCCTCGGTGAGCTGCGCCGGGAGCTGGCCGACCTGCGGGCCGAGGCCGACGCCATGCGGGCCCAGTGGGAGGCCGAGCGCCATGCCATCCGCAGAGTGCAAGCCCTGCGCGAGGAGCTGGAGCAGGTGCACCGCGAGGCCGAGGAGGCCGAGCGCGCCTACGACCTCTCCCGGGCCGCCGAGCTGCGCCACGGGCGGCTTCCCGAGCTGGAGCGCCGCCTTGCGGCCGAGGAGGCGCAGCTGCAGTCCAAGCAGGGCGAGCGGCGCCTCCTGCGGGAGGTCGTCACCGAGGACGAGATCGCCTCCATCGTCTCCCGGTGGACCGGGATCCCCCTCACCCGGCTGCTCGAGGGCGAGCGGGAGAAGTTGCTGCGCCTGGACGAGGTCCTCCACCAGCGGGTGGTGGGCCAGGACGAGGCCGTGCAGCTGGTGGCCGACGCCGTCATCCGGGCCCGCTCCGGGATCAAGGACCCTCGCCGGCCCATCGGCTCGTTCGTCTTCCTCGGCCCCACCGGCGTCGGAAAGACCGAGCTGGCCAAGGCGCTGGCCGCCGCCCTCTTCGACACCGAGGAGAACATGGTCCGCATCGACATGAGCGAGTATCAGGAGCGCCACACGGTCAGCCGCCTGGTCGGTGCTCCTCCCGGCTACGTCGGCTACGAGGAGGGCGGCCAGCTCACCGAGGCCGTCCGCCGCAAGCCCTACTCGGTGCTGCTCTTCGACGAGATCGAGAAGGCCCACGCCGATGTGTTCAACACCCTGCTGCAGGTGCTCGACGACGGGCGCCTCACCGATGCCCACGGCCGCACGGTGGACTTCCGCAACACCGTGGTCATCATGACCTCCAACATCGGCTCCGAGCACCTGCTCGAAGGGGTCACCGGCCACGGGGAGATCAAGCCCGAGGCCCGCCAACGGGTCATGGGGGAGCTGCGCCGGCACTTCCGCCCGGAGTTCCTCAACCGGGTGGACGACATCGTCCTGTTCAAGCCCCTGACCATGGCCGAGATCGAGCGGGTGGTCGACCTCCTGTTCAACGACCTCCGGGCGCGGCTGGTCCAGCGTCGCATGACCCTGGACGTCACAGAGGCGGCGTGTCGGCTCATCGCCGCGAAGGGGTTCGACCCGGTCTACGGCGCCCGCCCCCTGCGCCGCTACATCTCCCATGAGGTGGAGACCCGCATCGGCCGGGCCCTGCTGGGGGGCGACGTCCGCGACGGGGCCCGCATCTGTGTCGACGTCCAGGGACAGGAGCTGGTGGTCGATTACGAGAACCCCGACGTCGAGGAGCAGGCCGCGTGATCCCGGCCGCCGCTCCCATCCAGGCCCGCTGCCGCCGGTGCCAGGGTGACTTCTTCCTTTACGAGGTGGTGGAGGAGAAGACAGGGGAGTGCCCGCGCTGTCGGTGGCCCCTCAGCCCGGACTGGGTACCGCTGCTCGTCGAGGAGGCCAAGCGAGCCGACGCCGCACAGCGCCACCTGGTGACCGCTCTTCGTCGGCTGGTGGGCCTGCCGGGGAACATGGAGATCCTGCCGCATTCCGTCCTTCGCAACCTCTTCGAGGAGATCGGCTGGGAGCGGGAACTGGCGTCGGAGCCGACCCTGATCCGGGAAGAGGTCCGTCGCCTGCGGGAGCAGGTGGAAGCGTGGGAGCGGCTAGCGCCGGAGGAAGGCACCAGCGAGAACCGGCGGTCGATGGCCCAGGCTCTGCGCCAGCTGGGCGGCCGGCTCCGTCGTCTAGGACGTGCATTGGACCTGAGCCAGGACATGGAGGCGGGCGAAGAAGGGCCGCAGGCAGCGGCGGGCCAAGCGGCCCGGGAGGCGGCGGCGCGCCTCGACGCTGCGGCTGACGCGGCGGCCGCCGGCGACGACAGCACAGATGAACTGCGAGCGGGTCTCGACGCGGCCGAGGGCGTCGCTTCTGTCCATGGCGCGAGCGCGGACGGGCTCGAACGACAGAAAACCGGAGGTTGACCGACGATGCTGGTTGCGCTGATCGGCGACTGGAGGAGCCTGGCGGTTCGGGGCGCAGCCGCCGTGCTCTTCGGCTTCCTTGCGCTCATATGGCCTGATCTGACCTTGTGGGCCTTGGTAGGGCTCTGGGGGGCGTACGTCCTCGTGGACGGCATCTCGATCCTGGTGGTGGTGCTCCGGGGCGATCCTGGCGCCGAGGTGCACCGGCCGCTGCACATCTTCGAGGGGATCGTCAGCATCGTGGCCGGCTTGCTGACCTTCATATGGCCGCACATCACCGCCTTGGTGCTGCTGTACTTGATCGCGGCGTGGGCGCTGATCACGGGGGCGTTGGAGGTGGCGGCGGCTATCCGCCTGCGTAGGCTGATCGCCAACGAGTGGATGCTCGGGCTTGTCGGCGCCGTGTCGGTGCTGCTCGCCATTGCCCTGGTCGTTACGCCAGGCACCGGCGCGCTGGCCATCACCTGGGCCATCGGCTGGTCCGCGCTGATATCGGGGGCGCTCTACCTCAGCCTGGCCTGGCGTCTGAAGCGGTCCGAGGTGGAGGTCGGTGGAACGCGACAGTCCGCCTTTACGGGCGGCAGGTTCTGAGTTGGACCTCCACGTCGCCGATCGATCTCAGAGGCACCCGTATGGAGGTCATGGAACCGCTCGAGGAGGCATGGCGTTCTTGTCGGCAGGGACGAGGGTTCCGCCGCCCTCGGTCCCGAGAGCGCACTCGGGTTCCCGCCTCCCACGGTGTGCTCCGAGGATGGATGCCGGCCCCCGGCCCCATCCTCGTCGCGTCCGGCCGACACGTGTCCGCGGGAGCTTGGCGGTAGTTGTCGACAAGCCGCTCGACTTTCTCGGAGGTGTACCCACGGAATGATCATCCCCGTGCCCGATCCCCGCCGGGACTTCGACCACCCCTTGCTGGGTCACACCAAGGGGCAGGACCCGTGCGCCACCGAGCTCGATCCAGCCCAGGAGGCACTGCCAGCCTACCCTGTCCCGCCGACGAGTGGCATTGGCGACCCGATCCCTTCAACCGGTTTGAGATGACTCAGGGTTAAGGCCGCGCCGAACGTTGGCAGCAAAACGAGGCAGCTCCGTGCTTAGTACGCCGTACCCGCCCGACCCAGAGCGGCGGGCCATGCTGTTGGCCGCCAGACTGCGGGCTCTTCTCAAGCGCTACTGGGCGGCGGTGGCGAGCGCCGAGCCGACGGCGGCAGCCGGCGGAATGGCGGTGCTCAGCGACGGCCGAGCCTGGGTCCTCATTGATGACGCTGACCCGGGCCGGGGCTTCGCCCGAGCGTTGCTGTGGGCCCTGCACCGCGATGCCGCCGAGGTCCACGTGCTCAGCGAAGACAGCCCGGCTCTCGGCGCAGCGGCCCGCCAAGCCGCCTGCTTCCGGACCTCGGTCACGGTGTGGGCGGTCTCCGGTGCCGAGGTTGCTCAGGTCGCGGCCGCGCCCCTTCCGGCTGAACCGCCCCTTGATCCTCGGGCTGAGCCGTTCATTCCCGTCATCGAGTCCGCCGGCGCGGAGGCCGTGATCGAGTGGGGCACCCTGAGCGCCGAGGTGCTGGGGTTGGAGGTGGGGCGAGTCTGCACCGACTCCGCCGGCGCCTGGCTTGAGGTGGGCATTGGCAAGCACGACCGCCTCGGCCACCGGCTGCTTTGGGGCGACCAGGCCTCGGCGGAAGCGTTGTCATCGGTGGTCGAGGTCGCCATCGAGGCCCGCCGCTCCGGTGATCTCGCGCACCCCCTCAATCAACTGGCCCGCGAGCGTTGGCTGCGCCGCTGCGTTCTCGACTGCCCGGATCTCATCAACGCCATCCGACTCCGCCCGATTGCGCCCCCCTCGCCGCGGGGTGACCTTGGCATTCCGCTCCTGGCGCCAGCTACGGGTACCGACAGCGAAGGTGCCCTCCTGGCCGCCTGCTCGGTCGGCTTCGATCCCACGTTCGTCCCCATGGCCGCAGAGCTCCACGCGTGGCGAGCCGATCAGGCAACGAGCCTGGTGCTCGTCCTTCCAAGTCGCGACCTCCATCCCCTGATCCGCCGGGCGATGGGTGATCTCCGGGCCGGCGCCAGCCTGCGCGCCGTCCCCGACGAATGGCACCTACAGGCGAGACGGCAATGAAGCACGTCCATGCTTGAGCCTCGGCACGAACGACATGAGGTCGTACGACCTCCACCGGTGACTAGCGTGTCGGAGCGGCACCACGTGCCCGAACGATGGCAGAGCCGGAATGGCGAGGGGAGGCCAGCGTGGTCAAGCTGAGGTGCAGCCGCGGTATACGCCATGTCGACGTCGGCTGAGAACTCCCGCCGGCCTCCGCCTCCTCCGCCTCCGCCGAGGCGACGAGACGGCCGCGGCGGCGACTTTGGGGAGCGCCTTCCGTGGCGGGTCGAAGGCCAACGCTCCGGTCCTCCTGACACCCCGCCCGGCGGGCGGCCGACCCGGCCACAGCCGTCGTTCTGGGCTCTGCTCGCCGTTCTGTTCCTCGTGAACTGGCTGCTGTCGTCGTGGTTCCTCGCCCCCGCCGCCCGCACCGACATCTCCTACACCTTCTTCCGCGACCAGGTCGAGGCCGGCAAGGTAGCCGAGATCACGTCGACCGACGACGCCATCCAGGGCCGCTTCACAGAGGAGGTTCGGTATCCGCCGGGCGAGAAAGGCGAGCCCGTCACCCGCTTCACCACCCACCGCCCGAGCTTCGCCGAGGACGACCTCTTCCAGCTGCTGGAACAGAAGGAGGTCGAGGTCAGCGCCCGACCGCTGCCGGGACCGTCGCTGATGGAGCGGCTGTTGCTCGGCTTCGGGCCCACCCTGCTGCTGGTCGGACTGTTCCTCCTGATCGCCCGCCGCGCCGGGGGGGCGACGGGCGCGATCACCGGCCTCGGGAAGTCCCGGGCCCAGCGGTACCGGCCCGAGCGGGGCCGGCGGGTCTGCTTCGACGACGTGGCGGGCATCGACGACGTCGAGGAGGAGGTGGCGGAGATCGTGGACTTCCTCCGGAATCCGGACCGCTACCGCCGCCTGGGCGCCAAAGCGCCGAAGGGGGTCCTGCTGTCGGGGCCCCCGGGGACAGGCAAGACCCTGCTCGCCCGGGCCCTGGCCGGCGAGGCTAACGTCCCCTTCTACTCGGTGTCGGCCTCGGAGTTCATCGAGATGATCGTCGGCGTCGGCGCCAGCCGGGTGCGGGACCTGTTCGAGCAGGCCAAAAAGGATGCCCCCGCCATCATCTTCATCGACGAACTCGACTCCATCGGCAGGGCCCGCGGAGGAGCGACCTCCGTGGGAGGCCACGACGAGCGCGAACAGACGCTCAATCAGATCCTCACCGAGATGGACGGCTTCGACGGCACCGAAGGCGTGGTGGTGCTCGGGGCGACCAACCGTCCGGAGATACTCGATCCCGCCCTGCTACGGCCCGGACGGTTCGACCGCCGGCTGACGATCAGCCCGCCCGACCGGGCGGGACGGCGGGCGATCCTTGACGTCCACGTGCGCGACGTGCCCCTCGCCGACGACGTGGACCTCGACGCGGTGGCAGCGTCGACCCCGGGGATGGTCGGTGCCGAGCTCCAGAACCTCATCAACGAAGCGGCGATCCTGGCCGCCCGCCGCAGTCGCGACCGTGTGCAGACGACGGACTTCAACGACGCTCTCGAGAAGATTGTCCTCGGGACCGCCCGGCGCATCGTGCTGTCGCCTGAGGAGCGCCGCCGGACGGCGTACCACGAAGCCGGCCACGCCCTGCTGGGCATGCTCACCCCCGGCGCCGATCCGGTGCGCAAGATCTCCATCGTCCCACGGGGTCACGCCCTGGGGGTGACCTTCCAGAGTCCCGACGACGACCGCTACGGGTACCCCGCCGCCTACCTGCTCGGGAGAATCGCCGGCGCCCTCGGCGGCCGGGCGGCCGAGGAGCTGGTCTTCGGCGAGGTCACGACCGGAGCGGAGAACGACCTGGAGCAGGCCACCCGGTTGGCCCGCCAGATGGTGGGGCGGTGGGGGATGTCTCCGGCACTCGGCCCGGTGTCGCTCCTCCCCGGCCCTGGTCACCAACCCACGTTCGGTTTCGACGGCGACGAACCGGCGCCGACAACCCTCGAGCTGCTCGATGCGGAGGTTCGTCGCCTGCTCGAGGAGGGTGCCGAACGAGCCCAGCGGACGCTGGCCGAGCACCGGTCGCAGCTCGACAGCCTGGTGGAGGCGCTCGTCGCGGCCGAGACGCTCGACGCCGAGGATGCCTACCGGGCCGCCGGCATGCCCCTCCCTAAAAACCCTCCAGAGCGGGTGGCGGATCGGGCGGTCCGCCCCGTGGTTGGCGCCAATGGCGGGGTCGCCGCCTCCGACAGTCCTCGGCCGTCCTGAGCCCCGGGGTCGACCTCGCGGACATCCCGCCGTCGGCATCACTCGAGCGCCGGCACCAGCAGCCGCCACGCCGTCGGGTGAACGGACCAAGACCGGCTTGACTGAGAACCGCAGTCATCGCCGTCGGCCACATACGGGATGGCCCGACTCTGGATTCGGATTGACTTCCCCCGTCCGGTCATCACTTTGTTCGCCCCACCAGGCTCACCGGAACGGAGTGCTCTCGCTGCCTCGAGCCGTGCCACGGTGCTGCCTGCCGAGGCGACCACAACGTCCGCGAGCCCGTCGTCAGGGCGCGCCTGGGGCCACAGCATGGAGCCGCCACCGATGGTCTTTCCGTTGGCGATGCCGACGAAGAGCACCTTCCCCTCGAACAACACCTGGGCGTCGCACTCGACCCGCACGTCCCAGCCCTCTGCTCGCGCGCCGGCCCATGCCGCCGCCAGTCTGTAGGCCTTCCGCCCCAGCAACGGCTTCAGCGGGCTGGCATGCTTCACCACAAGGCCTCCAACTCCACAGTGAACGGCGTTCACGGCGACGGTCCCACCATGGTCGGCTAGGAGGTCCAACGGTCGAGCGCACCCGGACAGGACAACGCGGGCAGCAGCCTGGGGACCGAGGGGAATTCCCACGGTACGGGCGAAGTCGTTGCCCGTCCCAAGGGGCAGCAGTCCAAGGACGGTGTCAGGGAGGAGCCCTCGCTGCCATAGGTGCTCCACCAGGACACGGAGCGTGCCGTCACCCCCTGCGGCGACCGCTGTTCCACCGGCGACTGCTCGGACGGCCTCGTCGAGGGTTGCATCCGACGTGTCCACAACGACGACCGGCTGCACGCCGGTACGCAGCACGGCAAGGGCCTCACTGAGCTCGTCGATCCGTCCGGCCCGCCTATTGGCCACGACGACGAGAGGCCCCGAACCGCGAGGGGCGCTCAACCCCTTGCCTGCTGGAAGAAGCGGAGCGCAGGACCGTCAGGCGGCGGTGAGGGCACGCAGGGCCTCCTCCAAGCTCTGCACTCCCCGCACGGGCACGTCGGCCCTGGGCGCCTCCTCTACCTCGCCGCCCGGGACGAGGAACAGCTCCGCTCCCGCGTCCTCGGCTGCCTCCGCTTTCTGCTTCACGCCCCCTACGGGACCGACCTTGCCGTCGGCCTCGATGGTGCCGGTGGTGGCGATCACCCTGCCGGCGGCGTAGTCGCGGGGTGAGAGCATGTCGGCGATGGCGAGGGCGTAGGCCAAGCCCGCCGACGGGCCGCCGACGTTGCGCTCGGCGAAGGAGACGGTGAAGGGAAGGTCGGCCTTCAGGCCGCGGGTCTCGATGGAGATGCCCAGGCCGACGCCGCCGGAGAGCTGCGGTAGCCGTCGACTTGTGACCTGGCGCTCCATCCGCTGGCCGCCGCGCTCGATGGTGATCGCGAAGCTGGTGCCGGCTGGACGGGAAGAGATGATCCGGGACAGATCGGACGCCTCGGTGACCGGTTGGCCCTCGACGGCCACGATCACGTCACCGACGCGGAGGGATTCGGCCGCGGGGGAGTCCCTGAGCACGTCGACGATCCCCACTCCCGTGCCGCTGACCGAAACCGCCAGGCCCTGTGATCGGGCCGCAGCCACTGCGGCGATCATCTGGCTCTCGGAGAAGACCGCCCGCTGGCGACGGGAGAACTCACCGGGTTCCACACCGCGCGGGATCACCGCCGACAGGGCCAGCACCTCTCGCTGGGGATGTAGCGCGGCGACCAGGAGACGAAGGGCGCTGGGCTGGCTGACGCGCACGCTGGTGAGCAGGTACTTGCCGTTCAACTGGGTAACGGGCATGCCGCTGATGGTGATGTCGTCCGCTGCGTTGGCCGCCTCGCCGGGGGCGATGACGACATATGGCGGGTGATAGAGCGCGGCCCCGGCTCCCAGGATGAGGAGGGCCACCGCCACCCCGACCAGGAAGCCGGCTCCCCGAGCAGGCTCGGGAGGGCGTCTCGCCGCTCCCACCTCGACGGCCCGCACGATGTCGGCGGCCGAAATCACCCCGACCAGACGCCCCGTGTCCGTGACCAGCGCCCGGCTCGCGCCACCGTCGAACCGGGGTAGCACGTCGAGAATCTCGGAGTCGGCCGAGATGGTCGGAATGCCGCCAAGTGGGGTCATCACCTCCGCCACTCGGCGTCGATGCCTCTCCGGCGCCGGTACGGCGGCGGCTTTGCGAAGGGAAACGACTCCCTGCGGCTGGCCGCCATCGACCACCGGGTACGTCGAGAAGCGCTGCTCCGGCGCGACTCGATCGAGGAGGTCGGCGACCGACGCGTCCGGAGAGACCACGACAGGATCGGGCGTCATGACGTCGCGAACCCGGATGCCTCCCAGTGCCCACCGGGCCTGGGCCATCGAGGTCTCGGACTGTGCCGCCTGCAGCATGAACCATCCGAGGAACACGAACCAGATCCCGCCTGGGCCTCCGCCGCCGAACAGCCCGAGCAGACCTATGGCGATAAGCGTCAGCCCGAACGCCCGTCCGGCACGGGCGGCCGAGCGCGTGGCGGCCAGAAAGCTCTGCTGTCGTCGCCACAGCCATGACCGGAGCACCCGCCCGCCGTCGAGCGGCAGAGCGGGCACGAGGTTGAACCCCAGGAGGAGGAGATTCAGTCGGGCCACGTAATCGACGACCCCCTGGACCGGATCGGCCCAGTCGAGCTGGTTGCCGGCCAGAGCAGCGGCGCCGAAGGCGGCGGCCAGGGCCAGGCTCACGACGGGGCCGCAGATGGCCACCCGGAACTCGCTCCCGGCCGAGGGCGGGTTGCCCCGCATCTTGGCCACCCCGCCGAGTAGCCACAGGGTGACGCCCTCGATGGGGAGGCCTTCCCGCAGGCCGCGGAGGGCGTGGCCCAGTTCGTGCAGCAGCACCGAGGAGAAGAGCACGAGCGCGGACACCGCGGCCATCGTCAGGTACACCCATCCGTCGAGGCCGGGGTAGGTGGCGGGGAAGAGCGCGGTGGTCAGGGACCAGACCACGATGGCGAACACGAACAGCCACGACCAGTGCACGCCGATGGGGATGCCACGCACCCGAACCAGGGTGAACGTCGACTCCATCACGGCGATCCCCTACCCCGCTGAACAATCGAATCATGCCGACGAGCCGGCTTCAGCGCCACCTCCTTGGGACAGCCTCTCTGGAGACCGGCACCACCGTGCGACGCCGGCGAAAGGCGGCGGAACTCTCGCCGGCGTTCGACCGGGTTGAACGCGTCTGTAACGGACCGAGGCGGTTTGCATCCCTCATTCGATACAGAGGGCACGGCGCGGATCCGTGGGCCCGGAACAGGGCATGTAACCGCCGTGCCTTCTCCCATCGAGGACTACGCCGTGATCGGCGACACCCATACTGCTGCCCTGGTGAGTCGTGGCGGCTCCATCGACTGGCTGTGCCTGCCTCGCTTCGACTCGGGGGCCTGCTTCGCCGCGCTCCTGGGCGACGGAGGCCACGGGCGATGGCTGCTCGCTCCCGCCGCTCCTGTCACGTCGACGACTCGGCGCTACCTGCCCGGGACTCTGGTGCTGGAGACCCGGGTGGCGAACGATGAGGGCGAGGTCCGCATCGTGGACTGCATGCCGCCTCGCCAACAGAACCCGGATGTGGTGCGGGTGGTGGAAGGCATTCGGGGCCGGGTGTCGATGCGGATGGAGCTGGTCGTGCGGTTCGACTATGGCTCCATCGTGCCCTGGGTACGCCGGGAGGCCGGCCGGCTGTCCTTCGTCGCCGGGCCCGAGCTGCGAACCCCGGTGACACCCACGGTCGAGGCTTCACCACCGTGGCAGAGTTCGCCGTCCACGCCGGTGAGCGGATTCCCTTTGTGCTCACGTGGCATCCCTCCCACGAGCCGCCGCCGCGGCCCATCGACGCCCTCGCCGTGGAGGCGGAGACGGAGTCGTGGTGGCGGCAGTGGTACGACCGCTGCTCCTACCGCGGTGAGTGGTCCGATCCCGTGGGCCGCTCACTGCTGACGCTCAAGGCGCTGACCTACGTGCCTACCGGTGGCATCGTGGCG
Source organism: Acidimicrobiales bacterium (assembly GCA_035540095.1). GTDB lineage: Bacteria > Actinomycetota > Acidimicrobiia > Acidimicrobiales > AC-14 > CADCTB01. The sequence continues at coordinate 65,867 of DATLHA010000100.1, read as the reverse complement.
GCGGCCACCACGTCGCTGCCCGAGCAGCTGGGCGGCGTGCGCAACTGGGACTACCGGTACTGCTGGCTGCGGGACGCCACTTTCACCGTCTACGCCCTCATGCTGGGCGGCTACTTCAGCGAGGCTGCGGCGTGGCGGGACTGGCTCCTGCGGGCGGTGGCCGGACGACCCTCGGACCTGCAGATCATGTACGGGCCGGTCGGGGAGCGGCGCCTGCCCGAGCTGGAGCTCGACTGGCTGCCGGGCTATGGGGGTTCCCGGCCGGTCCGGGTGGGCAATGCCGCTGCCGGTCAATTCCAGCTCGACGTCTACGGGGAGGTGCTGGACTGCTTCCACCAGGCCCGCCGCCCGGGCATCGCGCCCGACGACCCGTCGTGGGCCTTGCAGCGGGCACTGCTCGAGTTCTTGGAATCGGCGTGGCGAGACCCCGACGAGGGGATTTGGGAGGTACGAGGGCCCCGCCGGCACTTCACCCACTCGAAAGTGATGGCCTGGGTGGGGGTGGACCGGGCGGTGAAGGCCGTGGAACGGTCCGGCCGGGAGGGTCCGGTAGCCCACTGGCGGCGGCTGCGTGAGGAGATCCACGCCGACGTCTGTGCGAACGGCTACGACCCCGAACGGAACACCTTCACCCAGTCCTACGGCTCGAGCGAGCTGGACGCCAGTCTCCTCATGATCCCCCTCGTCGGTTTCCTGGGGGCGGACGACGACAGAGTGCGGGGCACCGTGGAGGCCATCCAGCGTGAACTGTGCGAGGACGGGCTGGTGTACCGATACCGCGCCACCGATGTGGACGGCCTGCCCTCGGGCGAAGGCGCCTTCCTCGCCTGCAGCTTCTGGCTGGCCGACAACCTTGCACTTCAAGGCCGCCATGATGAGGCGGTTGGCCTCTTCACCCGGTTGCTGTCGCTACGCAACGACGTCGGCCTGCTGTCGGAGGAGTACGACCCCACCACCAGGCGGTTGGTCGGCAACTTCCCCCAGGCCTTCTCTCACGTGGCCCTGGTCAACACCGCCTGGAACCTGTCGCAAGCGGATCGTCCAGCTCAACGCGGCCGGGCGACTGCCAAGAGTGTTGAGCTGCCTGGGCACCCGTGACGTTCTAGTGTCTTGATACTTGAGGGCCAGGGCTCGGGGTCAAGGCGACTCTCGATAGCCGACGGGATGATCGAGGCCTCGGACACAGAACCGGTCGTTGAGAGCCTGGGCCAGAAGATTGTGTTCCCTTCTCGGGACGTCGCGCCCGCTCGAAATCCATCTCTCAACGTCGTCGAATGAGCCATTGCCACCGATGGCGAAGTAGCCGACCCATACATCGTGAGCGGTCAGGTCAAGGCGCTCACGTCCCTCGGCGATGTTGAGAGTGCCTCGAGAAGGCTCCAGCCCAAACATCGGACTACCCGTCAGTCGACACGCTTCGGCGCTCGACGATCCGCGTTGCTATGTCTCGCAGCTTGACGTTCTCGCGCTGGGAGGCTCGACGCAGCACATCGAAGGCGTCGTCGGCAGTGATCCCCGGGGACTGGGCCATGAGCATGCCCTTCGCCTGCTCGATCACGGCTCGACTTTGCATCGCCTCGGTGAGCTGCTCGCCGAGGTGCCGTGAGTCCCAATAGGCCGTGGCGTTGGCAAGCACGATGGCCGCAGCGGCGGCGAGGTCACAGCCCAGGACTTCGTCCTTCTCCGAGAAGCCCCTCACGGTCTTGGCATAAAGGTTCATCGCCCCCACGCCGCTATCGCCAGCGATAAGAGGTAACGACAATGTGCTCTGCACGCCGCGTTCTTGCGCGAGCCGGGCGAAGTCGGGGTAGTCCGAGGCAGCCACAGACATGTCGTCTATCCGGATCGGGCACTGCAGCCGCCAGGCGTCGAGACAGGGACCCGCCCCGGACTTGTACTGACCGGCATCGATCTCCGGCGATTCGGCGTCGGTGAATACCGCCGTCGTAGGGTTGCCCTTCGCGTCGAGGATCGAGATCCCGGCCATCTCCGCCGCCGGCAGCGCCCGGGTGGTGATCTCCGCCACGCGTAGCAACGTGTCGCCCACCGAAGCGTCCGACACCAGGAACTGCGACAGCGCCCTCATCGCCTGACTGCGTGCGTCTTCGGACATAGGATGCTCCCTCGATCGACGGAGTCATCCCTGGTTCTGAAGGGCAACGGCGGCGAGGCAAGGCTACCGCAAGCTCGTCCAGCGACACGGCACGGGTCTATTCACCATGACCGAGGTGGCCACGGCGCTGGCCCCCACCTGCCCTGCCGGCGCCGGGCGTCGTGGTCTTTGGTCAGCTCGCGAAACACGGGGACACCACCGGTGCCCGTCGAGGCGCACGAGCATGGTGACCAAGGCCTCAGCGAAGAGCACAACCCCCGTGACGCCCGAGGCTCACACCGGGGCCTGTCGCCGGGCGCACCTCCACAGTGGTCCCCGCACGGGGCCGACCGAACCGCTCGGCCGCGCTGTCGCCTCGCAGGAACAGCTCCAAGAAGCGAAGCGGGGCGGCGTGGCGACGAGGCCAGCCCGAGCTGCCGGGAGCGAAGGCCAACTCGCCCACGGCGACCTCGAAGGTGCCGTCGGTCACCGTCGCCAACGCCGTCTGCCCATCGATGGTGACCTCCACGCGTTCTCCGCTCGCCACGGGTGCCGAGAACCAGGACGTCTTGAGGTTCCCGTAGCCGTCCACGTAGACCACCCGCCGCTGTGGGAGCTCTGCCACCGCGTCCGGCAAGAGCGGCTCTCCGAGCACGCTCTCGTCACCGGCCATCACACGGGCGAGCAGCTCCGGGAAGAAGTCCCTGGAGCGGAACTGGCTGCCTGCCGACGAGCACCGGACCTCGCGCAGGGTGAGGGCCTCGTCGCGCAGGAATGAGAACGTGTAACCGGCGTTGGCGCCGACGACGAGCACGCCAGTGTCCAGCCGGGCGCAGACGAGGCGCTCCCCCTGGTTGCCGGGGCGAGGGTCCGGCGTGTCGGCCCGGGGGGCGACGTTGTGGAAGACGACTCGGTCGGCCGGCCCGGGCGTGAGGGCCAGCTGACCTACGCAGAACCCGGCCGAGACGGTGTCGAAGGCGGGCACGGGGGTCAGTACGAGCGTCGCCTCTGGCAGCTGGAGACAGAGGCGTTGCGCGACTTCGGCAAACGCCAGATCTCCGTGGCCGTAGTCGGCCACCACGTGGATCAGCATGTTCTCTGTCTATCGCCTCAGTTGGGCCCCGTCCCCGCCGGCGGGCGCGTCCTCTCCTGCGTGTGGCCAGCAGCGCGCCCCTCCGCAGCTGGGCGTGAGGAGACTGCCGTGCGGGTTCGGCGGCTTGCGGCGTCGTCAGTGCTCACGGCCGGAACTGAACGTCGGACACCGCTGCGTGGAAGAAGTCGAACCCTTCGTCGGAGGACAGGTGCCAGGCGGCCGTGACCGCGGACGGGATGGTGTAGCCGCCGAAGGTGCGCTCAGCCTCCACCCGGGCCGAGTAGGGAACCCAGGCGTAGCGGCCGTCGGGGGTGAGGTTGCTCCAGCGCATCAGACGAATGGCCCGCAAGTCACCGTCTGGTCCGAGGTCCAGGACGGCGTCGACGTCTTCCCCGTAGACGGGGACGCTTAGGCGTACGCCGGCGTCGTCATCGGACCACCGGACCCCGAGGGAGGGGAGGAAGGCCGATGGGAGCCAGGTGGAGTCAACGACCAGACGCCCGCGCGCCGAACGGACGAGATCGTCGCCCTCCTGGGACCGGAGGGTGACGACCCCGAATGCCCTTAGGCGGGATTGGGCGCGATCTCCCTCGTAGACGTCCTCTATGGTCGCTCGAAGTGGGCCCCGTCCCGCCCGCGCGGACACCCGGTAAGAGCGTCCGGCCCGGAGCAGCTCGGTAGCTTGGAAGGGAAGCCACGGTCGCTCGGGCTTCAGTCGTACGCGACCCGAGTAGGTGACCTTCACCTCCTGAGCGACCACGGTCCCGGCGGCGATGGCATGCGTGAGGTACCGAAGACCCTGCGGTGGTACCTGACCGACCAGTCGATCTGGCTCGAACCGTGCCATAGCTGTCCTCGACTGCGACCAGCTCTAGGCAGAGGAGGCCGATGGCCCCGGCGGCGACATCGCGCCTGCGGTCATGGTCGCCACGATGGCGGGAATCCCCTCACGCACGCTCGGGTACCTCGGTTGCCACCTCGTGGCTGTCCGCAGCACCTTGTTGGACACTCGCTGTGAGCGCACAACGTGATCGAGCTTGTCGCCCATGAGTCGCTCGACGATGTTCGGCAGCGGCCGGAGCCTCTCCCTTCCCACAGCCCGGGCGAGAACCTTGTCGAACTCGTCGCGGGTCACCGGATTGTCATCCACGACGTTGTAGGTGCCGGTTGCCGCCTCGGCAGCAGCGGCGACGACAGCTGCCGCCGCATCGTCGGTGCTGATCGAGGACAGGTAAGCGTGCCGAGGCCCTGGTGTGGTCCCGAACCCTCGGCGGGCGAACTTCACGACGGCGGCCGTGTGGCCGCTGTCGGGACCGTAGAACGACCCGAAGCGCAGGATGACGGCGGAGGCGCCCGAGGCCCCGAAGCGGCGGGCCTCGCCCTCGGCGTCGAGGGATGAGGCGGTGATCGAGTTCGCCTTCGTGGGGTGGTCTTCGGCGATCCACTGGGAGCCGGCGTCGATATATGAGAAGGTGACCGACTCCTGGAGGTAGCGACTCGCCCCCGCTGCGAGGGCCGCGTCCACGAGGTTCTTCGACCCCTCTCGACGGATGCGGTCGTTCATCTTCCAGGCGCCCTTCATGGCGGCCTTGGAGAAGGGCGGGATGCTCGTGGCCAGGTTGACCACAACGTCCTGCCCAGCGACCGCCGCTCTAAGGGCCTCGGCGTCGAACAGCCCCACCTCGATGGGAATTGCACCCAGGGCGCCCACGGCGGCCACCTTCTCTGCGGAGCGGGCAACGACGCTGACCTCGTGGCCCTCCCGCAGCAGAGCCGGCACGACACGGCGGCCGACAACTCCGGTACCCCCAGCGACGAAGATCTGCAACAGGTCCTCCTCGAAATACCCTTGTCTTTCCCTCTCAGCTGAGATGAGAGAGAGTACTTTCTCTCTAACCAACCAGTGGCCGCACTGATTCCCGGGCGTTGCGGCTCGTGAGTGCGGCCTCAGGGCGGCGAGGAGCCCCAGTTGCGCCTCTCGACCGCGTAGCATCGGGCCGTGCCGCCCGGTCGGTCAGCCCGCGCCGAAGAGATCCTGGGCCACGCCATGCGCCTCTTCGCTGAGCGCGGCTACCAGGCGGTATCCGTGGCGGAGATCCAGGTGGCGGCGGGGATGACGCCCGGTTCGGGGGCGCTGTATAAGCACTTCCCAACCAAGCAGGCGCTCCTGGAAGCCGGCATCGATCGCTTCATCGCCCAAGGCCGCGACGCCACCGTCGAGCTACCGAGCCCAAATGGGACTGAGCTCGACGAGCTTCTCCGCCACGTCGGTGGCCTCGTGCTGAAGACGCTTGCCCATGACCAGGACAGCCTTCGCGTCGCCTGGCGCGACCTCCCGGCATTCCCGGCCCTGAGCAGTCGCTTCATCGATGAGCGCCTGCAGGTGGGCTTCGCCCAGCTCGCGCACTGGCTCACCGAGCTCTCCGAATCGGGGGTCGTCCATGTCGACGATGCTGAGGGGACCGCCGGGGTGCTCCTGAGCGCTTTGGCCTTCTTCGGGCTGATGGAGGCAATGCTTGGTGTCAGGCCGGGCCGGCTGAGCGATTCACGCTTTCTCGACGCATGGGTCGAGGTCGCGGTGGGGGCCTTGGGCCCTAGGGAGCCCAAGGCCCGTTCTCGCCGCCGCTGAATGTTTCCAGTGGGCGCTGTTGTGCCGCCTACTTCACGTAAAGCCCACCCACCGTCAGGAGATCAGCCCGCTTCAGCAGTACGCCGGGACTCCAGACCTTCGGAACCCGGCCTCAGGCATCCACCACCAGCGCGCCCATGGCCTTCACCGCTAATCCGGGGGGTTTCCAGCATTTCGGGGATAAGAGGCATTATCCCCGGATTCCGGAACGCCGGAATGCTGCGCCTGGAGAGGAAACCGAGCCTCGGTCTATGCCTGGCGGGAGGCCCCGACGGCCCCGCGGGCGACATCGCTCGCCTCAGCGGACGTTGCGCGCCGGCTCAACTCGAAGACGAGCTCCCAGTCCGGCAGTTCGTCACGCTCGTAGGCATGCTCGACGACGTCGGCCAGCTGGCCTGCATCCAGCTCGGCGTACCGCCCTGGTCGGCTTTGGGGCGCTGTGGGCACGCCTCAACGGTACCCCGGCCGTCGTATCGCCCGGAGGATGGCCCCCTCGACGCAGAATGACCCCTCATGACGGTCGTCGTCCGGCTCGGGCCGCTGCCTCTGCAGCGTCGCCTCGCATCTCGCGTCGCCGAGCTCGAGCGGATATTTGGGACCGAAGTGCAGCTGGTCGAGGTGTCCACCGTCACAGAACTCGCCATCGCGGTCGAAGCCCCCGGCGTGGTCGCCGTCGCCCTCGATGCACCCCAGCCTGGCGCCTTCACCGAGGCGGTCGCTGCTGCGGGCTCGCTCCCGGTGTTGCGGCCGCTCTGGCGACGACAACGCAACACGCGAGGTGACATCGACGAAGTGTTCGACGGCTACGGGCTCCTTACGGCAACGGACGTCGGAGGCTTGCCGATGGTGAGTTGTCGATCAGCTGATCATCTTCGCCGACCACTCCCCCAATGCCCGAACACTGTTCGTCCGATGAATTTTTCGTTCCGTTCATACGGAAAGGCCGTCATCCGGCGCCACCACGGCACGCAGCGGCACCACGTTGCTCCCGCCCTTCTGCTCCCCCAGACCCCCTTCCCGTTAGAGGGGACTATTTCCCATCAGACGCGAGAAGCGCAAGGATCACCAAGAGCGATGAGAGGATTTGTCAGGGCACGAAGCGACACAGCCATCGGGCTGCGCCGGGCCCTTGGAGCCCCTCCGTGAGGGCGACTCTCACGAGCCCAAAGCTGTAGAAAGCGCCGTACAAGCGCACTCGTTGCGGCCTTTCCCGTTTGACGGGATCGAATAACGGCTGGTGCGGTTTACATAACCTATCTTATGGGCGGCTGAGGCACGCGGTTGCATCGGCGCAAGCGCTCCCGCATGTGCAGCGCACCTCGTTTGGCCGTGGGAACGCAGGACTCGTGTCAGTCGATGGGCAAGAACCTCGTCAGACCACGTCGATCGCACAGCGGGGGCCCGCCGAACGGGATAGCCGGGCATCCGAGGTGATGAGCGTTGCCTCCATGACCTCGGCCAGGGCAACGTAGAAGGCGTCCCACACCCGTAGCGATCCTCTGAGCTCCCAGACCCTGTCCAGCAATGGTCGGTGGCCGATTCGTTCACCTGGCCAGTCACGGAGGTCCGCTGCGGCTTGGGCCGCGGCTGTCGTGTCGAGCCGGCCGCTGAGGTGGTCCCGGCGGATCACGCTCATGACTTCGACGTCGATGACCGACGGAGCGGCGTGCTCGGGATCCTGGAGAAGACGGGCACGGACGTCGTCAGCTCGAGGAGTGTCAGCGACGACCTCGTAGAGGCAGGACGCGTCAACGATCAGCATCCGGCCACTCGCCGCGCGTCTCGTCAAGCGCCGCGAGCACGTCGGCCCGCTCGATGTTTGACGGCCGCCGGCGGGTGCGACCGAGCCACTCCTCGACCGTCGGCCGCGCGGCGAGCCGGGTGGCCTCCCGCCGCAGCAGTTCCGGCACCGTGAGCCCTGCCTCGGCGGCACGCCGCCTCAGTGCTTCGTACACCTCGTCGTCGAGGTCGCGCACTTGAATCGTCTTCGGCATAGCTCTCAGCCTAGCATGCGTGAACGCATGTACTCATGCACCTACGCATGAACTGTCACTTTTGCTACGCCGCGCTGCCAATTTCGCTTCACTTCACACCGCAGGCTCGTCTGCGACATCCGGCCTCGCCGCAGACGCAGGCGGCCATGGATAGACACCGGCTCCCGGCGCCGGTGATGATTCGAGCCGGCGCACGGTCCAACGGCGGTTAGAATGTTGTCATGGCCGATGAGGGCTGCGAGCTGCTCTGCCTCGACCTTCCCCGTGCGGAGTTCATCCGCAAGAACCGCCTCGGCCCTGAAGCTGCGCAGGTGCTTGCCGGCCGAGCCGGAGGCTTGGCCGACCCCACGCGACTGACCCTCGCCGTGGCCTTGCAGGAAGCGGGCGAGCTTTGCGTGTGTGATCTGAGCTGGATCAGCGAGCGAGCCACGAACCTGGTCTCCCACCACCTGCGGGCCCTCCGAGCGCAGGGGCTCGTGCGCTCGCGACGGGACGGGAAGCTGGTCATCTACGCCCTTACCGAGGTCGGGTCCGACCTGGTGAGGGCAGTACTCCGAACCGACTCGCAGGGGTGGCCGTCGCAAGCGGCGAGCGGAGGAAGCTAACCAGTGAGCGACACTTGTTGCGGTGGCGGCGAGTCGGTCGCCACCTCTCCGACCCGTCTCCGTGACGTCGCGGCCATCCGGGCTGCTGGCGTCGCCGGCGTCGGTCTCGTCGTCGGGATGGTTGGCGCAGCTGCCGATGTCAGCGCGCTGGCCACCGCCGGCTTCGTCGGGACACTCGTCGCAGGAGGGTCGACCTTCGTGCCCCAGGCGGCGCGCGGTCTGATGAAAGGGCGGCTGGGAGTCGGCACGCTCATGGCAATCGCAGCCATCGGCGCCGTACTTCTGGGCGAGGTGGCCGAGGCCGCCACCTTGTCCTTCCTGTTCTCGGTCGCCGAGGCCTTGGAGGGCTACGCCGTGGCGCGAACCCGCCAGGGACTACGGGCACTCCTCGACCTGGTGCCACCGCAGGCCACCGTCCTCACCGCCGACGGTCCCCGGGCAGTGGCAGCAGGAGAGCTGAGTCCGGGTGACCGGCTCCTCGTCCGTCCTGGTGAACGCCTGGCCACGGACGGGATCATCCGTACCGGACGATCGGCTCTGGACCTCTCGGCGATCACCGGCGAATCGCTCCCCGTCGAGCGAGGCCCGGGGGACGCCGTCTATGCCGCCGCCATCAACGGAAGGGCGGCCCTGGAGGTCGAGGTGACCGCCTCGACCGACGACAACTCGCTGGCTCGCATCGTGCGGATGGTCGAGGAGGCCCAGGAGCGCAAGGGACACAGCCAGCGCCTGGCCGAGCGGATCGCCCGCCCGCTCGTGCCCGGCGTCATGATCGTCGCCGCCCTGGTGGCCGTCGTGGGGAGCCTCCTCGGCGATCCGGATATCTGGCTGCTCAGGGCCCTGGTCGTGCTCGTGGCTGCCGCCCCGTGCGCTTTTGCCCTCTCGGTTCCCGTCACCGTCGTGGCCGCCGTCGGCGCCGCCACCCGCTCAGGTGTGTTGATCAAGGGCGGCGCCGCGCTGGAGGCCCTGGCGCGGGTGCGGACCGTGGCGCTGGACAAGACCGGCACACTCACGCAGAACCGCCCTCAGGTCGGAGACGTCCTGAGCGCAAACGGCGTCGGACGGCAAGAGATCCTGTCGCTTGCCGCCGGCCTCGAAGCCGCCAGCGAGCACCCTCTCGCCGCCGCGGTCCTCGCCGCTGCGCCGTCCATTCCGCCTGCGCAAGGCGTGAAGGCGGTCCCCGGCAGCGGCGTCGAAGGTGTTATCGGAGGGCAGCCCGTGCGGCTCGGGCGACCGGGCTACGTCAACGTCGGCACCATGGGCCCGCAGGTCCGGAGGCTCCAGGCAGAGGGGTCGACCCTCGTCCTGCTGGAGCGGGGCGGCGAGACTCTGGGGGCGATCGCGGTGCGTGACGAGCTGCGACCGGAGGCCGCGGCGACCGTCGCTGCGCTACACCGCCTCGAGATGACGACGGCCATGCTTACGGGCGACGACGAGAGGACCGCCCGGGCACTGGCGCGAAGCGCCGGCGTGGAGGAGGTCCACGCCGGTCTGCTTCCTGCCGGCAAGGCGGAAGCCGTCGAGCGCCTTGCCGCTCGTTCCCCGGTGGCCATGGTGGGAGACGGGATCAACGACGCCCCGGCGCTGGCCACCGCGAGCGTCGGCATCGCCATGGGAGCGATGGGCACCGACGTCGCCATCGAGACGGCGGACGTGGCCCTCATGGGCGACGACCTGCGACATCTGCCGGAAACCTTCCGCCATGCCCGCCGAGCGGCGAGGATCATGCGGCAGAACCTGTTCCTCTCGGGCACCATCCTGGCCGTACTGGTGCCCCTGGCCGCCGCCGGCGTGCTCGGCCTTGCTGCGGTGGTCGCGGTCCACGAGTTGGCCGAGGTGGTGGTCATCGCCAATGGCATCCGGGCGGGGCGACGCACGGCCTTTTCCAGTCATGGCGGTCACCTCTCCGATGTCAAGGCGCCGGCCACTCCCCTCCCCCCTCCCCGATGCACCGACGGTTGCTGTGCAGATCCACAAGCCTTGTCCTCCCACCGGCAAGGGATGTCCACGCTGGCGCCTCCTTCGTGACGCTCAGGGCCGCCAGCACCGGATGCAGCCCCTGCCACACCACGTCGTAGAAGGCGAAGATCCATCTGAGAGATGACCGCTGCCGACCAGCGCGCCGCGTCGGCCTCGACCTGGTCAGCCGGGTGACAACCGACGGCCATGGCGGCATGACCTGCGGGCGACTGCCGGTTGATGCTGCGCTTCGTGACAAAGGTCTCGGTCATCCTCACAGTTGGGATGGCCGACTCCGGGGTAGGACTCCCTGAGCGCCCGTGACGGCGCCGGACCCAGGAAAAGGGGAGCTCGACATGGCCAGGTTGGACGGCAGGGTGGCGATGGTGACCGGCGCCGCGAGCGGCATCGGGCGGGCCACGGCGGGACGCCTGGCGGAGGACGGGGCGTCGGTGCTGGTCACCGACATCCAGGACGAGCTCGGCGAGACGGTAGCCGGCGACATCCGGGACAAGGGAGGCGCGGCGGCCTACCTGCATCACGACGTGACCTCGGAGGAGGACTGGGAGCGAGCGATGGAGCGGGCCAAGGACGAGTTCGGGGCCCTCGACATCCTGGTCAACAACGCCGGCATCGGCGACCTCGCCGTCCTGGAGGAGACCACCACGGAGCAGTACGACCGCACGATCGCCATCACCCAGACGAGCGTGTTCCACGGGATGAAGGCGGCGGCCCCCCTGCTCAAGGCGTCCGGGCGTGGCTCGGTGGTCAACATCAGCTCCATCTTCGGCGCGAGCGGCGGCTTCGGCACCTCGCCCGCCTACCACGCGGCCAAGGGCGCGGTGCGCATCCTCACCAAGAACGTGGCCCTGCACTGGGCCACCAGCGGCGTACGGGTCAACTCCGTCCACCCCGGCTTCATCGACACGCCGATCCTCGCCCAGGCCAAAGGGACGGAGGTCGAGGCGGGAATGGTGGCGCTCACGCCCATGGGCCGCCTGGGCCAGCCCTCCGAGGTGGCGGCTGCGGTGGCCTTCCTGTGCAGCGACGACGCCTCCTTCGTCACGGGATCCGAGCTCTACGTCGACGGGGGCTTCCTCGCCCGTTGACGCGACACGGTACGACCGGCTCGGCCGTGGAAGGCACCCGTTCCCGCGGCGCTGCTGGTCAAGGGTCGGCCCCTCGTCGGCGACGACGCGGACATAGACCAAGAGATCTGGTGTCATCCCCACGTGCAAGTCCGCGGTGCCTCGAAGCACGACGTCACCGTGGTCGGCGACAAGCCGCAGGGCGTCCTCGTAGATCCGCATGGCGTCGCTGAGGCGGCTGGCCTCCGCCCGAGCACCGCCAACGCGGCACAGTTGGTTCAACCCGGAGTTCCGGCGCGCCGACCGTCACCCCAAGAGTCACACCTTTAGGGAAGGCGTCCCGTTCATGCAGAGCGTGCTGATCATCGATGACGACGAGGACATCAGGGAACTGATGACGTGGAGGCTGCACAGCGCCGGCTATGGGACCATCGGCGCATCCGACGGTGCCGCCGGGCTCACCGCGGTCTTCGACGCAGCCGCCGCCGGCGCGCCTCCGGACCTGATCCTCGTCGACTGGATGATGCCGAAGTTGACCGGCATCGAGGTCTGCCAGGCGCTGCGGGGGAACCCCCGAACTGCGGGCATCCCCATCATCCTGGTGACGGCCAACGCGCACGAGGCTGAGGTCGAGCGAGGCCTCGCCGCCGGTGTGGACGACTACATCCTCAAGCCCTTCAGCCCTCGCGAGCTGCTGCTCCGGGTCAACGCCGTGCTGGCGAGGACAGCCGCCGTCGCCTGATCCCTGGCGCCTCCCCGATCCCGCAGGCTGACTCAGATGAGGGAGCACTTTGGCGCAGTCGCGCTATTGGGACGGATCGGACAGAGCCCGATACCTGCCGTATGAGCAATCCTACGGCGAGTGTTGACGGGGCGTACGAGAACCACGGGTACCCCTTGGCTACCGCAGCGGCCGCCACGGCGGATCCATCGTTTTCGACCCATGCATCACTGGATTTCAACGGCTTGCGGATCGACAAAGGGGTCCGGGAGGTCGTGGTGGACGAGAAGGTGGTCCCGCTGACCAGGCTCGAGTTCGACCTCCTGGCCCACCTTGCCTCCCGACCTCGGCAGGTCTTCTCCCGCGGTGAGCTGCTCTCGGAGGTTTGGCACTCGTCCCCAGACTGGCAGACCTCCAAGACCGTGACCGAGCACGTTCGTCGTATCCGTCACAAGATCGAGCCGAGCAGGGACTGCCCTCGGTGGATCCGCACGGTACCCGGCGCCGGCTACCGGTTCGAGCCCTGAGCCCATGGGCTCCCCCGGCATGGGCAACCGGACGGCTACCGGCCCGCCGGACACCTCCCCGTGCCGGCACATCGTCGAGTTCTACGAACGCGAGGACTACTTGATCGGGACGGTCGCCGGCTTCCTCGGTCCTGCCCTCAACGACGGAGACACCGCAGTGATCGTGGCCACCGAGGCCCACCGCCGGGCGCTTGGTGCTGCGCTCCGGGCATCGAGTGTCGACGTCAACGCGGCGGTCGCCGCCGACCGTTACCTGACATTCGATGCCGCGCAACAGCTCGACTTCGTGATGGGCGGTGGCGCGCCCGATTCGCAGCGTCTGCGGGCGATGGTGCGCGATGCCGCCGCGTGCGCCTCTGCCGCCGGCCGGCGGGTGCGCGTCTACGGCGAGATGGTCACCCTGCTGTGGAACGCCGGCGATGACATGTCTGCTCTGGCCCTGGAAGACCTGTGGAGCGGACTGGCCGAGGAGTTCGGGCTGATGGTGTTGTGCGCCTACCCGATCCGTTCGTTCGCTCGGGACTGCAGCGCCCCCACCGGCCACTTCGAGCGGATCTGCGCCTCGCACTCCACGGTCATCCCGAGTGAGAGTTACGCGATGCTCGGAGGAGAGGCCAGCCGCCGGAGCGCCGTCGCCCACCTGGGCCAGGCCGTGGCGACCTCGGAAGCACAGCGGGCCCGGAGGGCGACGACGATCGCGGCCGAGGTGGCCCACGTGGACGAGCTGCTCCGCCGGACGCCGCCGACCCGGCGCCGCCGGGAAGATCCCGGTGCCCGCGCCGTCGCCGCAGCCGCCATCCTCCTGGCGCTCGAAATCCGTGCCGGCGCGCGTACTCCTGCCGAACCTCGGCCCTGAGCGCCGCCGGCCCGACGACCAGATGCCCGTAGGGCGGGATGCTCAGTGAGACGGGGTGAACGGCGCCTCTGCGACCTCGGTGGCGGCAATGCCGCCGAGGACGCGCCCGCCGGGTGAGGCCATGAGCTGCGTGCCACTGCGCCACGTGGCCAGGGCCAGGGTGTCACTCCCCCGCTGCCGGCGCGTGCGGGCGGCGGGGCCCTCCAGGGTCGCCGACTGGCGGTTGATGACGGTCGTCAGTGCGTCGGCGTAGGCCAGCTCGGCGAGGAGGACCTGCTCCGGACGGGCCTCGTGCTGCTCGCAGACCCGTCGGAACGCAAGGGCATCGCTCTCGTTGTCAAAGGTGGTCAGCCGGTAGGCGCACAGCAGCTCGAAGTCGTACGACGACGCCAGCTCGTTCCAGAGGTCTTCGAGGGCAACGGCAGAGGCGGCGTTGCCGGCCTCCCACAGCAGGGCCACCATCTCGCCGTAGATGCGCAGCCTGCGGCCAGCGATTGCCATTCCCTCGAGCAGTCCGCCGACCTCACGGCTGAAGGCACCCGCGTCCGGAACTCCATCGGCCAGCAACCGGGCCAGCAAGGTGGCGGCGTCGAAGCTCACGTAGCGGCCGTCGGCGGCCGCGGCGAAGATGTCCACGCCCGATGCGGCAAGGGCTGTCTCGAAGGCCGATCGGTGGCCCGGAGTGGCGACGACGATCACCGCACCGGGCTCGGCGAAGCCGGGCTCGAGGAAGCTCGCGACCGCGCCGGCCAGGTAGGCGTCGCTCTCGTAGAACTCGACGAGGTGCTGGTGGCCTTCGGTGGCGCTGACCGAGCGCTGGCACAGCTGGGCCGGGACTGCCGCCGTGGTGGTCATGCCCTGCTTGTCGGCACGACGGCAGGGGTCGCTGATAGTCCCTTCGCACCAACAGCGAGCGGTGCAGAGTCGACAAAACGGACGGGAATTGTAGCGTTGCCGCTGGCACGGACAAATCGGTACAAACGCGCTATGCCGACACCGTCAGGCTCGGGTCGACTGATGCCGATGCAGTTGTGTCGGTGACTGTGCTCTCCGACCGGTGGAGCGCAAACAGGAGGAGAACGGCGATGACGACGAGCAGAAGGGCCCAGAGACGGTGAGCCTCTCCGCCGACGAGGCCTGGGCGGGAGGGCGCCTGGCGCCCTTCGGCGTGAGGCTCCCGCTCCATGGTGACCATGTCGAGCTGTCGTACTCCGTCCTCGAGACGGCCCCGGTCGGCATGGCGCTCGTCGATGCCGGCGGCGCGGTGTGGTGGGTCAACCCAGCTCTCTGCCGGCTGCTCGACCGGAGCCGGGACGACGTCTTGGCGCTGCACATGGCCGATGTGGTCCACCAGGACGATCTGGCGGCCTACGAGGCCATGACCGCCGAGGTCGCCGCCGGCGGCTTACCTTCCGTCACCGAAGCCCGGTGGCTTCGGCCCGACGGCGGTGAGGTCAGGGTCAGCCTCTCCGCTTCCCTCGCCAGCGACCCCGGTGGTCGACCTCTCCTGCTCGGCGGCGAGGCCGCCGGCGTCGTCGTCATCCAAGCGGTGGACGTCTCCGGGCAGCGGGCCGCGGAACAGGCGGCCGCCCGAGCCCAAGAAGAGCTGGAGCGGCGCAACGTCGCCCTGGAACGCTCCAACCAGGAACTGGCGGAGTTCGCCTACGTCGTGTCCCACGACCTGTCGGAGCCGCTCCGGGTCATCGCCGGCCACGTCCAGCTGCTGGCCCAGAAGTACAAGGGCCAACTCGATGAGGAGGCGGACGAGTGGATCGCCTTCGCGGTGGACGGTGCTGCCCGCCTCCGAGCGCTGATCGACAGCCTTTTGGCGTACTCCCGCGTGGGCCGTGACGAGCACCCCATGTCCGAGCTGGACACCAACGCAGTGGTGCATGCCGCGGTGGCCGGCCTGCATGTGGCCGTCGACTCGGCTTCGGCGATCATCGACGTCGACACGCTGCCCGTCGTCCATGGCGACCCCAGCGAGCTTGGCCGCGTCTTCGCCAACCTCATCGCCAACGCCATAAAGTTCCGAGCCGCAGGCGTGCTCCCCGTGGTCCGGGTACACGCCGAGCGTGGTGACGGCGAATGGCGTTTCGTCGTCTCGGACAACGGCGTCGGCATCGCGCCACAGCACCGCGAGCGGGTCTTCCGTCTCTTCCAGCGCCTCCACCGCCGGGAGCAGTACGAGGGCACGGGAATGGGACTGTCCATCTGCCGTAAAATCGTCGAGCGCGGCGGCGGGCGCATCTGGGTCGAGGACGGCCCCGACGGCGGCGCTGCGTTCTGCTTCACCGTCCCCGATCGTCAAGGAGTGGAATGAGCGGACCCCTTCCCATCCAGATCCTCCTGGTCGAGGACAGCCCTGGCGACGTCAGCCTGACCCGTCACGCGCTCAAGCAGGCCAAGGTGGCCAACGAGCTGAACGTCGTCGCCGATGGCGAGGAGGCGATGGCCTACCTCCGCCGCGAGTCGCCCTACGAGGATGTGGCGCGACCGGAACTCGTCCTCCTCGATCTCAACCTGCCCCGCAAGGACGGCCGGGAGGTGCTGGCCGAGATGAAGCAGGACCTCGACCTCTCCACCATCCCGGTGGTCGTGCTCACGACGTCATCGGACGAGACGGACGTGCTCAAAGCCTACCAGCTGCACGCCAACAGCTACGTGACCAAGCCGGTCGAGCTGGACAAGTTCTTGGAAGCCGTCCGCTCGATCGAGAGCTTCTGGCTCTCGATCGTCCGCCTCCCTGGGTCGGGGTGATGTCGGTCACCACGACCGATCTCGGCCGGCGTCCCCGGCCTGGCGGGCACCGGCCGGTGCTGCTGGTGGAGGACGATGCCGGCCAGGCCAGCCTGGTCCGGTCCGTCCTCGCCGGGCGCGGTTCCTTCGACGTCACCTGGGCCTCGACCCTGGAGCAGGCCTTGGCCGAGCTGGTCGTGGACGACTTCTCCTGTGTGCTGCTGGATCTCGGCCTGCCTGACGCCGACGGCCTCGACGCCCTCGACGCCGCCCTCGCCACCGCCGGGGACACGCCGGTCGTCGTGCTGACGGGGCGCGACGACGAGCTGCTGGCCGCCGCGGCCGTCCATCGGGGCGCGGACGACTACCTGCTCAAGTCGGAGCTGGAGAGCCGGCTGCTGGAACGGGCGATCTGCTACGCCATCGAACGAGCCGAGTCCCGCGCCGCCCTCACCCACAGCGAGGCGTACTACCGGGCGCTGGTGGGTTCTCTGGGCGAGGGTCTCGTCGTGCAGGATGCGTCGGGGGTCATCCAGATGGTGAACCAGGCCGCCCACGACATGCTGGGCCTCACCGAGGACGAGATGAGGGGCCGTACCTCGATCGACCCCCGGTGGCGCGCCATCCACGAGGACGGCTCACCCTTCCCCGGCGAAGACCACCCGGCGATGCGCGTGCTGTCCACGGGTGAACCGGTGAGCGGGGTCGTCATGGGGGTCCACAAGCCCGATGGCACCCTCACCTGGATCGAGATCAACAGCCGGGCGGTCGAGATCACCGGAGACGACCGGCGGTGCGTGGTTACCTCCTTCCGGGACATCGCCATCCGCCGCCAGGCCCAGGAGTCGGTGCGCCTGCAGGCGAAGCTGCTCGACGCCGTGGGCCAGGCGGTTGTGGCCACCGACACCGGAGGAGCCGTCATCTACTGGAACCACGCCGCCGAAGGGCTCTACGGGTGGTCGGCGGAGAAGGCGACGGGCCGCCCGATCGGCGAGGTGGTGCCGTCGAACGATTACGAGCGGCAGGCCGGGGCCATCGCCGACCGCCTGAACAGGGGAGAAAGCTGGACCGGCGACCTGGTGTTGCAGCGCCGGGACGGATCGACGTTTCCCGCCCTGGTCACCTACACCGCGGTGGTCGACTACAACGGCGAGCCGATGGGGACCATCGGGGTTGCGACCGATGTCACCGAGCGGCACCGGGCCGAGCAGGCGCTGCGGGAGAGCGAGCAGCGCCACCGCTTTCAGTCCCACCTCCTCGACGCCGTCGGCGAAGCCGTCGTGGCCGTCGACCTGAGTGGCGCCATCACCTACTGGGGCCCGGGAGCCGAGCACCTGTACGGATGGTCGTCCGAGGAGGTCGTCGGTCGCTACGCCCGCGAGGTGCTGCCCGCGATCCCTGTCGGTGGCGACTCCCCGAGCGAGATCCTGAGCGGCGTCCTGCGCGGCCAGAGCTGGAGTGGCATCGTGCGGATGTGGCGGCGCGACGGCTCCACCTTCCTCGCCGACGTCACCGACACGCCGGTCTCCGACGCCACCGGGCGGATCGTCGCCATCATCGGTATCTCCACCGATGTCTCGGAACGGGAGGCGGCCAAGGCCCGTCTCGAGCAGCTACTGGCGGAGCGGACGGCGCAGGCCACCGAGCAGGCCGACGTCGTGGAGCTGGGCCGGGTCGCCCTCTCCTCGGCGAGCGTCCGCGAGCTCATCGAGCTGGCGGTCACCACCGTCGCCAGGACGCTGCAGGTGGACTTCGCCGCCCTGCTGGAGTACCGCGACGCCGAGCGGCGACTCGTCGTCGACGCGGCCGTCCCCCAATCGCTGTCGGGGCACGGGGTGCCGGTCGGCCAGGCACCGGCGTGGGCCAACGCGCTCAACGCGCCTGATCCTGTCCCGCTGGAGGGATCGGAGTGCGCCCAGGTGTGCGGCGCCGGCGCCGGCCCCGGAGTGTGGGCGACGATCACCGTGCGTCACCGGGTGTACGGCGGACTGGTCGTGTCCGCCGCCCCCGAGCGGGTCTTCACCGAGCACGAGCGCAACTTCCTCGCCTCAGTAGTCAACGTGATCGGCTCGGTGATGGAGCGCGACGAGCTGGACGAGATGAAGTCCGACTTCGTATCCACCGTTTCCCACGAGCTGCGCACGCCGGTGACGAGCATCCTCGGCTACCTCGAGGTGCTTCTCTCAGAGGAACTGGGTGAGCCTTCGTCCGACCAGCACCGCATGCTGACGGTGGTCGAGCGCAACGGCCGCCGCCTCATGGCCCTCATCGAGGATCTGCTCACCGTGTCCCGGATCGAGTCGGACCGCCTGAGGCTGGTGATCGGGCCCGTGGACGTTCCCCGGCTCGTCGAGGCCGCCATACAGGCCGTGGGGGCCCCGCTCCACAAGCGAAGGCTCGACCTGGTCGTCGACGTCGCCGCCGACCTGCCCCCTGTCGCCGGCGACGGCGAGCAGCTGGAGCGGGCGCTGATCAACGTGCTGGCCAACGCGGTGAAGTTCACGCCCGACGGCGGCCGGGTAACCGTCCGGGCGGTCTGCGCCGGTCCGGGGGTGGAGATCGGCGTCGAGGACACCGGCATCGGGATCCCGACCGACGAGCAGGAGCACCTCTTCAAGCGGTTCTTCCGGGCCTCCACCGCCCGCAGCGGCGCCGTGCAGGGGACGGGCCTCGGCCTGTCGATCGTGAAGTCGATCGTCGAGGCCCATGAAGGGAAGGTCTCCGTCACCTCGTTCCCCGCCAAGGGGACCTCTGTGGTCATGACGGTGCCTCGATTCCGGGCCGCGTAGGGCAGCTCAGCCGTAGGCGGGCCAGGGCGTGGGGGCCGCGCCCCCGAGCTGGTCGACGAACTCGCCGATGAACCACCTCCGGAAGCGGAGCTCCTCCGGGCCTGCGGCCAGGGTCAGCAGGTGGTCACCCCTCCGGCAGTACTCGTCGGCCTCGTCGAGCATGTCGCCCAGTTGTCGGGCGGCGCCGGCCGCCGCCGGCGGTACCTGGTAGGTCAGGTCGATCTCCGCTTCCCCCCGCTGGAGCGCCTCCTCCATGGCTGCCCGCTGGGCCTCGGAGAAGCCACCGAAGCCCGCGGTGAGCTGCTGGACCAGACCCAACAGGCGACCCGGTGTCGCCAGCTTTGCCTCCTCGTCCTGGGCGATGAGGGCGAACTCCCGGAGGAGACCGTCGACGTGCTCCTGGGTTCGTTGCCAGACCTCGAGCGGCAGTCGCAGCAGCCGGACCTCCGCCAGCCCGTCGGTGCTCGCGCTCATCGGGCGTCCTCGATCACGCCGGCACCGAGCACCCCCATCGGGCGGGAGCGTAGGGGCTGTTGTACGAGGAGTAAAGAGGCTCAGCGCACGGAACGACCGGCGCGGTCGGCCAGGCGGATGTGGATCTGGGAGCGGAGCTTGGTCAGCTCCAGGGCGCTGCGGAACCGGGCAAGGGCGTGGTCCTCGATCCGCCGGCGTACGGCGGCCACGTCGGCGTCGTCATGGACGTCGACGGTGATCGCTATCTCGGGGACGGGGTGGTCGCCGACCAGCCGGGCGGAGGCGCTGCGTACCCCGGGGTAGTCCTCGATGTCGCGGGCCAGGGCCGAGGTGGCCCCCGAGCCGAGGAGCTCGGTGTGGCCCGGCCCATCGGCGCGCACCGGCAGGCGCCCCACCGTGGCCGTGCTGAGCTGGGCGAGGAGCCAGCGCAGGCCCAACCAGGCCAAGAGGAGTGACAGCACCGCCGCCAGCGGCCAGAACCAGTCGCTGTTGTCGGCCACGAAGTCGCGCATGCTCTCGCCGAGCAACGGGTCACCGGCCCGGGCGTCGCCGAACGCCCCGTAGCCACGGGCCAGCCCGTAGCCACCGGCGGCGAGGAGGGCGAGGGCCAGCAAGGTGAGCACGGCGGAGTTCAAGCGGACGGGGCCTCGCCTCACCGGTCACCCCTCCCCTGCACCTTCACCCGGACGGTGGGAGGCCGGGCCACGCCGATGGCGGCCAGCCTCCGGTCGAGGGCTTGGGAGACGGCAGGCTCGAGGTCGCCGGCCTGGCGGCGGTTGGAGGTGGCGACCACCTCGGCTTTGTCCTTGCCGATCTTGGTCTTGGCGGCGGCGACGCCGTCGATGCGCGCCGCCTCCCGGTCCAGCGACCGCTCGAGGCTGCGCCGGCCGACGTCGGCGGGCACGGCCCCCGGGGTCAGGGCCAGCGCCGCCGGACGCCGGCGGGCGAGCTGGAGGAGAAGCAGGGCCAGGCCGGCGGCGACGAGCCCGATGAAGATCCACCGTGGCGGCGCCGAGTCCCAGCTGCGCTGGCGGGCGCTGCGGTACCAGTCGTCGTGGGGCAGGACCCACGGCCGGCGGTCGAAGCCGGCCACCACGATCTCCACCGCGACGATCAGGCCACCGACCAGCAGCCCGAGGCCCAGCACGGCGGCGAGGACGCGGTTGGCGATGCGCACGGTCACTCCACCCGCCGGCGGGTGCCCCGGGGCGGCGTCACCAGGGCGGGGACGGCGATGTTCACCTCGGTGGCCCGGAGCCCGCACAACTCCGAGAGGCGCCGGATGACCCGGCTGCGCACCTCGTTGGTCACCGCCGCGACGGGGTGCGGGTACAGGACGTTGACCGTGAGGTCCACCGTCACCGTGTCGGTGCCGACCTCGGCCGAGGCCCGAGCGGGGCTGTCGTTGCCGATCGACCACGGGAGCAGCCGGGACAGCCCGGTCTGGAGGACGCCGCCCACGCCGTCGACCTCGGTGGCGGCCCGGGTGGCGATCTTCTCGACCGCCATAGGGCCGATGATGGTCTCCCCCCGGCTGGTGAGGAGGGGCGACTTCGGCAGCTCGGCGGTCGCCGGGGCGCTCATCTGCGGATCTTCCCGCCGCCCCCGAGATAGGGCGTGAGGTCGATCTCGCCCTGGACCACCTTCATGACCACGTATCCGACGGCGCCGCAGAAGGCGACGATGAGCATGGAGCCGAAGCCGTCGAAGGCCAGAGCCAGGCCGAGCAGCAGACCGACGAACAGTCCGACGATGGTGGGTTGCATTGGTCCTCCTGGGTTTACGGGCGGATGCGGCGCACGGCGGCACGCACCAGAGACGGGATGCCGGCCCGGTGCCGGCGGTGGAAGGTCACGTTGGCGGGAGCCCGGTGGCGACCGGCGAGGCGCCGGTAGGCCTCGACGCCGGCCTGGAAGTGGCCCGGGTCACCACCGCGATCGGGATGATTGCGAAGGGCGAAGCGCCGGAACGCGTCGGTCACCTCCGAGGGGCTGGCATCGGGCCCGACGCCGAGCACCTCATGAGGGTGCAACCGAGGCCTCCGTCAACTCGGCCGGCGAGGCGTCCCCGGGCAGCTCGATGTCCTCGATGAAGACGGCGACGGGCAGGCCGCCGGCGCGGGGCGTGACCGCAGCGCGGACCTCCTCGGCCAGCTCCGGGAGGGGCGTGCCCCACCGAGCCACGACGTGGACCTCGACCGTCCCGTCGGCCTCCCGCAGGCCGAGGATGCGCCGGCCCGGCAGGTACGTGGCGATCTCGCCGAAGCGGCCTCCACTCAGACCGGCCACCAGCGGGCAGGCCTTGGCCGCCGCTGCCACCGCTTCCAGATCAGCCATCGCGGCGGCCTGCCGTCACTGGACTCGGGGCGGCTCGGGCGGGCTGTCGTCGCCGAGGTAGACGTCGTCCACCGAGACGTTCACTTCGGTCACCTGGAGGCCGGTCATGCGCTCGATCCGTTGGATGACGTTGTCGCGGACCGACTGGGAGACGTCGGGGATCGACACGCCGTAGTCGACCACCAGGTCGATGTCGATGGCGGCCTGGCGCTCCCCCACCTCCACCTTGACGCCCTGGGTGACGTTGGGACCGGAAGCGCCGACGGGCAGCTTCTCCTTGATCGTGCCGAACGCCCGGGCCGCTCCCCGGCCCATCTCATGGACCCCCGAAACCTCCCGGGCGGCCACGCCCGCGATCTTCTCCACCACCGAGTCCGCGATCGACGTACGGCCCTGGCTGGTGACGAGGGCGTGACCCTCCGTGGGCCGGAGGTCGGTGGTGGACTGCTGGGCCATGGGGCTCACCTCGTCGTCGTGTCGTGTCGCCGTCAGCGACTAGCGAAATCGTCCTACCGTTCGTACCCGCCCGGGAAACCTCCCCCCAATGAGCCACCGCTTCAGCCGGTTGGCTAGGTTGGGCCTCTCTATGCCCCGCATCGACATCGAACTGACCAGCTCACGTCCTGACGGCACCTGGACGTGGCGGGCGGCCGGCGCCCGGCAGCCCAAGGGCGTTCTCGAGGGCTCCGTGCTCTACGACGGGGCCAAGGTCGGTGACGTGCTGAAGGCCGAGGCCGACTTCGACCTCGACGGCATCAACGTGACGTCGGTCGTGCCGCCCAAGGCCAAGAAGGCGGCGCCTGAGACGCTGCAGCTCCTGGGGTCGGGGAAGGAAGAGGCGCTGGTCACCCATAGCCCGCTGAAGCCCGAGCGTGAGGGCGGCGAGCGGGGCCGGCGTGGAGAGCGCGGCGACCGCTTCGGCGGTGGCGGGTTCGGCGGAGGCGGTCGAGGTGGGCCCGGTGGGCGGGGCGAGCGCGGACCGGTCGGCCCCGACGGCCGACCCCTCGGGCCCGGTGCCACCCGCCCCCGAGCGACGCCCACGCCGGCTGCGGGGCCCCGCGAAGGTGCGCGCCGGGAGGGCCGGGGCACCGGCGGCCCCGGCACGTCGCGGGAGCGGGCCCGGCCCGACCGGCCCGAGCGGCCCCGTTCGGAGCGTCCCGGGGGGCCGCCGCGGGAAGGCGGCGTGCGGGAAGGCGCTCGGCGCGACCGGCCGCCCCGCGAGGGGGCGGGCCGCGAGCGCTCGTCACGCCCGCCGGCGGCGGCACCTCCGGCCCGGCCCCGCCCGCCGGCCAAGCGCCTGTCGCCTGGACGGGCTCACCGCGACGCCATGCTGGGCGGGCTGGCGCCCGAGCAGCGGGCCATCGCCGAGCAGGTCATGCGCGGCGGGCTGGCCGGGGTCCGGGCCGCGGTCGACGAGCAGAACAAGCAGGCCCGTGCCGCCGGCGGCCCCGAGATCAAGGCCGACGCCATCCTCAGCCTGGCCGAGGAGCTGTTTCGCAGCATCCAGGCGGCGGAGTGGCGCGACAAGGCAGAGGCGGCGGCGGGGATGCTCGACGAGATCAGCCTTCGCGACCTGCGAACGGTTGTGGCCGGCGCCGACGCCGGCGGGCGCGATGAGGAGAGCCGGGCCCTGGCCGCCCGCCTGCGCGAGGGGCTGGAGCGCCGGAGCGCGGCAGAGCGTCAAGCCTGGACGGATGAGATCGCCACCTGCCTGGGCGAGGGCCGCGTCGTCCGGGCCCTCCGCGTCAGCAGCCGGGCACCGGAACAGGGCCTGCGCCTTCCTCCTGAATTGAGCACCGGCCTGAGCACCGCCGCCGGCGAGGCGATGTCGGCCGACACCGCCCCCGACCGCTGGCTCGCCGTCCTGGAGGCGGCGCTGACGTCGCCGGTGCGGCGCAGTCTGGTTCCCAAGGGCCTGCCCAACGGCGCCGATGAGGCGTCGCTGAAGACCATCCGCGCCGCCATCCCCAAGGTGCCGGCGCTGGGCCCGCTGTTGGGCGAGACGCCGCCGACGCGGCCCGTGCCGCCACCGCCGCCCCGCCGCCCACCGGCGCCGCCGGCGCCTGCTGCCGCCGCCCAGGCCGCCTCCACGCCCGCGGAAGCTGCCGCCATTGCCGCGCCGGTGCCGGCCGACTCCGAGCCGCCCCCCTCCTCCGACCCGGGTGAGGCGGTACCGGAACCGGGCGCCGACGCGCCCCCGGCCCAGGTGCCGGCCGAGCCGGCGCCCGTCGGCGACGGGGGGGAGGCGTCGCCGCCGCCGGCTCCGGAACCCCCGCTGCTCATCCCCGCCGAGCCGCCGCCGGCGCCCGGCGCCGCCCCGCCCCTCCTCCTGCCCGCCGAGCCGCCGCCGGGAATGGGCACGCCGGCCCCCGAGCCGGAGGGCGACGACGCCCCCGGCGACCAGGACGCCCCGCCCGCTTAGCGGTCCCTCAGAGCCGGGGGACGTGGCGGCGGCGGGTCAGGCGATCACCGGCACGATGCCGTGGGCGTGGAGGAACTCGGCCAAGCCGTCGGCCAGGCGCAGGTGGGACACCTCGTCGAGGGCCACCCAGCCCACCTCGGCGGCATCGGCGCCGGCCTCGGGCTGGGTGTCCGGGTCGTCGAGCACCGTCACGAAGAAGTCGAAGATCACGAGATGGTGGTCGGGGCCGATGCGCTCGACCCAGCCGATCAGGTCGTCGCAGACGGCCTCCAGACCCGTCTCTTCGGCCACCTCCCGCACCACCGCCTCGGCAAGGGTCTCGCCACCCTCCACCCGGCCGCCGGGGATGCTCCACTCCCCCGCCGCCGGTCCGTGGCCCCGACGGATGAGCAGGATGCGGTCGTCGAGGACGGCCACCGCGCCCACACAGACCTCTGGTCTCATGACGCGACCTCCGGTCTCATGACGCGACCCCCGGTCTCATGCCTCCCGGTCCTCGAAGCGGTGATGCATGACGAGGTTGCGGGCGGTGAAGCCGGATTCCTCGAAGAAGTTCTTGGTGGCGCGGTGGCCGGGCAGGGCCATGGCGTCCATTCCCAGGCACTTGCGCTCCTCGCACCAGGCCATGAGGTCATTGATCATGAGCTCCCCCAGTCCGACCTGGCGGGCGCCCTCCTCCACGAAGATGTCGTCGATCACGCCGAGCACGCTTCCGTCGGCCAGCTGCTCGAGGTGGGCGACGGCGTAGCCGACGACCGTGCCGTCGATGGTGGCCACGAGCACGCGGGCCTGGGGATCGTCGAGCAGCTCCTCCAGGCGGTCCTCGATGGGCTCCTGGCGGGCCTCCCGGGCCTTCCACACCGCGCCGCCCCGCATGGGGGCCAGCTCCTCGATGACCGCCCGGTTCAGCTCGGCGAGCCGGGGGACGTCGGCCGCCGTGGCCGGCCGGCACGCTTCGTCCACTCAGGCGCCGCGCAGCTGGTCGATGCGGGTCAGCACCGTCTTGCGGCCCCTGGTGGCGACCTCGTAGGCCCGCACGGCCTCGAGCTCCCCGGGGGACAGCCCTTCCAGGCGGGGGACCACCTGGGAGGCCGACAGGGTGTCGTAGCCGGGGATGGCGAGGCCGGCGGCGTCGGGGTTCGCCGGGGTGCTCGCCGGCGCCGGCCCCCTGAACGGCGGGCGGTGGCCGTCGGCCGGCTGGGCCACGTCGGGCTCAGGGCGCCCGGCCCGGGCGCCGGCGCCGGCGCCGGTCTGCTGGTCCCGTAGGCGCTTGACGACCGTCTCCGCCCGGCGCTGGCCCTGGCGGACGGCCACCTCGCCGATCATGCGGGCCACCGTGACCTGGCCGCCCATGCGCTGGCGGCCCTTCTCGGCCAGCTTGGGCACCAGGTCACGCGCTTCCAGCAACAGGCCGAGTGGTGCGTACACCAGCAGGTCGAGAAGCTGCTCGCCGGGGTCGTCGCGGGTGCTCATCGGCCCCAGCCTACGACGGGAGCGAGTTCCTCAGACGCACATCAAACGCAGTCCCGGCAGAACTGGCGCTCGGGGTCGGCCAGCTGGCTCGGGTGCTTGACCAGGAAGCAGGACTGGCAGACGAACTCGCCCGGCCTCTTGGGCAGGACCTTGGTGGAGCCCTCGGCCCGGTCCTCGGCGTCGGGGACCTCGTCCTCCTCGTCCTCCTCCTCGTCGACCACGACGAGGCGGTCCTTCAGGATGACGTCGAGGCCGGCCTCCACGTCGTCGGGGTCGATGTCGTCGTCGTCTTCGTCGTCATCGTCGTCGTCGGGCACCACGACCACCCCGACCGGCACCTCGGCGCCCTCTTCCGCGACGTCGACGTCGACGTCGTCCGCCTCGAGGACGTCGACGTCGTCTTCGATGAGGTCGTCCTCGTCCTCGTCGTCGAGCGACTCGAGGTCGACGATGTCGGGATCGTCAGGGTCCTCGACTTCATCGAGTTCCTCGTCAGGGTCGTCAGGCATTCCGGCGCGTCCGTTCCAAGCAGGGGGGGGCTTCGGGGGCGGCAGCATAGACGACCCGGATGCGCTAGCTGCGAACCCCGAATCGGCGTCGGGACCCGAGAGACCGTTGGTACCGCTCCGTGGCCCTCCCTCGGGGTCGGTGGCCGGCCCGGCCCCCCGTGGTGGGTTATCAGAACGTTCTCTACTTGGCCCCTCGAGTCCCGCGCCCTGCCCTCAATGCGCCCCCACCGCGGCACCGCTTGCTGCGGCGCCGTGGCCCACGACCCGGGGGTGTGGGGCGTCAGGGACTACGGGGAGCATGGCGCGGTCAGGCCCACCGTGCAAGGGCGGCAACGATGGCTCTGACCAGCCTCTTCGCGCGTCAGCGCAGGTCAGGCATAGTGAAATTTCGCCCTCTAGTTCAAGTCGAGGCTTTGGGAGGGCGCCGTCCGCCGGGCCTCGGCCCGGCGCTCGCCGGGCAGGCGCTCGAGGCCGGCGCCGGCGTCGCTGTGGTCGACGAAGCGCATGAGGCCGGCGACGATGCGGTGCCCGGCCTGGGTCTCGATGAGGCGGTGCATCTCCTGGCAGATGCGCCGGTAGGACGGGTGGCCGGCGGGCGAGGTGCGCAGCTCCAGCATGTGGAGGGCGGCCCGGGCGTTGAGCTCCATCGAGTAGCGCAGGCGGTAGGCCAGCGAGACGGCGTATGAGGCCTGGGCGGGGAACGCGGCCTCGAGGGCGTCGTGGAGGGCGCCGGAGACGGCCATGGCCTCCTCGAAGGCTCCCCCCGCCCCCGCCTCCAGCACGTCGTCGGCCATGACGTAGCCGTGGCGGGGGCCGAGGGCCTGCCACTGGATGGTCAGCATCCGGTGGCGCTGCAGGTCCCGGAAGGCGCCGTAGTCCGACAGGACGTCGAACCGGTACGACAGGTGCTCCAGCGCCCGCCCCGGCTTGTGCCGGCGGTTCCGGCGCTCACCGGTGTAGGCGTCGGCCACCGCCTGGCGCTCCTCCGCCGACAGGGTGCGCACCCGGGCCAGGATCTGGTCGTCGGGCAGGTCGAGGTGCGGGTAGAGCATGGCGGCGAGCAGCTTGTCCTCCCCCTCGGGGTCGAAGTCGACAAGGGTCACCGCCGGCCGGGGCTCGGGGTCGGCGCCGGCGAAGAGCCGCTCGGCCACCTCTGCGGTGGCCCGGCCGGTGCCGGCCAGGTAGGCGGTCCACTCCCCTCCCCGATCGGGCCGGTCGAGGCGGGTGAGGAACGAGGGGATGACCTTGCGCAGCTCGGCGACCATCATCTCGGCGTAGGCCCGGGCCTCGGGCAGGGCGTGGCCTCGCATGCGCAGCAGCAGGAGCTCGTAGGCCTGCCCGGTGCCGTAGATGCCGACGTTGGACAGGGCGGCGGCGGGTAACAGCCCCCGGAGGGCGTCGAAGGCCTTGGCCTTGATCGACTGCCGGTACACGAAGTCCGAGTCGCCGGGCTCCTTGGGGTGGCGGGCCCGGTAGTGGTCGCTCAGCACGGGGACCAGGCCGGCGTAGGTGTCGAAGAGGTGGTCGAGGTCGGCGACGTAGCGGGTGCCCAGGGGCGAGGCCAGCACCTCGGGGTCCCGGTGGTAGCGGTAGCGGCCCCCGAGACGGGCGTCGTAGGCGACGTAACGGGTCGACTGTTCGAGGTAGGCCATCAGCCGGCCCCACTCCAGGACCTTGGTCAGCAGGTTCGACGCCTGCTCGCAGGCGAGGTGGACCCCGCCGAGCTGGGCCACCGAGTCGTCGCCGTACTCGGTGAACACCCGGGCGTAGAGCTCCTCGGCCCGCTTGACCCCCACGGTGGCGTCGATGGTGGCGTCGCCCTCGAGATCGAGGTCGCCCACGAACTCGTCGAGGAACAGCCGGCGCAGGCTCTTGTGGGACCGGGAGTAGCGGGCGAACAGGGCGCCCTTGACCACCTCGGGGAGGTTGACGAGGGCGAACACGGGGCCGTCGAGGTCGGTGAAGTAGCGGCGGAGCACGTCGGCCTCGGTGTCGGTCCACTGCTCGACGACGTAGGGATGCATGGACGGGCGAGATTACGGCTCCGAGCCGAACGCAGCGCGGACCTCCTGCGCCAGGCCCTCGGTGAGCCAGAGATCCATGACCGTCATGGCCATGGCCTTGGCCCCGTCGAGCACGGCCCGGTCGCCCTCCTCCGAGGCCGCCCACCGGGCGAACTCGGCCGAATGGAGGGGCACGTCGGGGGGGCTGATGGCGATCATGGGGTGGATCGAGGGGACGAGGTGGCTCACGTTGCCCATGTCGGTGCTGGCGATGACGCGGGTCTCGGCGGTCGGCTCGTACACCGGGCGGCCGAGAGCCTCGCTGTTGGCCCGGTAGAGGTCGATCATGACCTGGTTGGTGCGCAGGTCGGAGTACTCCGGGCAGGTGGGCGTGAGCTCGATGCGGCAGCCGGCGGCGGCCGCCCCCGCCTCCAGGCAGGCCAGCACCCGCGCCTTGAGGGGCTGGAGGCTCTCGATCGAGGCCGAGCGCACGTACCACTCGGCCACCGTGTGGTCGGGCACGATGTTGGGCTTCTCGCCGGCTTCGGTGAAGACGCCGTGGATGCGGTCGGTGGAGGCGATGTGCTGGCGCAGGGCGGCCACCGAGTTGTACCCGAGCACCATGGCGTCCAGGGCGTTGCGGCCCATGTGGGGCGCGGCGGCGGCGTGGGCGCCCTGGCCGAAGTACTCGACCCGCCAGGTGGCGATGGCGATGATGTCGGCCTCGGTGAGGTCGGCGCCGCAGGGATGGACCATCATCGCCGCGTCCACGCCCTCGAAGGCGCCCCGGTCCCCCATGAGCACCTTGCCCCCGCCGCCCTCCTCCGCGGGCGTGCCCAGCACCACCAGCCGCCCGCCGGCCTCGTCGGCCAGGGCGCCGGCGGCGAGGCCGGCCCCCAGGCCGGCAGCGGCGATCACGTTGTGGCCGCAGCCGTGCCCGATGACCGGGAGGGCGTCGTACTCGCAGATGACGGCCACGGTGGGGCCGTCGCCCGAGCCGTAACGGGACTCGAAGGCGGTGTCGAGCCCGTAGGCGCCGGCCTCGGCACCGAGGGCGGAGGCGAGCACGTCGGAGGCGAAGGTCTCGTCGAAGAGCAGCTCCGGGTGGCCGTGAATCCGGTGCGAAACCTCGAGGAGGAGGTCGGCCCGACGGTCGACCTCCTCCTGCACCCGCGCTTTTGCTTCCTCCAGATCCATCCCGGCCAGGCTAGGCCCGGCCGGGATGCGATGGAGTCCGGCTTACT
Source organism: Acidimicrobiales bacterium (assembly GCA_035540095.1). Classification (GTDB taxonomy): domain Bacteria; phylum Actinomycetota; class Acidimicrobiia; order Acidimicrobiales; family AC-14; genus CADCTB01. Next base: position 36,314 of record DATLHA010000100.1, on the reverse strand, counting down.
TGAACTTGTCGGCGACCTTGTCGACGGTGTCCTTGACCTTGCCCTTGCCCTGGTCAACCTTGCCGTCGCGCTTCATCTCGTCGTTGTCGAGCAGATCGCCTGCCGCTTCCTTCGCCCGACCCTTCGCGTCATCCATGTTGTCGACCATGCGACTCTCCTTTGCTGCTTGGTAAGGGAAGTGTTCCCTCCGGGCCGCGTTCGCTAACGGTTCCGCTGGGCAGCCATCAGGAGCAGCCCTCCGTCGATCACGAACGACGCTCCGGTCGTGTAGCCGGCCTCGGGGCTGGCCAGGTGGACGATGGCCGCGGCGACCTCCCGGGCGTGACCGGGCCGGCCGAGGGGAATCCCGGGACGATCTTCGGTCTGCGGGTCGGCGTCGTGCTGGCCCGTCATCGGCGTCGAGATCTCCCCCGGGGCGACGGCGTTGACCAGGATGCCGTGCTCGGCCAGCTCCAGGGCCATGACCTTGGTCAGCAGGCCCAGCCCACCCTTGGCCGCGCAGTAGGCGGAAGAGCCTTCGAGGGGCACGTGCTCGTGTACCGAGGTCACGTTGACGATGCGCCCGCCGCCGCCGGCCGCCACCATCCGCCGGGCCGCCCGCTGGGCGCACAGCATGGGCCCGGTGAGGTCGACGTCGAGTACCTGGGACCAGGAGTCGAGCGTCATCTCCAGGAACGGCTCGGTGATCCCGGTGCCGGCGTTGTTGACCAGCACGTCGATGCCGCCCAGGGCCTCGGCCAGGTCGTCGATCACGCCGGCGGCAGCCTCCAGGTCGGTGAGATCCAGGCGGCGCACTTCGGCCCGCCGGCCCAGTGCCGCCACCTCCTCCGCCGTGCCCTTGGCCCCGGGCTCGTCGGTGTGCCAGGTGATCCCGACGTCGTAGCCGGCCTCGGCCAGGGCCACGGCGGTGGCCTTGCCGATGCCGGAGTCCGATCCGGTCACGATCGCTGTGGGGGGCACTAGGCGCTCCAGCGCAGGATGGCGCCGATACCGCCCTCGAGGCCGGCGCCGGCCCCGGCGACGTGGCTGCCGGCCCGGGAGGCCGGCACGACGTGGATCCCGGCACCGGTGCCGAGGGCGGCCCGCACGGCGACGTCGACCAGGCGGCCCTCGGCGGGCGCGTCGACCCCCAGCGCCCGCACCTCGGCGGCGGTCGTCCCCAGCTGGGTGGGCTCGGGGCCGAACCAGGCCATACGGACGTCGTCCGGGTCGTCGGCGGCCACCAGCAGCACGTCGACCGCGGCCTGGGCGAGGGCGGCGAAGACGGCCCGGGCCCCTTCGGCAGCCCGGTCGTCCTGGCCCCGCTCCTCCCGGAACTTCTCCAGCAGGGCGTCGGCGTCGGCGTTCACGGCCACCTCGACGGCCAGCCGTGCCTCCTGCTGGAACAGGTCCTCGGAACCGTCCGCCGACCGCCCGCCGCTGACGATCACCAGGCGTTCGGCCAGGTCCGCCGGGAGCGCCTCCTCCAGCAGGGTGAGCGCCCGCTGGTCGCCGGCGGCGGCGACGACCCGGGCGTCGACCCGGCGGACCAGCCGGACCACCTGGTCGGCGGCGTCGGCCGCGTTGCGCTCCCAGGTGTGCTCGGCCCGCTCCTGGTACCGGCGCTGGGACCACCCGCCGGGGCTGGGCTTGCGCAGCGGGTGGTCATCACCCCCGGCCTCCCGGTGGATGTCCGGGCCCTCGCGCCGGTAGGCGGTCAGGTCGGCACCCTCGCGGTCGGCCAGCACGGTGACGTAGGCCGGGAACTGCTGGCGCCACTCCACCACCGGCAGCAGGGACGGGAGGGCGGCCCAGCGGGCGAGGTCACGCTCGGGCACCCGCTGGCCGTGCTCGACGTGCAGGACTCCACCGGCCGAGGCGACGACGGCGAGGCCCTCGCCCTGGAGGTGGGCGTCGGCCACGAGGGGGTCGACGGCGTCGAGGACCTCGACGGGCGCGCCCTGGGCGGCGGCATCGTCCCGGAGGGCCCGCCACCGTTGCTCGGAGCGCCGGGCGGCGTTGTCGATGCCCGCCTCGGTGGTCAAGCGCAGGCTGAGGAAGGGCCCGACGGCTTTGACCAGGTCGACCAGGTCCGAGGTGTCGGCGGCAGCCTGTGGGGTGAGTCCGGATCGTTCCATGCCGCCTTCCTGCCCGGGGACGGCGGCGGCCATGCCCCGGAGGCGACACTGGGCCGACGGCGAGCCAGGGGGCGAGACGGTCCCCATCCTGGCTGCTCGCGACATCGCCGAGACGATCCGGTTCTACGGTGCCCTCGGCTTCGAGGTCCTCCGCCTGCACGAGGGCTTCGGCGCTCTCTACCTCCTGCTGCGGCGGGACGAGGTTGAGCTCCCCCCGGCCACCGACCCGGTCACAACGACGGGGCCTGCTACCTGCGGCTGGCCGACGCCCAGGCCGTCGGCACCGCCTCTAGCTATTCGTCCTCGCCAGACCACTCCCGGTCCTCGCGCTCCCACTTCTCGTTCCGGGCCTCGACGCGGTCCTTCCAGTGCTCGGCCGCCTCCTGGGACTCATAGGGGCCCATCCGGTCCTCCAGGGGGCAGCTGCCCTCGCCCCCCTCGACCCGCCCGTGCTTGAGACACCAGTACCAGGATCCGGTCATCGGTCCACTGTGACCCAGACGGCGCCGGCGCTCAAGAAAGTGGGCCGGGCGGTCGAGAACGACAAGGAGAGCCTGGGTCTCGATGAGCGAGTATCGACCGAACTGCCCGGGGAGGTGAACGCCTCGCCCACAACCACAACACCGCCCGAGCAGGGCCGGCCTCGCCGTTTCGGCGGGCGGTACCGGGCGACGCGCGTCCTCAAGCCGGGAGCCGCCGGCGAGACCCTGCGGGGCATCGACGCAGTCGACGGACGCGAGGTCGTCATCCGGACGACGACCAACGCCGACCCGGCCGCGGCCGAGCGCGTCCAGGCCGAGCTCGACGTCCTGAGCATCCTCGACGGCACCGACCTGGTCCGGCCGATCGAGGCCGGCCGCCAGGGGGGCGTCCTCTACTGGGTGCAGCCCTACGTCCCCGGGGTGACGCTGGAGGGCCACCTGGGCTCCGCCGCCGGGCGCCTGAGCCTCCGTGAGGCGGTGGCCGTCGGGCGAGGCGTGCTCGCCACCCTGGCCGAGGCCCACGAACGCGGCGTCCTCCACCGTGACGTGCGGCCGTCCAACGTGGTCGTCGGCCTGGTGGACACCCAGCCCACCGGCGCCATCGAGCGGGCCGCGCTGGTGGACTTCGGGGTCGCCCAGCTCCGCCGGGCGCTCGGGTCTCCGCCGGAGTCAGGGCTGCGCGTCGCCCGCTACGCCTCGCCGGAGGCCGCCGGTGTGGTCGACCACGAGGTGGACGAGCGCTCGGATCTCTACGCCGCCGGCGCCGTGCTGTTCGAGTGCCTGGCCGGGCGCCCGGTGTTCCCGGGCGACACCGTGAGCGAGGTCCTCCGCCAGCACGTGACCGAGCCGGTGCCCCGCCTGCGCAGCCTGGGCAACGCCGTGCCGGGTGCCCTCGACGACGTCGTGCAGCGCCTCCTGATGAAGGAGCCCGCCGACCGTTACGCCTCGGCCCGAGCCGCCCTGGCCGACCTGGATCAGATCGCCGCCGCCATCGAGGCCGGCGACGAAGACCCCCACGTGGTCGTCGGCGCCCGGGACACCCGCCACACCCTGACCCAGCCGTCCTTCGTCGGTCGGGAGGCGGAGCTGGCGGTCATCGAGGTGGAGGTGGGTCGGGCACGGGAAGGCCGTGGTGGCCTCGTTCTGGTCGAAGGGGAATCCGGCGGGGGCAAGACCAAACTGCTGGAGGAGCTGGCCCAGCGCAGCGCGGAGCGGGGCCTGTGGGTGCTGCGGGGTCAGGGTGTGGACCGGATGGCCCAGCGACCGCTGCGGATCCTCGACGGAGTGGTCGAGGCGGTGCTGCACCGGGCCGCCGACGACGACGGGTTCGCCGAGTCCGTGCGCGGCAAGGTCGGCTCCCAGCTCGAGGCCCTGGTGGACGCGCTGCCCCGCCTGTCCGACGACTTCAGCCCGGAGGGCTCCGGCTCTCTCGGCCCGGAGGCCTACGGCGAGGCGCGGTCCCTGCCCGCCCTCACCGCCTTCCTCGACGCCCTGGCGTCGGCGGGCCAGCCGGCGGTCGTGGTGCTCGACGACTGCCAGTGGGCCGACGACCTCACCCTGAAGCTCATCAGCCACTGGTCGGCGCACCGGCCGCAGAGCCCCGAGCGGGGGGTCGTCCTGCTGGTGGCGTTCCGATCCGAGGAGGTGGCTGCGGGGCACGCCCTGCGGCGCCTGCGGCCGGCGGCGCACGTGGTTCTTCCCGCCCTCCGCCACGACGAGATGCAGCAGATGCTGGTGTCCATGGCCGGCCCCCTGCCCAAGGAGGCGGTGGAGGTCGTCGAGCGTCTGTCGGTGGGCAACCCGTTCATGGCCACGGCGATGCTTCGGGGCCTGGTGGAGACGGGCGCCCTGGTTGAGGAGCCCGCCGGCTGGCGGGTCAACGCCGACGCCATGGCCGGCGTGCAGACCTCCCGCCACGCCGCCGCCTTCCTCTCCCGCCGGCTCGACCTGCTCCCGGCGCCGGCCCGCCGGCTCCTGGCCGTCGGCGCCCTCTTGGGCAAGGAGTTCGACCTGTCCATGGCGGCGTCGCTGGTCGGCCAGGGCGCCGACGAGGCGGCGGCGGCGATCGCCGAGGCCCGGCGCCGGCACATCCTGTGGCACGCCGGCGACCGCTGCACCTTCGTCCACGACAAGCTGCGGGAGGCCCTCCTCGGCCAGCTCGACGACGACGACCGCAAGGCCCTGCACCGCCGGGCCGCCCTGGCGTTCGAGGCCCAAGCCGACGACCGCATCTTCGAGCTGGCCTACCACTTCGACGCCGCCGGCGAGGCCGCTCGGGCCCTGCCCTACGCCCTGGCCGCCGCCGACCGGGCCCGCTCCCAGCATGCCCTGGAGATCGCCGAGCGCCAGTACCGCATCGCCGAGCGGGGGGTCGCCGGCGCCGATGTCACCGCCCGGCGCCACGTCGCCGAGGGCCTGGGCGACGTGCTCATGCTCCGGGGCATGTACGAGCAGGCGGCCGACCAGCTCCAGGTCGCCGCCCGGCTGGCCGACGACGCGGTGGACCGGGCCGAGATCGAGGGCAAGCTCGGCGAGCTGGCCTTCAAGCGGGGCGACGTGGCCACGGCCAGCGAAGCGGTGGAGCGCGCCGTGCGGCTGCTGGGCCGGCGCATGCCCCGCAGCAGCGTCGGCTTCGTCGTCTCCGCCATCGCCGAGATCGTCGTCCAGCTCTTCCACTCGTTGCTGCCCCGGCTGTTCCTGGGTCGCAGAGACCGGTCCGGCGCCCGCGCCGAGCTGCTGGCCGTGCGCCTCTACAGCCGGCTGGCGTACGTCTACTGGTTCAAGCGCGGACGGGTCCCATGCCTGTGGGCCCACCTCCGGGAGATGAACCTGGCCGAGCGCTACCCGGCAGGGGCGGAGCTGGCCCAGGCCTACTCAGAGCACGCCCCGGTGATGACGATGGTCCCCTGGTTCTCCCGGGGCCGGGCCTACGGCGAGAAGTCGTTGCGCATCCGCACCGAGCTGGGCGACCTCTGGGGTCAAGGCCAGTCGCTCAACTTCATCGGCACCGTGCTCTACTCGGCCTCCCGCTACGAGGAGTGCATCGACCACTGCACCCGGTCCGCCGCCCTCCTCGACCGCACCGGCGACTGCTGGGAGTCGAACACGGCCAGGTGGCACATCGCCCTGTCCCTGTACCGCCTGGGTCGCCTCGACGAAGCCGTGGAGGCCAGCCGGGTGGTGCACCGGTTGGCGATGGAGATCGGCGACCACCAGGCCGCCGGCATCGCCCTGGGCGCCTGGGCCAAGGCGTCGGCCGGCGACGTCCCGGCCGAGCTGATCCACGGCGACCTGGAACGCCTTGGCGAGGACGTCCACACCGCGGCCGAGGTCCTGCAGGCCGAAGCGCTGCGGCTCATGAACCTCGGGCGCCCGGCCGACGCCGCCACCATGCTGGAGCGGGCGGCGGCGATGATCAAGGCCAAGGGCCTCAAGCAGGAGTACGTCGCCCCGGTCCAGCCCTGGCTGGCCACCGCCCTGCGCACCGAGCTGGCGTCCTGCCCTCCGTGGTCTCCGCGGCACCGTCAGCTGGCCCGTCGCGCCGGCCGAGCCGCCGCTCGGGCCCGGCGCATCGCCCGGAGCTACCCCAACAACCGGCCCCACGCCCTGCGGGAGAGCGCCCTGGTGGCGGCCATGGCCGGTCGTCACCGCCTGGCCCGCCGCCGCTTCGCCCGGAGCCTGGAGGCCGCCGATCGCCAAGGGGCCCGGTACGAGCACGCCCAGACGCTGCTGGCCCGAGGGGTGACCGGCCTGGATCTCGGGTGGCCGGAGGCGTCGTCCGAGGTCGCCCGGGCCCGCCAGGCGCTGGCCCAGCTGGCGGTGCACGCCGGCCCCAACGCCGCCGAGGAGGCGGAGGTCACCCTCTCGCTCCTCGACCGCTTCGACTCGCTCCTGAGCGTCGGCCAGCAGATCGCTTCCGCCCTCACCCCGGCCGCGGTCTTCAACGCCGTCCGGGAGGCGGCCTTGAGCCTGCTGCGGGCCGAGGACTGCGCCGTGCTCGCCCTGGGCGACGGTGACCCGCCGGCCACCACCGTCGTCACCGGGCGCACCAGCCGGCCGGTGAGCAGCGACCTGGTCGCCGAGGCGCTGATCACCGAGCGGCCTGTGGTCGTGGAGACATCGGCCGACGACGGGCCTGACGGGGCGGTCCGCTCTGCGCTCTGCGCCCCGGTCTACAACCGGGGTCGTCCGGTGGCCTGTTTCTATCTCACCCACGCCCAGGTCGGCGCCCTCTTCGGCGAGGAGGAGATCCGCCTGGCCGAGTTCATCGCCACCTTGGCCGGGACCGCCCTCGAGAACGCCGAGGGCTTCGCCGAGGTGCAGGGGCTCAGCCGGTCGCTGGAGCGCCGGGTGGCCCAGCGCACCGCCCAGCTGGCCGACACCAACCGCCGGCTCACGGAGCGGTCGGAGGCGGTCGAGCTGCTCAAGACCATCGCCGTGGCCACCAATGAGGCGGCGTCGGTGGAGGAGGCGCTCCAGATCGCCCTCGACGAGGTCTGCCGGCACACCGGATGGCCGGTCGGCCACGTGTGCCGGATGGCCGAGGACGTTCCAGGAGGCACCGTCGCCTCGAACATCTGGCACCTCGACGATCCCGACCGCTACGCCGCCTTCCGGCGCATCAGCGAGGACACGACCTTCGCCATGGGCGCCGGCCTCCCCGGACGGGTCGTCGCCAGCCGGGCACCGGCGTGGATCGCCGACCTGCAGGCGGACCTCGACTTCCCCCGGGGCCAGGCCGGAGAGCCGATCGGCGTGCGATCGGGCTTCGCCGTTCCCCTGCTGGCCGGCCAGGAGGTGGTCGGCGTCCTCGAGTTCTTCACGCCCAACCCGGCTCCGGTCGACCAGCGGCTGCTCGACCTCGTCGCCCAGGTGGGTACCGAGCTGGGCCGGGTGGCCGAGCGCAAGCGGGCCGAGGACGCCCTCCGCCACAGCGAGGAGCGGACCCGGTCGATCCTCGCCGCCGCCAACGACGCCTTCATCGGCATGGACGAGGCCGGGCTGATCACCGACTGGAACCGCAACGCCGAGGTCACCTTCGGCTGGTCGCACGAGGAGGCCGTCGGCCGCCTGCTCGCCGACACGATCGTGCCGCCGCCGTTCCGGGCGGCCCATACCGAGGGGCTGAAGCGGTTCCTGGCCGGCGGCGACGCCCCGGTGCTCGGCCGGCGCATCGAGTTGACGGCCATGCGACGGGACGGCCGGGAGTTCCCCGCCGAGCTGTCCATCTGGCACATCGCCACCGGCAAGAAGCACCTGTTCAACGCCTTCGTACAGGACATCAGTGAGCGCAAGCGCACCGAGCAGGCCCTCGCCGTGGCCCGGGACCAGGCCATGGAGGCCTCCCGGATGAAGTCGCAGTTCCTGGCCACCATGAGCCACGAGATCCGCACGCCGATGAACGGCGTGATCGGGCTGGCCGAGCTCCTCCTGGGCACCGACCTCCGCCCCGAGCAGCGGCCCTACGCCGAGGGTTTGCGCAGCGCCGGCGAGGCCCTGCTGGCCGTCATCAACGACATCCTCGATTTCTCCAAGATCGAGGCCGGCAAGCTGGAGCTCGAGGAGGTCGGCTTCGAGCCCCGCCACCTCGTCGACGAGGCCATGCGCCTGATGGCGCCGGCGGCGCACAACAAAGGCCTGGAGCTGATCGTCGCCTACTCGCCGGACCTCCCGACGGCCCTGACCGGCGACCCGGGCCGGCTGCGCCAGATCCTCGTCAACCTGGTCTCCAACGCGGTGAAGTTCACCGAGCGGGGCGAGGTGGCGGTGCGGGTCAGGACCGCCGGCGCCGGCGCCGGGGACTGGTGCACCGTCGAGTTCGAGGTGGCCGACACCGGCATCGGTATCGCCCCCGCCGACCATCAGCACATCCTCGAGGCCTTCTCCCAGGCCGATGCGTCGACAACCCGCCGCTACGGCGGCACCGGCCTCGGTCTGGCCATCTGCCGCCAGCTGGCCGAGGCCATGGGCGGCTCGATGACGCTGGAGAGCCGTCCCGGCCACGGAAGCAGCTTCATGGTGACCCTCCCGCTGGGCCGGGTGTGGGAGGCGGCGGATCCTCCGGCGGCGCCGCCGGAGCTGGCCGGGCTCTCGGCGTTGATCGTCGACGACAATGCCAGCAGCCGGGCCGCGCTGCAGAGCCAGCTGGCGGCCTGGGGTATGCGCGCCGAGTCGGCCCACGGCGCAGCGGCGGCCCTCGCCCGGCTTGCCGACGGGCCGGTCGACGTCGCCGTCATCGACGCCGCCATGCCCGACATGGGCGGAGCTGAGCTGGTCGAGCGGATGGCGGCGATGCCGGAGCGGTCCGCCACCAAGGTGCTGCTGTTGACGACGGGGCGCTCCGCCGAGCAGGCCGAGGTCAGCCGGCTCGGCATCACCGCCACGGTCGCCAAGCCGGTGGGCCACGTCGAGCTGGCTGAGGCGCTGGTGCGGGCCGTGGCCGGCGGCCCGGCGGCGGGTGGGCCGCGAGGGGCACCGGCGACCAAGCGGGTGCCGGCGCCGGCCGCCACCCGGCCCGCGCAGGGCAGGATCCTCATCGTGGAGGACAACACCACCAACCAGATGGTGGCGATGGGGCTGATCACCCGTCTCGGGTTCGACGCCGAGGTGGTGTCCAACGGCCGGCAGGCGGTCGAGGCGGTGGCCAAATCGGCCTACGACGCCGTCCTCATGGACTGCAACATGCCGGTCATGGACGGCTACGAAGCGACCGCCGCCATCCGGCACATGGAGGGCGACGGCTCCCGGGTGCGGATCATCGCCATGACGGCCAGCGCTCTGGCCGGCGACCGCGAGCGGTGCCTCGCCGCCGGCATGGACGACTACGTGGCCAAGCCGGTCAAGCTGGGGGATCTGGAGCGGGTTCTCGTCCCTGGCGCCGCCGCCCGGTCGGCATCGAGGTCGACGGCCGCGCCGGTGGACAGCCGGCAGCTGGAGAGCCTCCGGGCCCTCGACGGCGGCGACGGCCTGTTCCTCTCCAGTGTCGTGAAGTCGTTCGAGGCCTCTTCCGTCCAGGCCATCCGGGCGCTCGCCGCCGCCGTCGAGGCCGGCGACATCGAAGCGCTGGCCCGGGAGGCCCACCGGTTCAGAGGCGAGGCCTCCACCCTCGGCGCCGTCGGCGTGGCCAGCAAGTGCGCGGCCCTGGAGTCGCTCCCCTCGCCGCTGGACGTCCCCGCGGCCCGGGAGCTCGTGGCCGGGGTGGCCCGGGAGATGGGGCTGGTGCGAGAGACGCTGCAGGCCGCCGTCGACGCCGCCGCCGGCGTCTAGGAGGCTGGCAGCCGCCGCCGGCGTCTAGTGGTGAGTCAGGTAGGCATCGCGCAGGACGCTGGTCTCGAGCTCCATGTCGGCCAGGCGGTGCTTGACCACGTCGCCGATGCTGACGATGCCGCAGAGCCGGCCGTCGCCGTCGACCACCGGCACGTGCCGGTGCCGGCTGCGGGTCATCTGGGCCATGACCGCGACCAGGGAGTCGGCCGGCGAGCAGACCGGCACGGCGCGCGACATCACGGCCACCACGCCCATGTCGAGCAGGCCGGCGCCATGGCGGGTGAGGCCCCGGACCACGTCACGCTCCGACAGCACGCCTTCCACCCGCTCGCCGTCGCGGGAGACGACCAGGGCGCCCACGTTCTGCATCCGCATGCGGTGGACGGCGATCAGGACCTTGGCGTCGGGGCGGATGGTCTCGACCACCTGGCCCTTGACCATGAGCACGTCCTGGACCTTCATGCTGCAGACCTGCTGGCCACGACGGTGCTGACGGGCAGCTCGAACCACCGGGGGATGGGCCGGGCGTCGCCGACCTCACCCAGAAGCGTCTGGTTGGCCACGATGCGATGGCGCCGCATGACGGACCCCTCTCTCTCTGAGGCCGACAGTACGCTCAGGGCCGTGTTTCGTACAGGTTCACCTGCACCTATGTGCGGCCTGACACGAGTGGTGGCCGGCGCCGGCGAGCGGACATCCTAAGGTCGGGGTCCGGCGAGGGGGGGGGAGGACGGAGGTGCTGGGACTGCGAGAGACGGGGCGCGGGGCGGACCGCACGACGCCGCCGAGCACCGGCACTCCCGCGGTCGAGGCGCCCCCGGCCACGGTCCTCGCCATGACCGCGGTGGGCGCGGCGGCCGTCGCCCAGGGGGCCTACCACCTCCCCGGGCAGCTCCTTGCCGGTCTGCTCCTTGCCGGCGCTGTCGTGGTGGCGTTGGCGGGCCGCTGCTTCAAAGCGGCGGACCTCCGTTTCGCCCCCGTCCCGGCGTGCGCCGCCTTGGGCCTGTGGGCCGTCGTCAGCGCGGCGGCCGCCGGCGTCCCGCTCTCGGCGGCCGGCCCCACCGCCTTGCTGCTCGCCGCCGCCGTCGTGGTGGCGGTGCTGTGCCGGTACGGCGGTGACCAGGTCGTCATGGGCCTGCTGCTCGTGGGTGGCCTCGTCGCCCTGTCGGGGCTGGCCGGCGTGGCTCTCCGGTACGAGCCGTGGACCCTTGAGGACCAGGGCCTGTGGCGGGCGGCGACGACGCTGACCTACGCCAACGCCGGCGCCGGGCTCCTCGTCCCGCTCGTCCTGCTGGCCGCCGGCCGGCTGGCCGCCGACCGCCGCTCCCCGCCCATGGCGGTGATCGCTTGCCTGCTCCTGGCCGGCCTCGGCGCCACCCTGTCCCGGGGCGGGTTCCTGGCCCTGGCCCTGGGCGCCGCCGCCCTCGCCCGTGCCGTCGGCCTCCGTCGGCTGCTGGCCACAGCCGGCGGTCCCGCTGCGGGTGCGCTGGTGGTGCTCGCCGCGCTGGCGCCGTCCATGGTCGTGGGCCGCCCGCCCCGGCCGCTGCTGGCCCTCGCCGGGCTGGCCGCCGGGCTGGCGCTCGCCGCCGTCCTGACCCGCAGGCCCCGGGCCGCCGCCGCCGTCGTGACCGGCGCGGTGATCCTGCTGGCCACCGGCGCCGGCGTGGCCGGTGCGGTCGACCCGGCCCGTTCCAGCCGGCTGACGCTGGCCTCCCCCGACCGGGCCGACGAGGCCGCCGCCGCCGTGCGGGTGGCCGCCGACCGCCCGGTGACCGGCGCCGGACCCGGCCAGGTGGTGCTTGCCTGGCGCGACGCGGACGGCCGGCGCCTGGTAGCCCACTACGCCCACAACGAGTACCTGCAGACCGCGGCCGAGCTGGGGCTGGTCGGCCTCGGACTGGTGCTGGTACTGGCCGGCGGGATCGTCCGCGAGGCCCGCCGAGGCACTGGCGATCCGGTACGGGCCGCGGCCGGTGCCGGGCTTGTGGCCGTCGCCGTGCACAGCGGCATGGACTTCCTCTGGCACATCCCCGCCATCCCCCTCGTCTGCGCCGCCCTCGTGGCGGTCGCCTCCCGACCCCCTCCAGGAGCCGCCCGATGAAACGACTTCCCCTGTCCCGCATGGCCGTCGGCATCCTGGCCGGCGCTCTCGCCGGCCTCGTCCCCACCGTTCTCGTGGCCGTCGGCGAAGACTCGCCGCCCGACTCCCCACCGGTCGTCACCGGGCCGGCCACCGTGCAGGGAAGCACCTGGTACTCCGACGGGACCAAGGCCAAGGCCGGGCCGCCGGGCACCAGGATCTCCGCCTACGCGGCGAATGCCTTCCCGGGCGTTCCCTACCGCCTGGTTCTCGGCCTCGGGTCCCTGGGGAAGGCGTGCGAGGCACCGGTCCAGTGGATCAACCCCACCATCGTCTTCGCCGGCGAGAACGGGCTCATCGGCCGGGTCACCGGCACCGTGCCGCTCGACACCCTTCCGGGCACCTACAAGCTCTGCTTCGAGGACTCCTCGACCGGCAACCTCACGGGCACGGGCGGGGCGACATTCACCGTCCAATGACCCAGAGCGGGCGTACTCTCGCGTAAGGGACGCCACAGGGAGCAGCCATGACCGAGACAGCCGGCCACCCCCTTCAGGAGCTCGAGAAGGTCGTCATCCGGTTCGCCGGCGACTCGGGCGACGGCATGCAGCTGACCGGCGACCGGTTCTCGGTGTCCAGCGCCCTGTTCGGCAACGACCTCTCCACCGTGCCCGACTACCCGGCGGAGATCCGGGCGCCGGCCGGCACCCTGGCCGGCGTCTCCGCCTTCCAGATCCACATCTCCGACCACGACATCCTCACCCCGGGTGACTCCCCCAACGTCCTGGTGGCGATGAACCCCGCCGCCCTGCGGGCGAATGTGCACGACATGGCCGCGGGAAGCACGCTGATCGTCAACTCCGATGCCTTCGTCGAGCGCAACCTGGCCAAGGCCGGCTACGAGTCGAACCCCTTGACCGACGGCTCCCTCGCCGGCTTCGACGTCTACGAGGTGCCGATGACCTCGATGACCATCGAGGCCACCAAGCCGAGCGGGGCCAAGACCCGCGACGCCGAGCGGTCCAAGAACCTCTTCGCCCTGGGCCTGCTGTCGTGGATGTACAGCCGCCCCGCCGAGCTCACCCTCAGCTGGATCCAGCAGCGCTTCGCCAAGACGCCAACCGTGGCCGAGGCCAACACGCTGGCCTTCAAGGCGGGGTACAACTTCGGGGAGACCGCCGAGCTGGTGGGCGGTCCCTTCACCGTGCGGGCCACCCACTTCGAGCCGGGCACCTACACGAGCATCAACGGCAACACCGCCCTGGCGTGGGGGCTGGTGGCCGCCGGCCAGCTGGCCAACCTGCCGGTGTTCCTGGCGTCCTACCCGATCACGCCGGCCTCCGACATCCTCCACGAGCTGTCCAAGCGCCAGAACTTCGGCGTGCGGACCATGCAGGCCGAGGACGAGATCGCAGCGGCCGGCGCCGCCCTCGGGGCATCGTTCGGCGGGCACCTGGGCGTGACCACCACCAGCGGCCCGGGGATGGATCTCAAGGCCGAGACCCTGGGGCTGGCCATCAGCCTGGAGCTGCCGATGGTCATCATCGACGTCCAGCGGGGCGGGCCGTCGACCGGCCTACCGACCAAGACCGAGCAGGCCGACCTGCTCATGGCCATGTACGGCCGCCACGGCGAGGCCCCGCTGCCGATCGTGGCCGCCCGTGCGCCGGGCCACTGCTTCTTCGCCGCCGTGGAGGCGGCCCGCATCGCCCTGAAGTACCGCACGCCCGTCATCGTGCTCTCCGACGGCTACCTGGCCAACAGCGCCGAGCCGTGGCGCATCCCGGAGATCCACGAGCTCCCGGACATCTCGGTCGACTACGCCCTGGGCCCCAATGCGACCGCGGAGGACGGCACGCCGAAGTTCCTCCCCTACCTCCGAGACCCGGAGACCCTGGCGCCGCCGTGGGCCATCCCGGGCACGGCCGGGCTCGAGCACCGAATCGGCGGCCTGGAGAAGGCCGACGGCACCGGTGCCATCTCCTACGACGCCGCCAACCACGAGCTGATGGTGCGCAACCGGGCGGCCAAGGTGGCGGGCATCGCCAAGGACATCCCGCCCACCGAGGTCGACGATCCCAGCGGCGACGCCGAGGTGCTCGTGCTCGGGTGGGGGTCGACCTACGGGTCGATCGTGGCCGCCGTCGAGCGCCTGCGCCGGCGGGGCAAGCGCCTGGCCCGCGCCCACCTCGTCCACCTCAACCCGTTCCCCGCCGACCTGGGCGAGGTCCTCTCCCGCTACCGGATGGTCCTGGTCCCGGAGAACAACCTCGGCCAGCTCACCGCTTTGATCCGGGCGCAGTACCTCGTCGACGCCCGGGCCATCACCAAGGTCCAGGGACAACGCTTCCTCTTCTCCGAGATCGAAGCCGCCGTCCTGGCGCTCATGGAGGTCTGAGTCCACATGTCCGACGTCACCATCCCCGTCACCACCAAGAAGGACTGGGCCAGCGACCAGGAGGTGCGCTGGTGCCCGGGTTGCGGCGACTACTCGATCCTCTCCGCCGTGCAGATGCTGATGCCCGACCTGGGCATGCGGCGGGAGAACACCGTGTTCATCTCCGGCATCGGGTGTTCGAGCCGTTTCCCGTACTACATGAACACCTACGGGATGCACTCGATCCACGGGCGGGCCCTGGCCCTGGCCACCGGCCTCGCCGTGAGCCGGCCCGACCTCGACGTGTGGGTGGTCACCGGCGACGGCGACGCTCTCAGCATCGGTGGCAACCACCTCATCCACGCCCTGCGGCGCAACGTCAACCTCACCATCCTGCTCTTCAACAACCAGATCTACGGCCTGACCAAGGGCCAGTACTCCCCCACCAGCGAGGAGGGGAAGGTCACCAAGTCGACGCCGTTCGGCTCCGTCGACCACCCCTTCAACCCGGTCGCCCTGGCCCTCGGCGCCGAGGCGACATTCGTGGCCCGCACCCACGACCTCGACCGCAACCACATGATGGAGATCTTCCGCCGGGCCCATGACCACCGGGGCGCCGGGTTCGTGGAGATCTACCAGAACTGCAACGTCTTCAACGACGGCGCCTTCGAGAAGGTCACCTCCCGCGAGGCGCGGTCGCAGATGCTCATTCCTCTCGTGCACGGCCGCCCGGTGCGCTTCGGGGCCGACGACGAGCTGGGTGTGGTGGTGGACCAGCAAGGCGCGGCCCGCATCGTCAAGGTGGCCGACGTCGGCGAGGACGCCGTCCTCGTCCACGACGAGCGCAGGGAGGACCCGGGGCTGGCCTTCCTGCTCTCCCACCTGGCCCGGGGCCCCGCCCAGCCCACGCCGGTCGGGGTGTTCCGTGCCGTCGACCGTCCCGACTACGGGACGCTGGTCAACCGCCAGGTCGTGGCCGCCGGCGAGCGCCTGGGCCCCGGGGATCTCGGCGACCTGCTCTCGTCGGGCACCACCTGGACGACCTGAGGAACATCGCCCGCCGGCTCGCGGCGGCCGGCTGCGTGGCGGCGCAGGAGGAGGCCGCCCAGCTGGTGGCCGCGGCCGGCGATGCCGAGGAGCTGGAGGAGCTCGTGCGCCGGCGGGAGGCGGGTGAGCCGCCGGCCTGGCTGGTCGGCGCGGTGGAGTTCTGCGGGCTCCGGCTGAGGGTGCACCCCGGCGTCTACGTCCCCCGCCGGCAGACCGAGGCCCTGGCCGAGCGGGCGGCGTCGCTCCTGCCCCCGGCGGGCGTCGCCGTCGACCTGTGCACCGGCGCCGGCCCCGTCGCCGCCGTGCTGCGAGCCCGGCGCCCGGCGGCCACCGTGGTCGCCACCGACATCGACGCCGGCGCCGTCGCCTGCGCCCGGACCAACGGCGTGGAGGCGTTGCATGGCGATCTCGACAGCGCCCTGCCGCCGTCTCTGGTCGGGGCGGTCGATCTGATGACCGCAGTGGTGCCCTACGTTCCGACCGAAGAGCTGCGGTTCCTGCCGCGGGACGTCCTGGCATTCGAGCCTCGCCGAGCGCTGGACGGCGGACCGGGGGGCACGGCCGTGCTGTCAGAGGTGGTGCGGCGCGCCACCCGCTGGCTGCGCCGGGGCGGCTGGCTGCTCCTGGAGCTGGGTGGGGGGCAGGCGGCGACGGTAGCCGCCGAGATGGAGGCCGCGTGCTTCGAGTGCATCACCGTCCTGCCCGACGAGGAGGGTGACGACCGGGGCGTCGAAGGGCGGCGCATGCCCTGAGCCGCGATTGCCGATGTAGTCGGCGGCCGAACGTGCCGATGAGCTTCGGTACGGCGCCGCGCCGGCCCTTCGGTGCGAATGCACCATAAGAAAGCGCCGGCGCCGGTCGATGTTATGTCCATGGTCGCTGGCATGGTGTACCTGGCGGCGGGAGCAGTGGCGTCGGTGGCGTACTTCACCGTCCCCGGGATGCGAGGCAACGGGCTGGTCTTCAGCCTGATCAGCCTGTCCGCGGCCGCCGCCATCGTCGTGGGCACCATCCGCAACCGGCCCCGCCAGCTCCTGCCCTGGTTTCTCTTCGCCGCCGCCCAGGTCTCCTTCGTCGTCGGCGACCTCCTGTACTACGCGTTCCACTTCGACTTCCCGTCGGTGGGAGACGCTTTCTACCTGGCCGTCTACCCCCTCCTGGTGGCCGGGCTGCTGATCCTGATCCGGGCGCGCAGTGCAGGGCACGACCGGGGCAGCCTCATCGACGCGGCGGTCATCACGGTCGGGCTCGGCCTGCTGGCATGGGTCTTCCTCATCGAGCCCTACACCGACCTCGAGGGGCTCGGCGCGCTCAATCGGCTCATGTCGATCGCCTACCCGCTGATGGACGTCATGCTGCTGGCGGTGGCCGCCCGCCTGGCCATGGGCACGGGCACCCGGTCCCCGAGCTTCTACCTCATCAGCGTCGGCATCGTCAGCCTGCTCGCCACCGACTCCGTGTACGGCTACCTCGAGCTCCACGGCGGGTACGGCGTGGGCGGGCTGCTCGACGCCGGCTGGCTGGCCTACTACCTCCTGTGGGGCACGGCAGCCCTGTTGCCGGGCATGCGCCGACTCGAGGAGCGCTCGCAAGACGCCCGCCCGACCCTCACCGGCCGGCGGCTCGTCCCCCTGGCCGGCGCCACCCTGATCGCCCCGGGCGTCGCCATGCTCCAGTCCATCAACGACCCCGACCCCCCCTTCTCCGTGTCCTCGGTGGCGTCGGCGGTGATGTTCCTACTGGTCATGGCCCGAATGACGGGTCTGGTCAAGAGCCTGCGCCTCAGCGTGGACGACGAGCACCGGGCTCTCGCCCGGGAGGGCGTGCTGCGGCGCGCCGCCGTGGCCCTGGGCGGGGCGCCCGACCGGGACGCCGTACACCAGGTGACGCTGGAGGCGGCCGAGGCGCTCACCGCCGACGCCGCCGGCGTCGAGGTGCGGGTCCGCCTGAGGCCGGCGCTCTCCGCCGCCGAGGGCGGCGACGACGGGTCGGGCCCCCGGGCCCCGACGATCGAGGTGCCGATCGCCACCCAGGCCTCGAGCCACGGGTCGATCCTCGTCTGGGGAGGGCCCGCCCTCACACCGCCCCTGCGGGCGTCCCTCGAGTCACTGGGCGCCCAGGCCGCCGTGGCCCTCGAACGGGCCGTGCTCGCCGACGACCTCCACCGCCGGCGCAGTGACGAGCGAATGGCCGCCATCGTCCAGCAGGCGTCCGACGTGATCGCCGTGCTCGACGCCGATCTGGTGATCCGCCACCAGACCGCGTCCGCCGGTCGGTTCCTCCACTACGAGGCGGGCAAGCTGGCCGGCCGCGACGTCCTGGATCTCGTCCATCCCGACGACCTGCCCTCGGCCCACGCCTTCCTCGCCGACCTCGCCGCCCATCCCGGCGTACGCCCGGAGACCGAGTTCCGTTTTCTCAGCGGTGACGGCGACTGGGTGAGCATCGAGGCCCTCGGCAACAACCTGCTCGAGGATCCCCGGGTGAACGGCATCGTCGTCACCATCCGTGACGTGACCAAGCGCAAGGCGCTGGAGGAGGGTCTGCTCCTCCAGGTCAACGAGCTGACCGAGCTCGACCGGATCAAGTCCGATCTGGTCTCCACCGTCTCCCATGAGCTGCGCACGCCCTTGACGACCCTCGTGGGCCACGTCGAGATGCTGAGCGACGGTGACTTCGGCGTCCTCTCGGCGGACCAGCACCGGGCCGTCCAGGCGATCGACCGCAACTGCCAGCGCCTGCTCTGCCTCATCGAGGACATGCTGACCCTGGCCAAGATCGAGAACGGGGGGCTGGGGCTGCACGTCGTCCCCACGGACGTGGCCGACCTCTTCGCCGAAGTGGAGGCGGCGGCCGGACCGCTGGCGAGGGCCAAGTCGATCGGCCTCGACCTCGACATCGGCGCCGGCGTGCCGGCCGTGCTCGCCGACCGGTCCGCGCTCGAGCGGGCGATCATGAACCTCTTGTCGAACGCGCTGAAGTTCACGCCCGAGGGCGGCAAGGTGCGGCTACAGGCGTCGCATGACGGGGCCAACGCCGTCTTCGCCGTCTCCGACACCGGTATGGGGATATCCGCCGAGGACAAGGAGCGCCTGTTCACCCGGTTCTTCCGGTCGCCGGCGGCCATGTCCATGGCCATCCCCGGGACAGGCCTCGGCCTGGCCATCGTGAAGAAGATCGTCGACGACCACAGCGGATCGATCAACGTCGAGTCGGTCCCGGGCGCCGGCACCACGATCGAGTTCACCATCCCCCTGGCCTCCGCTCCGCCGCCTCGCGCCGGCGCCCTGATCCACCGGGATCCCCGAGACCAGGCGCCCGCCGCCGTCGGGTAGCGGCGGTGCCGCCGTGACGCCCTGCGGTGGCGACGCTATGTTCCTCGGGTGCAAGGCGGCGTCGCTGCGGTCGGGCGGGCGTCGACGCCCTTACTGGGCCTGCTCCTTGCCGTTCTGACCTGGCGCCACGTCAACTTCGTGCCAGTCGACAGCCTCGACCCCTCCTGGCAGGCCGCTCTGCATATGGCAGCTCACGAGCGGCTGCCGTCCAACCGCCTGATCTTCACCTACGGGCCACTGGGGTTCCTGGCCCAGCCCGCGGCCTACTTCCCCACGACGGTCGTGCTGAGCACTCTCTACGTGTTCGCCGTCCAGGCGTCGCTGTGCGCGGCGATGGTGAGCGTCATGCGCCGGACGATCGGGGTCCTCGCCGCTGCCGTCGCCACGTTCGTGCTGGTCGCCGTCACACCGACGCTCGGGACCATCAACGCCCCGGTCGTCACGGTCGTCGTCGTCGCATTCGCGCTCCTGCGTGGTGACTACCGTCCGGGATCCCGGGCGGTCCTCGTCGCCGCCGGTGGGGTGATCGCCGGCACCCACCTGCTCATCAAGTTGAACACCGGCGTGACCGTGCTCGTCGTGGGTGCGGTGACCGCCTTCCTGCTCGATCGCCGGGCATGGCGGTTGGGGCTGGTGTTCCTCGCCACGACGTCGGGGTCGCTGCTCGCCGGATGGCTGGCCGCCGGCAACGCCCCGAGCGACCTGGTCCCGTTCTTGGACCGCTCGTGGGACGTGGCCTCCGGCTACTCCGAGGCCATGACCACGGAGATCACCGGGCGCGCCATCCTGTACCCGGCAGCTGCCGTGGTGTCGGCGATCGCCATCGCGCTGGGGTGGAGAGCCAGCCGGGATTGGCCCGTCCTGCCCCGAGCGGGCCTGGGCCTGGCCGGTGCCATGTGGCTCTTCGCCGGCTTCAAGCTCGGATTCGTCCGCCATGACAGGCACGACGTCGACTTCTTCGCCGAGGTCCTCATGGTCGGCACCGTGCTCGCCGGTTCGCTCGTGACGGCGACGGCGGGATGGCGGAACGCCGTACCTGCGCTTGCGACGGCGGCGTTCGTCACCGCCCATTTCATGGCGAGCGGGGCCGAGGCCCTCTCCGCCGTGAACCCGGTGGCGGAGGTGGCCCGGGCCGGGGAGGATCTCTCGGTGCTGTCCTCCCCGGCCCGGCTCGAGCGGTCCATCCAACGGGCGAGGACGAACCTGCGGTCGCGCTACTACCGCCTCACGCCGTCCATCGTGAGCGCGGTGCGGGGCCACACCGTGCACATCCGCCCGTGGGAGGCCGGCATCGGCTGGGCGTACCCGGAGTTCCGGTGGCACCCCGCGCCCGTGTTCCAGGAGTACACGGCCTACACCGCAGACCTGGATGACATCGGCGCCGCGTTCTACCGCAGCCCCGACGCCCCCGAGCGGATCCTCACCACGGCGCTGGCGATCGACCTCCGCAATCCGGACTGGGAGTCGCCGGCGGCCATGGTCGCCATCGTCTGCCACTACCGGGAACTTCTCGCCGACCACCCCTGGCAGGTCCTCGGGAGGGTTGCCAACCGGTGCGGGAGCGAGCGCAGCCTCGGGGTCGTCAAGGCTCGCGTGGGCGAGGCGGTGTCCGTGCCCGCCGCCAACCGGGACGAGTTGGTGGTGGGCCGCATCAAGGGGTTGGACCACTCGCTGCTGTACCGGCTGCGGACGATGCTGTGGCGGGCGCCCGAGGTCCACATCCGCCTGGACGGCGGCCGCCGCAACCGCCTGGTCCCGGGAACCGCAGGCAACGGCCTCATCCTGCGGGCACCCCGGGAAAGGCTGGGCTTCTCCCAGCCCTTCGCCCCGGACTCGGCCAGCCTGTTCCGGGTCGAGCGCCAAGGCGGGATCGGGCTGAACCAGGATCTCACCATCGAGTTCGTCGCCATCCCCGTGCTGAACTGAGGCGCCATGGCCCTGCCCTTCGACGAGCGGCCCCTCGACGCCACTCCGCGGCACACCCCTGATCTGCCGGACACGCCCCAGCGCGACCGGCGCATCCCGGCCCGCGCCTGGATCGAAGCTCCGGCCGAGCTCCTCGGTCTCGGAGAGGACTTCGGCGGCGGGGAGGCGGGCTTCATCCGGCGGATTCACGGCTGGCTCCTGTGGCGGTCGGGCCCGCCGGCCGGCGGCGACGCGCAGTACCTGGCTATCGCCGGCGACTCCCTCGATGTCCAGTACGCGTTCCGGCTCGACCGGGAGGGGTCCGGCGAAGGCGCCGGGCCGAGCGGCACGGTGCACGAACGGTTCCGGGCGTGGAAGGAGGACCTCCGCGACCACCCCCGGAGCAATGCGGGAGACTCGCAGGCGTGATCGTCGACTGCTCGGTCTACGACAACGGTGTCCGGCGGGAAGGCACGTTGCGGCTGGAGGAGGCCCTGGAGGCGGCCCGGGCACCCGATGCCTTCGTGTGGATCGGGCTGCTCGAACCGACCGAGGACGAGTTCGAAGTGGTGATCAAGGAGTTCGACCTCCACCCGTTGGCGGTGGAGGACGCGGTGCACGCCCACCAGCGCCCCAAGCTCGACACTTACGGCCAGATGATGTTCATCGTGTTGAAGCCGGCGCGCTACGTCGACTCGGAAGAGATCGTCACCCTCTCCGAGATCATGCTCTTCCTGGGCGACAACTTCCTCATCACCGTCCGCCACGGCGAGAGCCCGATCCTGGGCGAGGTCCGCCACATGATGGAGGCCAACCCGTCCCGCATGAAGTGGGGCCCGCTAAGAGTGCTCCATGCCATCGTCGACCGGGTGGTCGACGACTACGCGCTCGTGGTCCGCAGCCTCAACACCGACATCGACGAGATCGAGCGGCAGGTGTTCTCCGACGAGCGCAAGAACCACGCACAGCGCATCTACCGGCTCAAGGTCGAGGCGGTGGAGTTCCGGCAGGCGGTGGTGGGGCTGGAGGATCCGTTGGAGGGCCTGGCCAACGGGAAGGTCACCGATGCGGACAACGTGCTGCTTGAGTACTTCCGCGACGTCCACGACCACCTGTTGCGGGTGGCCCAGCGGGTGGAGGCCATCGACAACCTCCTGAGCAGCGCGCTGACCGCCAACCTGGCCCAGCTCGGTGTCCGCCAGAACGAGGACATGCGCCGGATCTCGGCGTGGGTCGCCATCGTGGCCGTGCCGACCATGATCGCCGGCATCTACGGCATGAACTTCGAGCACATGCCCGAGGTCGGTTGGCTGCTCGGCTATCCCTTCGCCGTCAGCCTCATGGTGGTCATCTGCGTGGGGCTCTACGTCCTGTTCCGCCGGCGGGGCTGGCTGTGAGCCCGGATGGAGGAACATCCGGCCCCGGCCGCGGCGGCCGACACGGCGGTCGAAGTGACCCCCGTGCGGGGTGGCGGGACCAGCGCCGGCTCCGAAGGGTCGGACCGGGACGACCGAGATGCTGAGACCCGTCCTGGCCGTACTGGTGATGACGGGGGCGATAACCGTCATCGGGGCGGAGCCGGCCTCGGCCTGCAGCTGCCGGGCCGACGTGGCGGTCGCCGACGCACTGGCGGAGAGCGACGGGGCCTTCGTCGGCGTCTTCATCGGCCGCGACGACCCCGCCGTGCCGGGCGAGGTGGTGAGCTCCGGCCGCCGGGTGCTCAACCACTTCCAGGTCGAGCGCAGCGTGAAGGGCGACATCGGCGAGCGGGTCGACGTGAGGGCGGCGGCCGGTGGCGCCTCCTGTGGCCTGGAGCTCGAAGCGGGCGACCGCACCGGACTGCTCCTGCGCCGCGATGGCGGCGTCTGGACCTCGTCGCTGTGCTCGCAGGTCGAGCCCCGGGCGCTGCTGGCGGTGGCGCCCGGGACGGCCCCGGGCCCGGCCGGCGCCGGTACCGGCGCCGGCGTCAACTGGGGCTTCATGGTGTTCGCCGGGCTGCTGGTCCTGGCGCTGCCGGTTGCGCTCGTGGCGGGAGGCCGGCGCCGGCGCTCTCCTTGACCGCAGAGTTCCCCGTCGGATGCTGGGGCTCGACGTGAGCCTTTGGAGGGTCTGAATCCGGGCACGTTCCTGACCGCCGCCGGGATCCGGGGTCCGCGCGCTGGCCTAGGTAGGCAGACGTCCTATGCTGGGTTCCGGAGTGCCGGGAAGGCTGGTCGGCGAATCCACACTCGACCCTGGAGATCCGCCAATGGCCAGTCGCCGCCCACCCGAACTGACCGGCCGTGCAACGCCGCCTCAGCCCCAAGTAGCCCTCACGGCCGAAGGTCGTCGCCTGCTCGAGGAACGCATCGGCCTGCTACAGGCGACCGTCGGCGACCTCGGCGATGGGCTGCACGACCCCGAGCGCCGTGCCGACGTCGTGGAGGCTTACGAGCGGGCGGTCCACGAGCTGGCCCGGTTGCAGGCGCTGGTCGAAGGTGCGGCGGCACTCGACAACCTGCCCGATGACCCGCGCCGCGTCGAACTCGGCGATCACGTGTCGATCCGGCTCGACGACGGCACCGAGGAGACCTATGTCATCGTGCACGGTGTCGAGGCCGTGGTCGACGACGCTCGCATCTCCGTCGAGTCGCCTCTCGGGCAGGCACTGCTGGGCCGAGGCGTCGGCGACACCGTGGAGGTGACGGTACCGGTCGGCTCCTATCGCTGCACGATCCTCAGCGCGACCCGCCACCTGACCGAGGCTGCCCCTTGAGCGCGCAGGGTGACACCCTGCTGATCGGGGAGATAGACCTCGTCACCGCCGACACGCTGGATCGACTCACCAGCAGCCACGAGCCCCCCTGCGTGTCCCTGCTCCTGCCCACGCACACGGCGGGTCCCGCGACTCGCCAGGACCCCATCCGGCTGTCGAACCTGGTCAGAGCGGCCGAGGAGGCCCTGGTGACCGACCATGGCCTCACCACGCGCCAGGCGGCCGATCTCCTGCTGCCCATGCGGAACGTCATCGAGGACCGTGAGTTCTGGCGCCACCAGTCCGAGGCCCTTGCTCTCTATGCCGCCCCCGGCTTCAGCCTGACCTTGCGGCTGCCCGTGCACCTTGATGAAGCGATGACGATCGGCCCGTCATTCCGGGTTCGGCCCCTGTTGGGTCTCCTCACCGGCGACGACCGCTTCTACGTGCTGGCCCTCAGCGTCAACTCGGTCGGGCTGTTCGAGGCCACCCGGTTCACGATCGCCGAGCTTCCTCTCGACTCCGTGCCGGCGAGCATGGCCGAGGCGCTGGCCCATGAGGACCCAGAAGCCCGGCTGCAGGTGCGCGCCGGCGGTCAGGCCGGGATGTTCCACGGGCATGGTGTGGGTGGTGAGATCGACAAGCAGGCGCTGGAGCGGTTCTTCCGTGCCGTCGACCGCGGGCTGCGGACGCGGCTACCGTCAACCGCCGCCCCGCTCGTACTCGCCGCCGTGGGTTACTACCTGCCCATCTACCGCGCCGTGACCACCCACCCCGCCCTTGCCAGCCGTGCCGTCGAAGGCAGTCCCGAAGGCCGCTCACCGCGGGAGCTTCACGCCGCCGCTTGGGAGATCGTCGCGCCGACCTTTGCATCGGCTCGTCGAAACGCCGAGGAGCGCCTGAAAGAGGCGCTGGGGACGGGGCGCGCCGCCACCGGCCCTGGAGAGGTCGCAGAAGCGGCGCTGAGCGGGCGGGTCGACGTCCTGTTCCTGCCCGATGACGAACCCGTGTGGGGGCGAGTGGTGAACGGCAACGCGCAGGTGCATGCACAGCGACAGCAAGGTGACCTCGACCTCCTCGAGGGGGCCGCGGCGGCGACACTGGCGGCGGGTGGCACGGTCCAGGTGGAGTGTGGCGCCGACCTGTCAGGTGCAGGCGCCGCCGCGGCGCTACTTCGCTGGTAGCGGCCACCGTCTCCTGTCGGCCGAGATACTGCGCCTCTACGGGACCGGCGTCGACCGCAGTAGAGGAAGCTGGCGGGAACCGGGTCCTGCCGGTCCGCGCTCAGTCCTCATCGGTGGCCCCTTCCCCCGCCCAGCCGCTCTGCCTGTCGCGGGCCAGCTCGTCGATGCTGGTCGTCGGGCTCAGCTCGGTACCGGCCCGGTAGGCGGCGCGGCCCACCATGTGGGCGCCGACCGGCGCGGTGATGAACTGAAGGATCAGGACGAGCAGGAGCTTGACCACATCGCCGGCCTGCTCCACCCGAAGAGCCGCTCCGGCGAGGACGAGCACGAGTCCGAGGGTGGCCGGCTTGGTCGCCGCGTGCATGCGGGCGAAGACGTCCGGGAAGCGCTGCAGCCCGAGACCGGCGGCGACCGCCAGGGCGACTCCCACCAGGATCAGCACGGCGGCGATCGCGTCCAGCATCAGGCGCCCCTCCGTTCGATGAACCGGGCCACGTTGACGGTCCCGACGAATCCCAGCAGCGCCGCCACCACGAGCACGTCCAGGTACGTCCCCTCACCGGTTCGGGCGGCGTCGATGGCGATACCGCTGACGATGACCACCAGCAGGGCGTCGAGGGCCACGATGCGGTCGGCCAGGGACGGGCCGCGGACCAGGCGCACCAGGCAGAGCAGCCCGGCGACGGCGATGCCCAGGAAGGCGACTGATGTGACGATTCTCATCGGTCGCCCTCCCGTCCGCCGACCACTCGCTCCTGCAGGGCGGCCTCGGCCGCGGTGACCGCCGCCGAGCTCCCGAACGCCCTGATGGCGAGGACCTCGAGGTACTGCACGTCGCGCCGCACGGCGTCGATGTCGTCAAGATGCAGCACGTGTACGTAGAGGGTGGGGGGCTGGTGCCGGACCTCGAGCGTCAGCGTGCCAGGTGTCAAAGAGATGGCATTGGCGACCAGCGTCGTGAGCGTCTCGGACACGCCGCGGATGGGTACGGCGACGATGCCCTCGTTGATCCGGTTCTGCGGGGTCAGGACCTCCCAGCCGACGATCACGCTCGCTTCCACCAGCTTCCACGCGAAGAACCCGACGAAGTGGGCCGCCGCTGCCAACCTGAGCGTTCCCGGCACACCTCGCGGGCGCATTGGGAACAGGGCGACGAGAAGGGAACCGACCGCGAGACCGGCGAGCACATTGGCAACGCTGAGGTCCTCCCAGAGGAACAGCCACACGAAGAGCAGCCACGCGACCATCGGCAGCTGGCGTGGCAGGCGACGACGGGCAGAGCTCATGGGCCCAGCACCTCCTGGATATAGGGGGTGCGCTCGACGAGACCTTCGGCCGCTTGGCGGCTGAGGTCGTACAGGGGTGCGGCGGACATCGCCACCGCCAGGCTGATGGCCACGAGCGCGGCGGTCGGCGCCACCATGAGCCGGGGCACGGAGAGGCGACCGTCACCTCGAGCGGACTCGAGCGGGGGCTCCTCGTCCGGTGTCCCCCAGAACACCCCGGCCCAGATCTTGGTCATGGAGAACAGGGTGAGCAGGCTCACGACCAGGCTGGCGCCCACCACGAAGTAGCGGTCGGCATCCATCCCTGCCTGTACCAGCGCCAGCTTGGCGACGAACCCCGAGAAAGGCGGCAGGCCTGCGAGGCTGAGTGCAGGGACCAAGAACAGGACAGCGATTATGGGCGCGCGATGGAGCAGCCCTCCGAGCCGGCGGAGCGCCCCGGTTCCCGTGGCGTTCTCGACCAGCCCACCAACCAGGAACAGCGTCGTCTTCACCACGATGTGGTGGACGATGTAGAAGATGGCGCCGGCGATTCCGGCGACCGTGAAGAGCCCCAGCCCCATGATCATGTAGCCGATCTGGCTCACGATGTGAAAGCTGAGGATGCGCTTGACGTCGTCCTGGGCGATCGCCCCGAGCACGCCGACCACCATGGTGGCCACGGCGATACCTAGCAGGAGAACCGACCCGCTCTCGTCGCTCGGGAAGAGGAGCGTCTGGGTGCGGATGATGGCGTACACCCCCACCTTGGTCAGGAGTCCGGCGAAGATGGCCGTGACCGGCGTGGGTGCGGTCGGGTAGGAGTCGGGCAGCCAGAAGAAGAGCGGGAAGATCGCCGCTTTGATCCCGAACACCACCAGCAACAGGAGGCCCAGTGCGTCGCGCACGGGGGCGGGGAGGTCGCCGACCTTCCCGGCGAGGTCGGCCATGTTCACCGTGCCCGTCGCTGCGTAGATGAGGCCGACAGCGGTCACGAAGAAGGTGGAGGCGAGCAGACTGATGACGACGTACGTCATGCCGGAGCGAATCTGGTCCCTGGTTCCGCCGAGGGTGATCAGGACGTAGCTCGCGCTCAGCATGACCTCGAAGGCCACGAACAAGTTGAAGAGATCGCCGGCGAGGAACGAGGACGACACACCGGCGGCGAGGATCAGGTACAGGGGGTGGAAGAACAGGGCGTGGTCCGCCGTCCGCGGGCTTCCGATCGAGTAGACCATCACCGCAAGCACCATGGCGGCGGAGACGACCAGCATGACGGCGGCGAAGAGGTCGGCCACGAGGGTGATGCCGATGGGTGCCCCCCACCCACCGACGTGCACCGCGATCGGGCCTTCGGCGTGGACCCGCACCAGCAGGGCCACTGTCGCGGCCAGGCTGGCCGTGAGCACGCCGAGGCCGAGCGCGCGCTGCGCCTGCGTCCGCCGGTGCAGGGCCATGGAGAGACCCGCGGCCAGAAGCGGCAACGCGATGGGAAGCGGTATCAGAACCCTCATCCGGCGTCCGCTCTGGCATTGGCGCGCCGGGCGATCCTGCGGTCCTCCACGTCGTCCTCCACCTCGTCGTCGTGGCGCAGGAGCCAGCTCCGGTAGGAAAGGGCGAGGAGGAACGCGGCGACGCCGAAAGTGATGACGATGGCGGTGAGCGCCAGCGCCTGCGGAAGGGGGTCGGCGAACGCATCTCCCGTCCCGCTGAACGGTGCCCGTCCCGCACGCCCGCCGGCCATCAGGAGGACCAGGTTGGCGCCGTGACCCATGATCGCCAGCCCGATCACGATCTGCGTCAGCTTCCGCTGCAGGATCAGGTAGGTGCCCACGGCGTAGAGCACGCCGACGGCAAGGGCGAGGACGGCGATCAACGCGAGTCTCCGTTCACTTCGACGACGTTCACGGTGCCTCCTCCGCCTCAATCGGGTGGTCGGGCTCAGCTCCCAGGGTGGTGAGGATCACCACCACCAGTCCGACGACCACGAGGTACACGCCGATGTCGAAGGCCAGTGCCGACGTCGCCTTGACCGCACCGAGCAACGGGACGTCCATTTCGAGCTTGCCGCTGGACAGGAACTCTCCGTCGCCCAGCAACGCCGCTGCGCCGGTCGCCACCGCCAGGGTCAGCCCGGTACCCATCAGCACGGTGCCCGGCACCGGAGCGGCGTCCTGCACCTCCCCGGACCCACCCTCGACATAGCGCAGGACGAACGCGGCGCCGGCGACCAGCCCGCCGACGAAGCCGCCCCCCGGCGCGTTGTGGCCGGCGAACAGGAGGAACACGGAGAAGAGCAGGGCGGTGTGGAAGAGGGTGTGGACGCACGTCTCGAGGATGAGCGAGGGTTCCCGCTTCCCCTCTGTCGCATGGGCACCCACCTGGGATGGCACCCGCCGTGACATCAGGTGTCTCCCCGACGTCGCCCGGCGGCCACCATGCTGGCGATGCCGAGGGCGGCGACGGTCAGGACCGTGATCTCACCCATCGTGTCGAGTCCCCGGAAGTCCGTGAGGATGACGTTGACGACGTTGCGCCCGCCTCCCTCCGGAAGGGCACGAGCAAGGAATTCGTCCGAGATGGGCTCCTCCGTACGGGAGCCGGCGGCCACCAGGACGAATGCGGCCACGAAGAGCCCCATCCCCGCCGACACGGCCACGCGGATCCCCTGCCGAAGCCGCCATGGCTCGCGCTCGAAGCGCTCCGGAAGATGACGGAGCACCAGGACGAAGATCACCAGCGCGAGTGTCTCGACAAGGATTTGGGTCAGGGCGAGGTCCGGTGCTCCCTGGATGATGAACAGGACGGCGACGCCGTAACCGACGCCGCCAAGGAACAGAACTGCCGCGAACCGGCGTCGAGCGAGTGCGGCGCCGGCGGCGGCCGCGATCACCAGGGCCACGACCGCGACCTGGAGCGGCGACTCGGCGACAGTGATCCCCTCGGGAAGGTCGACGCCCAGAAGTGCGACGCCAGGAAGGAGAAGGACCGTAACCAGGACGACGCCGATATAGGTCGGGAGTGAGCCGTTCTGCACGATTCCCGTAGTCCGGGCGGCGATTCGATTCAGACCGACGACCGACGCCTGGTACGCCCCGAACGCGCTCGGCACGGCCGGCATGCGGTCCTGCGCCCGCTCGACGGCGGACCGCCCGATGTAAAGGCCGGCGCCGATGGCGAGCGTGAGTGCAGAGAGGCCCAGGGCCGGCGTCACCCCGTGCCACAGGACGAGGTGGAGATCGGCGATCCCCTGATCGAGCGACGACCCGGCCGCCTCGACCACGCCGGATGCCAGGGCGGGCAGCAGACCGAAGACGACGGTAAGGACGGCTAGGAGGGCAGCGGGAGCCATGAAGGGCCAGGCAGGCGCTGGAACCTCGGGGCCCACGGCGCCGCTCGGTGTCGGGCTCGACTTGGCGGCGAAGGCTCCCCAGAGGAACCGTGCACCGTAGGCGAAGGTCAGGGCCGATCCGAGGACCACCCCGAGCACAGCGGCAAGATCGCCGACTCCCGAGCCGGTGTGCAGCATGGCCTCGTAGATCGCCTCCTTCGAGATGAACCCGAGAAGAGGGGGGAGGCCGGCCATGGAGGCGACGGCGACGGCGGCAACGACGAATGTGGCAGGCATGCGGGCACCAAGCCCGGTGAGCACCCGGAGGTCACGCGTGTGGGCCTGGTGGTCGACCACGCCGACGACGAGGAACAGGGCGGCCTTGAACAGGCTGTGGGCGAGGATAAGGGCGGCCCCCGCGAACGTCAGGTCCGGCCGGCCAGCCCCCACCAAGACGACCATCAGGCCGAGCTGACTCACGGTCCCGTATGCCAGCAGGAGCTTCAGGTCGTGTTGACGGAGAGCTCGGTACCCGCCGACCAACATGGTCGCCAGTCCGACGGTGATCACCGCCGGACGCCAGAAGGCAACGGTCGCGGCGAAGGCCGGAGCGAGCCGAGCGATCAGATAGACACCGGCCTTCACCATCGTCGCCGAGTGGAGGTAGGCACTGACCGGCGTCGGGGCCGCCATCGCTCCAGGCAGCCAGGAGTGGAACGGCACCTGGGCCGACTTCGTGAAAGCACCCAGCAGGACCAGCACGAGGCCGGCGCTGACGACCGCTCCGGAGGGCGGGTCGGCGAGGATGGCGGCGAGCGAGTACGTACCCGCGGCTTGACCGACGAGGACGAACCCGCCGAGCATGGCCAGGCCGCCGGCCGCGGTGACCAGCAGAGCGTGCAGCGCAGCGGCCCGCGCTGCGCCCTTCTTGTCCTCGAAGCCGATCAGAAGGTAGGACGTGACCGAGGTCAGCTCCCAGAAGACGTAGAGGACGAGCAGGTTGTCGGAGAGCACGACGCCGAGCATCGCCCCGGCAAAGGCGGTGAGCGTCCCCGCGAACCGGCCGAGCCCAGGCCGGTCGGAGAAGTACCACCGGCTGTAGGCGAAGACGAGCACGCCGACGCCGGAGATGAGCGCCACCATGAGCAACGAGAACCCGTCCATGCGGAGGTCGAACCCGAGGCCCAACCCGGGCACCCATTCCACGCTCTCCTCGGCGGGACGGCCATCGAGCACACCCGAGGCGCGCCTCAGGACCCAGACGAGCGTGACGGCGGGCGCGACGGCGCACAGCCAGAAGACTCGCCGGCCGAGACGCCGGCCGGCGGCAGGTGCGACGGCCGCCAAGGCGGCGTGGAGCCCGAGGACGAAAAGCACGTCTTCGGCGCGCCCTACTCCTGCGCGGCCGGCGTCGCGCGCATGAGCAACACCGGCACCGCGCCGGCACGCGTCCGCTCCTCTTCGTCACCCATGAACTCCCCCAGCCCTCCCGCGATCGACGTCCCGCTCTCGGGCGGCGCGGCGGTCGGGCCCGACTCGGGCACGCGGTCTTCAGTGAGGGTCGGCGGGCCGCCCATGGGAATCCGGTTCACTTCGTGTCTACTCCCTGGACGCGGGACAACCACGCGCCGACCAGGCTTCCCGGCTCCCCGAGACCACGATAGTCGCTCCCGCCCAGGCTCGGACGCGTGGAGCACGAGGATCTACTGGCGGAGTGCTGCACGGCGGCCCGGGTGCGGCGGTACGGCTGGTTTGGCGCCGGCCCCCGCGGGTAGCACCCGATTGGGGAGCCGGGAAGCCTGGTCGGCGACATCGTTCGACGCGTGGAGGTACCGGTGCGCAAGGCTCCCCTCATTCGTGGTGTGACGTGACCGGGGCGACGCGACGCCGCCCGTTCGTGCGCGGCAGGGTTGCGAGCGCGGCCGGACATCCGCGCCACCGGACGGTCGCACTCGCAACCGGCCTGGCCGTGACGCTCTTCGTTGCCGGCCGCGTGATCGGCCTCCTGGTCGTGCCAGTCGCCCTCACCGGGGCCGCTCTCGTCCTGGTCCGGCGCCGTCGCCAGACTTGGGTGATGCGCCGCGATCGCGTCATAGTGTGGGCGCTGTATGCCCCCTCGGGCTCGTCCGAGCCGACAGCGTTGGAGCCTCTCATCGCCGCAGAGCTGGCGGCGGCCTCGGAGCTGGACTTGGCCTCACTCCGGCTGGCTCGGGCCCTCGTCCGCGAATTCCCCGACCCGTGGCAGCGGGAGCTGGCCGCAGAGCGGCTCGGTCGAGCCGAGGAGAGTCTGGTGAAGCGAAGCGGATCGGCGGCCAGGAAAGGGGAACTGCTGACGGCAACGACATGGGCCACCACGTCGAGTTCCGTCGTGCTGGCATGGGCGTTACCGGTGCCGAGCGCGCTCGCCGTCGCCCTCTGTGCCCTTGCGCTGCCGGTGTCGATCCTGACGTGGAGCAAGCTGTGCGGCGCGTGGGGCGAGCGTCCACACCGCTTGGCGCGCACGGCGCTCCTACCCGTGGTGTCGACACCGTTCGCTGTCTCGGAGCAGGCGCTCGTGAGGCTCCTGGTCGAACTCGGCCGGGGCGATCGCACCGTGCTCGACGGCGCCCTCGACCACCTCGACGAGATGCGGTGGAGTCCCATCACCAGCCGGGCGCACGCTCGCATGCACGCAGCCTGCCAGGTCGTGACGCTGGGTTCGACGGCGAACCCCCGTGTCGCCACCGCCGCGGCTCGGCGCACGACGTGAGCAACTCCATGTTCTCCGGCCCGCCTTCCACCCCTCTTCGGTACCACGAGGGCTATCCGCCACTCGAGGACCTCGGCCTCGTCGGCGACGGCAGCACCGCGGGCCTGATCGCGCGCGACGGTTCCGTGGTGTGGCTGTGCGTGCCGCATTTCGACTCGGAGCCACTGTTCTGCTCCCTGCTCGACGCCCGCCATGGCGGCTTCTTTCGCATCGCCCCCGACGAGGTGGTCGAGGCGCGTCAGCGCTACGAGCCCGACAGTGGCGTCCTGGTGACCGAGCTCCGCAGCCCCTCGGGGCTCATCCGCGTCACCGACTGCCTGACCCTTCGTTCAGGGGCGGATCTGGCCGAGGACACCCCGGCCGGGAGAGGAGAGCTCCTCCGTTCCGTCGTGGTGCTCGAGGGCGCGGTCACCCTCCGGGTCCAGATCGAGCCGTGGGGTGGCGCCTCGGTCGCACCGGAGGGAAGTGGTGTCGTCCTCCGTTGCCACCGACGTCCCGACCTCGATCTGCGGCTGTTCGCCAGCGTCCCGCTCGAAGGCGCCATGAGCACGTTCGAGCTGGGGGCGGGGCAGCGGGCCCATTTCATCCTGCGCTGGGGTGCCTCCGGCCAGAGCCGCAATCTCCATCCACCGGCCCTGTTGCAGGCCACCCTCGACGGTTGGAGGCGGTGGATGCGAAAGCTCGAGTACGACGGTCCGGAGCAGCCGGTCGTGCGCCGCTCGGTGGTCACACTCAAGATGCTCGACTTCAACGAGACCGGAGCCATCGTGGCCGCGCCCACCTCTTCGTTGCCGGAAGCCATCGGTGGCGTCCGGAACTGGGACTACCGGTACGCCTGGGTCCGCGACGCCGCCTTCTCCGTCTACGCGTTCCGCCGGGTGGGCCTCCACGCCGAGGCCCGGGGGTTCCTGGGCTGGGTGCTCGACGCCATCGGGCGCGACGGCGAGCCGCGGGTCCTCTACACGTTGGAGGGGGTGCAGCCGCCTCCCGAGCGTGAGGATCCCGAGCTCGAGGGCTACCGCCGCTCGGCGCCGGTGCGCTGGGGCAACGCTGCCGCCGATCAAAGCCAGCACGACGCCTACGGTGAGATCCTGGACTGCGCCTACCAGTGGGTCGCCGCCGGCGGCGAGCTGGATCCCGACCTGTGGACCCGGCTGCGGGAGCTCGTGGAGGAGTCCCGGAGTCGCTGGGACAAGCCCGACCACGGGATCTGGGAGGTCCGGACCGCGACCCGCCCGTTCACCTACTCGGCGGCCATGTGCCAGGTCGCCCTCGACCGTGGTGCGCGACTGGCAGAGCGGCTGGGCCTGCCCGGTGACGTCGGTGGTTGGCGGGCGGAGGCGGTGAGAATCCAGGAGGCGATCCTGGACCTCGCATGGGACCCGGAACGCCAGAGCCTGGTCGAGCACCTGGGGCCCGGAGGGCTGGACGCCAGCCTGCTGGCGCTTCCGCTCAGACGCGTCGTCCACGCCAGACATCCCAAGATGGTGGCCACCACGACGGCCATCACGCAGCGGTTGGGCGCCGGCGACGGCCTGCTGTACCGGTACCTCCTCGAGGAGTCGGCGGACGGACTTCCCGGCCACGAGGGGGCATTCCTTCTGTGCAGCTTCTGGCTGGTCGACAACCTCGCCGCCCAGGGGCGTTTGGACGAGGCGATGGAGCTCTACGAGTCCCTCTGCGCCCGGGCCGGAGGACTTGGTCTTCTTCCGGAGGAGATCGACCCGTCGACAGGGGCCTTCCTCGGGAACTACCCCCAGGCCTTCAGCCACGTCGGCGTCGTCTCCAGCGGGATGAACCTGGCTCGAGAGCTCCGGAGGCAGGGATGACGGCGCGTCGTCTCGTCGTTCTCGGGGCGACGGGTGACCTCACGGGTCGCTACCTGCTCACGGCCCTGGCCGAGCTGGTCGCGTCCGGGTCGCTGCCGCCAGACCTCACCATCGTCGGCGTCGACCGCCGCCAGTGGGACACCACCGACTTCCGCCAGCACGCTGCGGCGCGCCTGCGCCGCCACGCCACCCACCTCGACCGCGGTTCCCGACGCGCCCTGGTACAGCGGCTTTCCTACGTCGTCGGTGACGTGACCGACACCGCCACCCTGTGCGAGGCCTTCGGCCGTGACCTGGACGCATCTGTCGCATACCTCGCCCTCCCGCCGGCGGTATTCGCCCCATCCATAGAAGCCATGGCCCGGATCGGGCTGTCGGAGCGGAGCCGCATCGTCGTGGAGAAGCCCTTCGGCACCGACCTGGCGTCGGCGCAGGCCCTGAACCGGCTCCTGCACCGCCACTTCCCGGAGGAGACGGTGTTCCGGATGGACCACTTCCTGGGCAAGCAGACGGTGCAGAACATCCTGGGCGTGCGCTTCGCCAACCGGCTGTTCGAGCCGACCTGGAATCGCCACCACGTCGCAGGGGTGGACATCGTGTGGGACGAGACCGTCGCTCTGGAAGGGCGCGCCGGCTACTACGACCACACCGGAGCGCTGCGCGACGTCATCCAGAATCACCTCCTGCAGCTGCTCTGCCTCGCCGCCATGGAGAAGCCGTCCGCCCTCGACGGGACGGAGTTCCGGGACCGGAAGGTGGAGCTGCTGCGGGCCGTTCGCACCATGTCACCCGCCGAGGTCGCCACACACACCCGCCGGGGCCGCTACCGCGCCGGGACCGTGGGCGGGCTCGAACTCCCGGACTACGTCGGGGAGCCCGGCGTCGACCCGGCCAGTCGGACCGAGACGTTCGCCGAGGTGACGCTGTTCGTCGACAACGACCGCTGGTCGGGGGTGCCGTTCCGGCTACGCACCGGAAAGGCGCTCGCCGCCGACAGGAGGGAGATCACCATCAGCTTCCTGCCCGTCGGCGAGGCCTTGTTCGGCCAAGAGGGCGAGCCGCCTGTCAACCGGCTCAGCTTCTTGATGGGCCCGGACCGCATGGTTCTCGACCTGGCCCTCAACGGTGCCGGCGACCCGTTCTGCCTGGAGGAGGCCGCCCTCGAGCTGACGCTTGCCCCCCAGGACCTCTCCGCCCACGCCCGCCTGCTGGTGGAGGCCATCGAGGGAGACCCCTCACTGTCCATCCGCGGCGACGAGGCCGAGGAGTGCTGGCGCATCGTCGAACCCGTCCTCGCCCATTGGGACCAGGACGGCCCCCCCCTGCTCGACTATGCCGCCGGGTCGGTCGGACCTCGCGCCGGCCCGACCTGAAAGGTGGCGGCTTCGGCCGGTCACAGCCGGACGACTGCAGTGGCCTCGGTCCTGAGGAGTGTGCGGATGAACGGCTCGGGGTTGCAGCCATTGGCGGTGCGCAGTGAGTTGAACATGCCCTCCTCGGTGAAGCTCCCCTGCCCGGACATCCCGGCATAGGCGCCGGTGGCCGAGGCGATGGTGAACGTCCCGACGCTGGTGAACCGGCCGGTGCAGGTACGGGGGTCGACGGTCACCGACGTCACCTGCCCGGTGAACGGAGCGACGACGGTGCCGAGGGCGAACCGGAAGGTCAGGGTGCCGACGAACGACCCGTCCGGGCTCAGCGTGCTCTGTTCCTGAGCGACGCCGACGGCGTTGATCACCCCTGTGGCGACCGCCACGCCGGTGTAGCCGCCGACGAAGGTGATACTGACCCGCTGGTTCGGAGCCGTCTGGGCGGAGGCCGGGCTTGCGCCGACGGCCAGCGTGAGGGTGACGGCGGCCGTGACGGCGGTGAATGCTCTTCTCAATTGTCCTCCTACCGGATGGTGAACGGAGCCACGTGCGTGACCGGGTCGCCCGGGATCGTGAAGTGCAGGTCGTACCGGCCCGGGGCATAACCGGTGGTGCTCACGTTGAACGAGTACGACGTACCGTCGAAGGTGAACTGGTTCGCCGGTTGGGAGTTTCCGGGCGACTGCAGCGGCACGGCGCGGCCGGTCTCGGCATCGACCACACCGACGGCGACGGGCACGATGTCGCCAGACGACCGGTTGGTGCTCCCCGCGTCGCACAGCTGCAGCTGGACAGGAATGGTGCTCCCCGCGTTCCTCGTGCGAGCCGCGTCGTACAGGAGGCAGATCCGGTACCCCACCGAGTAGGTCACCGTCTCACGGGTCGCGTTGCCCACGTTGTCGGAGGCGTTCACCGTGAACGTCCGCTCCCCCACCGCCGACGTGTCGACCGCGGAACCGGTGGGAACCGGCCCTGCGCAGGTCGCCACGCCCGATCCGCCGTCCGAGCACGCGTAGCCGGCGCCGACCACCTGGTTGAGGAGGTATCGGGTGGAGACCGGTGAGGACACGGTGACCGTCGGTGCCTTCCTGTCCACCTTGTGGGCGCCGATGGGGCCGGCGTCGACGCAGTTGCCGGCCACGTCGCACACCGACCGTGCGCCGGTCTCCGCCGTCGCCGTCTCCGATCCGGCTGCCACCGAGGTCGACAGGGTGAAGCCGGCGTCGCCGGAGGAGGCCAGGCC
>DATLHA010000099.1:0-8969 GCA_035540095.1 Acidimicrobiales bacterium | reverse complement strand
CCGATCTCGGCCAGGACGTGGTCGAGGTGGCGGGTCTTGCGGCCGCCGGCGCTGACGAAGGTGTTGCCGTGCATCGGGTCGCAGATCCACACGACAGGGTGGCCGGCGTCGCGCACGGCCCGGATCAGCGGCGGCAGCATCGTGTCGATGCGATCGGCACCCAACCGGGTGATCAGGCTCAACCGGCCCGGCACCCGGCCGGGGTTGAGGTGCTCGCACAACGCCACCGCCTCGTCGGGAGACACCGACGGCCCGAGCTTCACGCCCACCGGATTGTTGATGCCGCGGAAGAACTCGAGGTGGGCGCCGTCGGGCTGGCGGGTGCGGTCGCCGATCCACACGAAGTGGGCCGAGCAGTCGTACCAGCCGCCGGTGAGCGAGTCCTGCCGGG
Source organism: Acidimicrobiales bacterium (assembly GCA_035540095.1). Classification (GTDB taxonomy): domain Bacteria; phylum Actinomycetota; class Acidimicrobiia; order Acidimicrobiales; family AC-14; genus CADCTB01. Next base: position 8,578 of record DATLHA010000099.1, on the reverse strand, counting down.
TCAGCGCCTCCTCGTAGCCGAGGATGAGCGCCTCGTGGGAGGTCCAGAAGTCGACCTGGTGCAGCGTCGCCTCCTGGGACAGGTTGATCCCGCAGGCGGCCATGAACCGCAGGGCCTGCTCGATGCCGGCGGCGATGACCTCGTAGCGCCGGCCCTCGGCGCTGCTGGCCACGAACTCCTGGTTCCAGGTGTGGACCTGGTTGAGGTCGGCGAAGCCGCCCTTGGTGAACGCCCGCAGCAGGTTCATGGTGGCCGCCGACTGGTCGTAGGCCCGCTGCAGGCGTGCCGGGTCGGGCACCCGAGCACCGGCGGCGGCGCTGATGTCGTTGACCATGTCGCCCCGGTACGCCGGCAGCACAACGCCGTCGACCACCTCGGTGGCCGAGGACCGGGGTTTGGCGAACTGGCCGGCGATCCGGCCCATCTTCACCACCGGCACGCCGGCGCCGTAGGTCAACACGACCGCCATCTGGAGGATGACCTTGAGCTTGTCCCGGATGGAGTCGGCGGTGAATGCCTCGAATGACTCGGCGCAGTCGCCGGCCTGGAGCACGAACGCCCGCCCGGCGCCCACGTCGGCCAGGGTCGACGTGAGCTGGCGAACCTCGCCGGCGAAGACCAGCGGCGGCCGGGTGGCCAGCCGCTTCAGGACGTCGTCGAGCGCGCCGTCGTCGGGCCAGTCGGGCTGCTGGGCGGCAGGCCGGGCCCGCCACGTGCTCGGCGTCCAGGATGTCTCGGTGGTCATAGGCCTGGGACAAGGGTAGAGCCCCGACTCCCGCTCCGTAGAATCAGTTTCATCGCCGAGCGAGTGGGAGTGCTGGGAGGGACGTTCGACCCCGTCCACATCGGTCATCTGGTCGCCGCGGTCAACGTCCGTCACGCGCTGGACCTCGATCGAGTGCTCCTCGTCGTCGCCAACGCCCCGTGGCAGAAGAGCGATCGGCGGATCACGCCGGCGGCGGACCGCCTGGCCGTCGTCGAGGCCGCGGTCGCCGGCACGCCGGGGGTGGAGGCCAGCAGCGTCGAGATCGACCGTGGCGGCGAGTCCTACACCGCCGACACCCTCGAACAGCTCGACCACCCCGACAGGGAGCTGTTCCTGGTCGTCGGCAGCGACGTGGCTGCCGACCTGCACACCTGGCGCCGGCCCGATGTGGTGGCCCGCCTGGCCACCCTGGTCGTCGTGACGCGGGGCGGCTCACCCGACGTCGATCCCGGTCCGCCGTGGCGCGTGGAGCACGTCCGCATCCCCAAGCTCGACATCTCCAGCTCCGACCTCCGCGCCCGGGCCGCCGGTGGACGGCCCCTCGAGCATCTGGTGCCGCTGCCCGCAATTGCCTGCATCCGCGAACGCGGCCTGTACGATGGGGGCAGATGACGACGACTGCCGACCAGGTCCGCCAGTGGGCGCGGACCGCGGCGCAGGCGGCGTCGGCCAAGGGCGGCGACGACACCGTGATCATCGAGGTGGGTGCGGTCCTGGCCATCACCGACGCCTTCGTGATCACCTCCGGACGCAACAGCCGGCAGGTGAAGACCATCGCCGAGGAGGTCGAGGGCCGGCTCAAGACCGAGGGCGGGATCTCACCCCTGAGGGTCGAGGGCCTCGGAGACAGCCAGTGGGTGCTGCTGGACTACGGCGACCTGGTGGTCCACGTCTTCCTCGAGGAGACGCGCGCGTTCTACGACCTGGAGCGGCTGTGGTCGGACGCTCCACGCGTCGCCTGGGAGGACGAAACGGCGCGTAAGTAGGGCTATTCGCCTCTAGGCTTCGCGCGTCTCCTCCCGTCAGGCTCATCGGGGGAAAGGCTGTTATGCCCAGAACGGCGATCGCGGGGAACCGCGCGGTGAGAACGATGACCTGGCTGCTGGCCGGCGCGGCCGTAGTCGGCCTGGTGCCGGCGCTGACCCCGGTGGCCACGTTGGTGGTCGTTCCGGCGATGATCGCGGCCACCTTCATCGGGGTCCGTGCCTGGTGGCCGCCGGCCGTGCTTCCGTGGCGGCTGCTCGCGGCCACCGCCGCGGTGGCCCTGGCCGGCGCCGTCGTGACCCTGAGTCTCGAAGAAGGGTCGGTACCCGGTGAGCTTGCCCCTCTCCCGCAGTACCTGGTCGCCGGCGCCGCCCTCGTCGCCTTCGACCGTGCCCGCCGGGTGGAGAAGGACCGGAGCCTGCTGGTCGACGGCGCCATCGTCGGCGTGGCCGCCGGCCTGGTGGCCTTCGCCGTGTTCGTCGTGCCGGTACTGGACCGCGATCTGGCTCCGATGGCCAAGACCATGCGGGCGACCTACCCCGCCCTCGATGCCGTCCTGTTGTTCCTCGTGACCCGTCTGGGGTTCGGCGGCGCGTGGCGCTACCGCTCGTTCCGCCTACTGGTGGTCGGGTTCCTCGCCAGCCTGCTGGGCAACCTGGTCTGGGCCGCCTACGACGCCCAGCTGCTCGGTGAGCCGCACGGGCTCGACGACCTCGGCTACCTGGTCTCCTTCGCCGCGTTGGGTCTGGCCGCGCTCGACCGCTCGATGGCGGCTCTGGCGGCGCCGTCGTCCACCGTCTCCGAACCGTGGCGGAGCTGGCGCATGGTGGGCCTGGTGGCGTCCCTGGCCGTCGCGCCGGCGGTCGTCGTCCTCGCCACCCCGGAGACCGCCCTGGAGCGAGGCGTCTATCTGGTGAGCGCGCTGATGCTGGTCGGTCTCGTGGGCTGGCGGCTGGTCACCGCCGTCAACGAGCACGCCGCTTCCGAGCAGCGTCTTGCCCATGCCGCCAGCCACGATGGCCTCACTGACCTTCCGAACCGGACGGCACTGGCGGCCGAGATCGACGACGCTCTGTGCCGGAGCCTGGGCGGCCTGGCCGTCGTCTTCCTCGACCTCGACCGCTTCAAGGACCTGAACGACCGCTGGGGCCACAGCGCGGGTGACGAGCTCCTGGTAGCGGTGGCGGACCGCCTTCGGGCATGGGCCGGCGGCGGCAATGTCGTGGGGCGCATCGGGGGCGACGAGTTCCTGATCGTGTGCCCTGAGGTGCCCGACGCGGAAAGCGCGGCCGCGCTCGGCCTCCAGACGCTGGAGTCGGTCCGGCCCCCGTTCACCTTGAGCGTCGGGGAGGTCGTGATATCGGCATCCATCGGTGTGGCGTTTCTGGAACCCGGTTCCTATGCCCCCGGCGAGCAGTTCATCAGGAACGCCGATACCGCTATGTACCGTGCCAAGGGCGCCGGCCGCGACCGTGTCGTCATGTTCGCCGAGTCGATGCGCGCCGCGGTGGGTCAGCGCCACGCCATGGAGGAGGCACTGCGGCGGGCGATGGAGCGAGGCGAGATCACGCTGCACTACCAGCCGATCGTCGACCTGGTCTCCGAACGGCCCGTCGGCGTGGAGGCGTTGATGCGCTGGTTCGCCGACGGCCGGTCGGTTCCTCCCGACGAGTTCATCCCCGTCGCCGAGGAGACAGGGCTGATCGTCCCTCTGGGGGCCCGGGCGATCACCGAAGCGACGGCGTTCCTGGCCTCATGCCGTGAACGCCATCCCGGACTCGATCTGACGATGTCGGTGAACCTCTCACCCCGTCAGCTGCGGGAGCCGGACCTTATGGAGACGGTGCGAGAGGCAATCACGGCGGCCGGCATCCCGCCGGCGTCGTTGTCCGTGGAGATCACCGAGTCGGCGATGCTCGATGGTGGCGCCGGACGGGTCGACGAGACCGTCGCCTGCCTCCGATCGCTCGGCGTCGGCATCGCCGCCGACGACTTCGGGACCGGCTACAGCTCCTTGCCGTACCTGAAGCGCTTCGTCATCGGCCGTCTGAAGATCGACAGGGCCTTCGTGCAGGGAATCGGCGTCTCCCCCCACGACGAGGCGATCGTTGCCGCGATCATCGCCATCGCCACCAGCCTGGGGTTGGAGGTCGTAGCCGAGGGCGTGGAAACCGCGGACCAGGCGGAACGGCTGGTGGACCTCGGCTGCACCTTGGGCCAAGGGTGGCTCTACTCCACCGCCCTTCCCCGCGACATCGCCACCGTGTACCTCGCCGACCGCGCTCAGGCCAGTGCGTCCCGTACCGCGGTGCGCGCCTCCTCGACGGTCATCGCCGCCAGCTCCGGCAACGACTTGCCCAACCCGGCCACCAGCTGATCGGCCAGGTAGTAGCCGACCCTCCACTTCCCGTCCACCAGGCCGGCGCCGAAGAAGGTCTCGATCGCCTCCGGGATGTCCAGCGACGCCCGCACGTGCTTCCCCAGCTCGTCGACGTGCTCCTGGCACCACGGGAGCCAGCCCTGGGACTCGGGATGGCCGTACCAGAAGTAGTCGACCTCGGGGGCGTCGGGGACGACGGCGCGCGACACGCGGGTGGCGAATCCCTCGGAGAAGACCATCCACGCCATGTCGTTCTCCGGTGGCTGCTCGCCCTTCTGCGCCAGGGCGAGCTGATGCCAGGCGTGGGTGTCCTCGTGGGCGACGAGCACCCGGGAGCCCTCGGCGGTCTGGAACCACTCCAGGCAGTGGAAGACGGTCACGTCGTCACCCACCATGCCGACCGTCGACGGGGTGGCGAAGGTCCCGACCATGAGAACGTGAAGGGGTGCGGGGTCGGTATCCACGGCCATCACCCGGGCCACCGCCGGATCGACCTCGTCGACGATCCCCGTCACGGTCGGGGTCGCGTCCCGCACCCGCTGGCGGACCTCGGAGAGCTGGCGGACCATGGCCGCCATGCCGTCGTTCGAACTTCCCGTGGCGGCGGCGAAGCCCTTGAAGACGTCGGTGTGGGCGGCCTGGTAGGTGTCCTTCCACAGCAGCTCGCGGCGCACGGGGCTCTCCAGGCCCGCCTTGCGGGCGTAGGCCTCGAAGGCCGGGATGGTGTCTCGGATCCGGGCGATGGCCGCATCCTAGGACCCGACGACCCGGGCGGCCGCAGTTCGCGGGCTGGCCGGCCGCGGTGACACCGAAGGCCGCCAGGCCCGCCCAGGTGGTGGCCCCGGAAGACCGCCCGATTCCTCCGGGGCGTTCGCCTACGCTGCCCGCTCATGGCAAAGACCCTCATCGTCCAGTTGACGTGCGACCGGTGCAAGGCTGAGAAGGGCGAGAATGTCGACGGGACCCAGACCGTCTCGTTCGGTTTCGACGGCTACGACTACAGCCTCGACCTCTGCGCAGAGCACGCCGAGGACTTCCACAACACCGTGCAAGGCCTCATCAGCTGGTCCTCCGACCGGGCCCGGTCGGGCGGCGGGCGGCGTTCGGGGCGGCGGTCGGGCGGTGGCGACGAGGGCGCCGGCGCCGCCGCGGGTGGGCCGGCGCGTTCGTCAGCCGACCGTGAGCGGCTGAAGGCCATCCGCGACTGGGCCCGAGTGAACGGCCACCCGAACCTGGGTGACCGGGGCCGCATCCCCCAGGCCATCGTCGCCGCCTACGACGCCGCGCACTAGCTCATCGCACGAGTGATCCGGCGGTGCCCCCACCACAGCATGGGGAGGCCGCCGGTGTTGCCGGCGAGGAGGATGAGAAGGCCGTAGGCGTCGCCATAGGTCACGATGGCGACGAGGGAGCCGGCGTTGATGACGCCGGCGACGATGGCGAAGCAGGTGGCGAGGACCCGGCTCTCGTCGTCGCGGGTGCGGACGGCGTCGGTCACGACGGTCGCACCCAAGAGGCTGGGGATGAGGGCGACGATCGCACCGACGACGGCGCCATACAGGCCGGCGGCGAGCGCCCCGGCCCCCCAGAGGCCGACGGTGATCGACGCCGCGACAGCGGCGCCGGCGCCGGCGCCGGTGGCAAGTCCCCAGAGCACGAGCCGCCGGAAGAGCCACGACCACGTCTGGGTGGCGGCGGCGGTCATCGGGCGGCGAGGAGGGCGGGCTGTGGGCGCCACGTCGTCTGCATCCCGGACATGAGGAAGGCGCTGTCGGGCACACCCACGCGGTCGAACACCGAGGACCGGACCTCGTCGAGCTGAAAGGGGGCTCATGGCCCAGCGGTCGGTGGTGAGCTCGACTCCGTCGTAGACGCCGGCGGCCGGCGTCGCTGCGTAGCCGATCGGAGCGGCACAGAAGAAGGCGGACGCTTCGTCGATGGTCGCGAAGACCGAACCGGCCATGATGCGGTCGGCCCGGTGCGCAGTGACGGCCACGTCGACGTCGCGGCCGGAGAGCTGTACCCGGTAGGAGCTGCCGTCCTCGGTGACCCGGAAGCGGGCGTGGTCGTGCCACCCTGGAAACGCTCGGCCGCCGAGGAGAACCGTGAGCCGCGACGACGAGTGCCGGCGGGGGATGTAGACGCCGGTCACGGGGCCCGCGGCGGTATCCCACTCCACCGCGATGCGGTGGGCGGCGTTCTCGCTCCTCACACCCACCGCCGGCGGCAGGCCGGCGGGACGGACGTCGCCCAGGCGGATGAGACAGATCCCGCCGATGGCGTAGCCGTGGACGAGCAGCGGGCGGAACGGGGCGGGGAGAAGCTCACCGAGCCGGTCGGGGTGGACCCGGTAATTGACCAGGATTCGACGCTCCATCGTGGCCTTGACGGGCGGCGCCCTCATGGCTGGCCCTTCCTGCGCTGGTGGCGCAGCACGACCTGGTCCGGGCACACCGCGGAGAGGAACCCGCCGACGCAGTTGGCCAGCCGGTCCTCGACCAGGGAGTACAGGATGCGGTTCGCGTCCCGTCGCTCCGTTACGAGGCCGGCGGCCTTGAGGATCGACAGGTGGCGGGAGACCGAGGGCCCGCTGATGGAGAACCGGGCGGCGATGTCGCCCGCGGCCAGCTCCCCGGGTCGGAGGTCCTGCAGTATCTGCCGGCGGGTGGGATCGGCGAGAGCCTTGAACACGCCGGCGCTGTCATCTGCCATCTAGCTATTTAGCCATATAGCTAGATGGGATGCAAGCGCGGCCGTCGGTGAGAGTGGAGCTGGAGGGAATCGAACCCTCGTCCGCTCGGTGCAGACTCCCCGTGCTACGACCGTTCCCGAGGTTCGGGCCTGACGCTGCCCTCGTACCGGGTTACGTACTACTCGTCACGTCTGTTCCGTGAGGCCAGTCGGTCTTTCCCTACGTGTCAGCGGTCTTTCCCGGCTGTCAACCCTCATTCTGTTCCCAAGGCAAAGGGTCGTCCTCGGCGTGCCCTCTCGGGTCGCAATGTGACTTTCCCCAGCTGGTTCTACGCAGCGAGAGCGAAGTCACGGTCGGTGTTGTTGGCACCTGTTTTTTTGCCCCGTTTATCGAGTCTGAGCAACTCGGGTCGCACGACGAGCCAACGGTCCCAGCGTCGAAACCAGTCAGCCCCTTGGAAAGTTGCGGTACAGCTCTCCCATCCTACCGGCCCTTCAGGGACACAAGGGCTATCGGCCCTTCAGGGACATGGCCTTCGCCGCCTCCCGGGCCGCGTCGCGCTCGGCGATGGCGTGGCGCTTGTCGTAGGTCTTCCGGCCCCGGGCCAGGCCGAGCTCCACCTTGGCCCGGCCGTCCTTGAAGTACACCGACAACGGGACGATCGTCAGCCCCTCCCGCGCCGTGCGGTCGCCCAGCTCCCGGATCTCCCAGCGGTGCAGGAGCAGCTTCCGCCGGCGCTCGGGGTCGTGGCCGCCGAAGCCGTCGGCCAGCTCGTAGGGGGCCACATGCACGCCGTGGAGCCACAGTTCGCCGTCCTCCACCCGGGCGTGGGCGTCCTTGAGGACGATCTTGCCGTCCCGGAGCGACTTCACCTCGGTGCCCACCAGGGCCATCCCGGCCTCGAAGGTGTCGAGGATCTCGTAGTCGTGCCGGGCCCTGCGATTGCTCGCAACGGGCTTGACGCCTTTGGGGGACACGGCCGGAGAGTACCCTCGACCTCCGTGCTCCGGATCAGCCGTGCCGACTGGCAGTCCATCATCGACCACTCCCTCGCCGAGGCCGAGAAGCCGGCGGAGGCCTGCGGGCTCCTCGCCGGCGAGCTGGGTGACATGGATGTCAAGGCGGTGTACCCCTGCGGCAACGCCGCGCCCGCCGACCGCCAGAACGTCATCTACGAGCTCGACTCGCGCGACTACCTCAAGGCCGACCGGGACGCCAGGGAGAAGGGATGGGACATCATCGGCGTCTACCACTCCCACACCCACACCCAGGCCTACCCGTCGCCGACGGACATCGCCCAGGCCCCCGATCCGTCGTGGCACTACATCGTGGCGTCGGTGCAGCACCCGGCGCCGGTCGTCCGGTCGTACACCATCGTCGACGGCGAGGTGGCCGAGGAGCCCCTCGTCCTCGAAAGACCAGCTAGTCAGTAGGATTTCTTCCCGTCCGCCGTTTCCTTCCGATGGAGGCCTTCCCGCCGTGCCTGTCGAAGTGCGCCTGCCAACCGTTCTCCGCCAGCACGCCGCCGGCCAGTCGTCGGTGAAGGCCAACGGCGCCACCGTCGGTGAGGTGTTCGAGGACCTGGTGCGGCAGTTCCCGCTCCTCGCCAACCAGGTGATCACCGAGGACGGCTCGCTGCACAAGTTCGTCAACGTGTACCGCAACGACGACGACGTCAGGTTCCTCGACAAGCTGGCCACGCCGGTGGAGGAGGCCGACGTCATCACCATCCTCCCCGCCGTCGCCGGCGGCTGAG
>DATLHA010000098.1:0-2780 GCA_035540095.1 Acidimicrobiales bacterium | reverse complement strand
TCCGGGAGCTCAGGGACGAGGACTACGGGTCCCGGGGCTTCACCGTCGCCGACCCCGAGGGCAACCTCTGGAGCTTCGGCACCTACCGGGGCGAGTAGGGCTCCAGGTCCAGCAGCTCGGCCCGCACCGTGGCCCACGCCGCCTCGCCGGCGGCCACCAGCAGTCCGCTGGTGCTCTGGTCCGGGCGGTACGGGGTGCCGTCGTGGCGCCAGGCGACGCCGCCCGCCTCCTCGACCAGCAGCGCCCCGGGGGCGTGGTCCCACGGCAGGGTGCGGCCGAAGACGGCGAAGTCCTGGTGGCCCTCGGCGATGAGGGGGTACTCGACCGCGGCAGCCATCCGGCCGGTCGTCACCTCGGCGAACCGGCCGGCGTTGCGGTCCACCGTGGCCCGCACGGAGTCGTCGAGAAACCGCCGGAGCACGCCGCCCCGCAGCCGGTCGGTCTCGACCGGCGGGTCTCCGCGCTCCAGGCGCCGGCCGTCGGCCCACGCCCCGCTCCCGCGCTCGGCCACGTAGAGGCGCCGGTCGATCGGCCGCCAGACCCAGGCCAGCACGGTCCGGCCCTGCTCGACGAGGGCCGCCATCACTCCCCAGTCGGCGGCGCCGGCCACGAAGTTCGACGTCCCGTCAAGGGGATCCACCAGCCACACCCGCGGCGCCGCCCCGATCAGGTCGAAGGGCACCTCGCCCTGCGCGGCGGTCGCCTCCTCGCCGACGACGGGGACGCCGGGCAGCAGGTCGCCGAGTCGGCGAACGAGGAGGGCCTCGGCCTCCGTGTCGGCGGTGGTGACCAGCTCGTTCGGCGCCTTCTCGTCGACGTCGCCGTCGGCCAGGTTGGCGAACCGAGGCTCGACGACCTCGGCCGCCACCTCCCGCAGGATGGCGGCGACCCGGTCGACCAGGGTGCCGGTGTCCACCCGGCCATCATGTCAACTCCGAAGTCCGGCCCTCCCACCGGGAGTCGACGGTCGACGGGGGTCGAAGACCCTGCGCTCGAACCGCAGTCGACGCCAAAAAAAGGGGCCGAAGGGGCCTTTCAGGCGTCCGGGCGCGCGAACTAACTGCGACGCGCAGGTAACATCACCGGCGCATCGCCTTTCCGCTTGCGACGACGCTCTGGAAGGTTCTTCCACGGGGCGGGGATGCCGAAACCTGGGACGATCAGCGCGGGCTGGGGCCCCAGGTCGGGAGGGAGGTGATTCGCATGAATATCGCAACCATCCGAAACATCAGCCGGCTCGGCATGGCCATCCTGGCCGCTGCCGCAGCCGCCATCGCCGTACTGCTCCTGCAGTCGACCCCGTCGTGGGCCCAGACCTCTGGGAACTCCGGTGGGTCCGGCAACACGGGAGCGGCGGTCGCAGTGGGAGGTGCCGACAGCGCCGCCTCATCGGGTGCCGGTTCCGGCTCAACCGCCGGCTCCGGCTCCACGGGGGCAGCTGTGAACCAGACCACGGTGATCTCCGCCGGCGGGAGCGGGGGCAGCGGGGGCCTGTCGGCCGCCGGGTCCGGCGCAGGTGGTTCAGCCACCAACGTGTCGGTAGGCACCGTCGGGACCAGCACGGCCACGGGCGGCTCCAGTGTGAGCCAAACGTCGGCCAACGGCGGTTCCGGCGGTGGTTCGACGGTCAACGTCAAGCCCGTCGCCACTTCGGGTGACTCAGGCGCGGCGAAGTCGCAGTCCAGTGCAACCAACACCGGGAACACTGGCGCGGCGACATCGCAAGCGGTGAGCAACCCGGTAGCGGTGTCCGGGAACTCCGGGAACACCGGAAACACCGGGGCGGCGACCTCGAACCCGACGGCAACCAACTCAGGGATCCTGGGGACGGCTGTCGCAGTCGGTGGAGGCGCTCAGTCCGGCAACTCGGGGAACTCCGGGGACACCGGTCCGGCCGTCGCCATCGGCAGTGCCAACAGCAACGCCAGCTCGGGTGCCAGCGCCACCAGCAACGCGGCGTCGGGCAACACGGGCGCGGCGGTGAACAGCACTGGCGTCGCAGCCATCGGGGGCGCCGGCGGCGACGGCGGCATCGCCGTCGGTGTCTCCGGCCCAGCCGGTCCGGCCCTCAACCTCTCGTTGGGGACCATCGGCTCGTCGGCGGCCATCGGCGGCCACAGTGTGGCCGTCGGCACGGCGAACGGAGCAGCAGGAGGCGGGGTGAACGTCAACGCCACCCCCATCGCAACATCCGGCAACACCGGGAGCGCGTCGGCACAATCCAGTGCCACGAACACCGGCCGTACCGGCCCTGCCTTCTCCAGCGCCGTCAGCAGCCCCTGGGCGGTCTCGGGTAACTCCGGGACCACCGGCAACACCGGTCCGGCCACGTCCAACCCGGTGGCGTTGAACAACGCCATCCTGGGCGGGGCCTTCGTCTTCGGTGGCAATGCCAGATCGGGCAACTCGGGAGCATCCGGGGACACCGGTGGGGCAGTCGCCATCGGGGACGCGGCCAGTGCTGCCAACTCAGGAGCCGGCGCCAACGCCAACGCAGCGTCCGGCACGTCCGGCAACGCGGTCAACGGCACCGGCATCTTCGCCCTCGGCGGGCTGGGCGGGGACGCCGGCATCACCCTGGTCCGGGCCGGGCCCGGCGCACCCGCGGTCAACATCTCCCTGTTGACCATCGGGGCGTCGACCGCAGTGGGCGGCTCCTCCGTCGCCACCGGTTCCGCCAATGGCGGGGCAGGTGGGACCACGACGGTGACCGTCGCCCCTGACGCCCTTTCCGGCAACTCGGGGGCCGTGTCGGCTCAGTCGAGCGCCACCAACACCGG
>DATLHA010000097.1:0-10095 GCA_035540095.1 Acidimicrobiales bacterium | reverse complement strand
CACCAGCCCCGCCAGCCCCGCCGGCCCCGGCGGCGGCTCCACCACCGCCGCCACCGCCGCCTCCACCACCACCGCCGGCACCGCCAGCGCCGCCTCCTCCTGCGCCGCCACTCCCGCCGCCAACTGACACGATGCCCGTCTGTGGCGCGCTCCCCACTGGACCGGTGGGCTCGAAGATCACGACCCCGACGGCGACCCAGTGGTAGCGGTCGGAGCTGCTGTTGTACAGGCACTGCACTGTCGCCCCGTTGTCGGCGATGGTCTGCGCGCCCGCTTGCGCGCTGGCGCAGAACTGGCCGGCCTGAACGGCCATCGCCGGCGCCTCGATGCCGGCCACCAACCCGATGACCAGACCAACTGCACCGAGCACCCTCGCCGCGTTCGCATTCCGCCTCCTGCGTGATGTCGTCGCCAGCCTAGGCCGCACGTCCCTCGACTGGCAGACGGAAGCACCTGCGCGCCGCCCCGTCGAGCAACACCGTCCGGCCAAGCGCCACCAGCCCTCTCCGATCCACCAATACGTCCCCACCCCACATCGGGCATGAGGACAGCAGGCGCCCCGACTCTCTCCGCCGCGCTCCGTTCCTCGCCGCCCCCCCTGCACACACTGCGGCACTGAAACCGATCACCTCGCCCGGCCGCCGAGCCTGGCCGCGTTGGTGGCAAAGGGTGGACCTGGTCGCCGAGACGGTGGCAGCCGGCTCCCAGTTCTTGCCGTCGACGCTCAGCGCCGCCGGTCGATCGGGATGACCTCGGCGTCGGCCCGCTCTGCGCCGGCCCCGGCCCCGGCTTCGGACTCGACGATGCGATCTTCGATCACCAGGCGGAAGTTCCACCCCTCATAGGACCCGAGGGCCTCGCCGAACTCCTCCCAGCTCAGCTTGCGGCCGTCGATGACGACGTCGTAGGGCACGCCCCGTTCGCTGCGCTCGTTCCAGACGAAGCGTCCCCTCGCCTCGTCGGCCTCGGTGAGCCGCCACCCCGGGCGATGCTCGGCCGCCTCGAGGTACAGGCACGCCACCTCCCGTCGGGCGATGGCCTCCACCTCGGCGACCAAGGGGGCCACCTCGGCGTCGTGGTCGCCGAGGACGGCGAACTCATAGCCGTCGCCTACTCCGACCCCGGTCTCCTCCAGCCTGGCCTCGATCCCCGCGGGTCCCCGCAGGACTCGGAACGCCAGCTCATGGGCCCGGCCATCCGGCCCCACCAACACCAGCGGCTCCGGCGCCGGCCCCACCGGTGCCCGCCCGGTCAGGTCCGAGACCCGGCCGTCGAAGCAGGCGTCGCACAGGTCGACGCCACCTAAGCTGATCCGCGCCTGCGGGGCGCCGCAGTCCTGGCAACTCACGTGGTCCAGCCTAGGAGCCGGGCCGCCACCGGGCTTCGGGGGCGGACACTCCGGACCTCATGCAACAGGGCCCTCGGCCCCTCCGCCCGCCGCGAAGACGCCCCGGTCGTGTCGGTGGCGGAAGGGCCCGTGGTCGGTCCGCCACGCCGACGTCTTGACCTTGACCCAGTCCCGCGACTGCTGCCCGGGCCGGTACGGCGAGTCCAGCCGTTTGGCCACGACACCCTCCATGTCGAGCCCCTCGCACGCGGCGAGCAGGTCGACGAGGAGACCTCGGTCCAGCAACGGGATGTGCACCACGCCGGCCCGGACAACCTCAGGCCTTCAAGCAGCCGGCGCCGCTCCCGGTAGGCCGCGGTTGTCCTCCGATGCCCGTCGAGCGCCAGCACGTCGAAGGCGACGAAGCTCACCTCCGTCGGCCGGCGCATCGGCATGGTGGCCATCAGCGTGGCCAGGCGGTAGAAGCTCGACGCCCCGCCGCTGCCGGCGACCAGCTCGCCGTCGAGAACGCTGCCCCCGGGCACGACGTCGGCGAGCGCCTGCAGGCGGGGAAGCGCGGCCGTGATGTCCCGGCCCGGCCGGCTGTAGACCGCCACCCGCGACGCTCCCACGTGCACGAGGGCGCGCCACCCGTCGACCTTGATGTCATAGGCCCAGGCATCGCCTTCTGGCGGACGCCCTGCGGTGGCCAGCATGGGCTCGAAGCCGGTGGGATGCACAGCAACCCATCAAGGACGCCGGACCGGCCCAGCGTGTCCCACGCCGGACTTCAGATATCAGCGCAGCCGTCCGATCACTCGGACGGCTGCCCTCCGGTGTCTGGTCGTCCGTCGCGGCCAACGCCCGGAGGGCAGCACTGGCATGGAGCTCCGCCTGAGCAACCCGGCGCGCCTCACTGCTCAGAGCTATCGAGCCGACACAACAGGCCGGCGACCAAGCGCAACTCGTGCGCCCGCCATCCGGTCCCCCGAACACCGATGCGGCCGCCGCCTCATCGAACAACGCCACACGGCCACGCGCCACCACCCATCTCCGATCCACCAACACGTCCCCGCCCACGTCGGGCATGAGGACAGCAGGCGCCCCGACTCCGTCGCTCCGCTGAGCTCCGCTCCTCCGCCGGCCCCCCTGCACACACTGGCACCAAGGTGCTAACTTGCGCCTACAGACGCTTGCTTCGCACTAATCGCCCTCGTTAACGCTCGTCCACTTCCGTCACCGCCCCACCTTAGGAACCGCTCGTGCTGAGCATCGGCAAGCTGGCCCCCGGCAAGCACCACTACTACCTGCGCTCCATCGCCGAGGGGGTGGAGGACTACTACCTGGGCGCCGGCGAGGCGCCCGGCCGCTGGCACGGCCGCATGGCCGAAGACCTCGGCCTGAGCGGGGAGGTCGACCATGGCCACCATGGCCAGGATCACCAGCCCAATGGCCAGTTCCAGGGCGGCGAAGCCGCCCTCCGGATCGCCGCCACCCACCCGACGCCGCCGCCCGCACACGCCCCTCGCTCCCCCCGCCCTCACGGCGCCGGTGTCCGCCTGCTGGTGGCGGTGATCGAGAACGTCCAGTCGGGCATGGCCGGCGCCCAGGCCGCGAAGCGGACGTCCGCGTGGGCCAGGACCGCCTCGCCGTCGATCCGGCAGGCGATGCTCACGCCGCCGCCCATCGTTCCCCGCAGCATGGACATGGTCTCCGCCGCCCGCTCCTCGCAGCGCCCGACCGATTCGGTGACCCGCGACCCCGCCCGCGCCCCCTCGTCGAGCGCGGCGCGCACCACGCCCCGCCCATAGGTGAAGACCGCCAGCTGTAGCAGCCATACGAATGCGCCCAGGGCGGCGACGTAGACCAGCAGCGCCGGCAGGGTCACCAGCCCCTCCTCCCCGCGTCGGCGGGTCACCGGGATTGCCGCCGACCTAGCCGATGGTGTTGTCCCGGACCCAGTCAACGATGTCGGTGACCAGCGTCCGCGCCGGCGGCAGGAACGCCAGCAGGAGGAGGACGCCGACGACGCCGATGGCCAGGGCCTCCAGGACGAGCGCCGCGCCCCGCTGGTCGTTGCGCCGGGCCCGGGCCCAGAGCGACAGGGCCCCCGTGATGATGACGTTCATTCCCCTCCTGATGTCAGGCCGGCAAGCGCCAGCGAGCGTGAGTTACTACAAACGAGTTTAATCAACTGTTGTCGACAAGCAATAGCTGCTAACAACTACCACCGTTCCCCTCATCCCTCGCCGAACACGATCGAACGCAACGGCGGGACCAAGAACACGAACACCACCGGCGCCATGAACACGACGGTCGTGAGCATCATGCGGAGCTGGCGAACGGTCGCCTTGCGGTCCACCTCCTCCCGCCGCTCGGCCCGCAGGTCGTCGGCCACCGCCCGCAGCGACTCGGCCAGGTCCCCGCCGGCCTGGATGCCGGCGGCCAGGACCCGGTACAGGCGCGCCGCCAGCGGCTCGGCCGTCTCGATGGCCAGGCGCTCCAGGGCCTCGGGCTCGGGACGGCCGCCGGCCACCCACCGCAGGGCCTCCTCGAGCTCCTCGATCACCGGCCCCCGTCCCCGGCTGACCACCTCCCGGATGGCGCCGACGGGGCCGTAGCCGGTGCGAATCATGATGGCCAGGAGCTGGGCCACCGTGTAGAGGTCGACCCGCATCCGCTCAGTCCGGGCCTCGATGGCCTTGGCCACCCGGGTGCGCCACCGGATAGCGCCGTAGAAGAGGCCGGCGCCCCCCAGGGCCAGCACGCCGCCGGCCCGGGGCAGGCCGGGCTGGACCAGGCCGAGGGCCACGCCGGCGCTGGCCCCGCCCACCGCCCAGGTGAGCTGGCGCATGCGGTAGTGCTGGGCGTCGACGTCGCCCAGCCCGGCCTGGCGCAGTCGCCGGCCCAGCTCCTCGTCGCTGCAGGCGTCGATGACGCTGCTGAGCCGGGCCGCCCCCGAACGCAACAGAGGGCCGAGGACCCGGCCGATGGTGGTCGCCGGCGTGTCGGCGCCGACCAGGGCGCTCATGTCCGCCGAGCGACCCAGGCGGCTGCGGGCCAGCTGGGCATACGGCGCCACCAGCGGCGCCAGGCGCCGGGTCGGCCGCACGATGAGACCAACGAGGCCCGCTCCGGCCAGCGCCGCGCCCATGGCCGCGCACAGGACCTGGATGCTCACCGCCCCGCCCCCGCCGCCATCTACGCCTCCTCCACCGCCGGCCCGAAGACCCGGTCCTCGCCCGGGATGCGAGCCTGGCGGCGGACGATGGCCATGCCCCCGAAGCTCAACGCCACCCCGACGGCGAGCACGAGCACGCCCCGGCCCGTGCCGTAGAAGGCGCGGTACTCCGGCACGCTGGCGCACTGCACGACGAGGAGGAAGTAGGGCAGCACCAGCACGCCCCTGGCGCTCAGCCGGTCGAGGAGCTGGCGGCTCTCGATCTGCTCCACCAGCACCAGGTCGAGGCTGGTGATGTGGGCCTGGTCGGCGAGGAGGTCCATCACGATGGCCGGTCCCTGGTCGACCGCGGCGATGAGCACGTCGAGCACGCGGTCCGAGACTGCATCGGCCAGGTCCTCACGCACCGCCTGCAGGGCCGCCCGCTGGTCCAGGGCCGCGGTCAGGCGGGCGTAGCGCTCGAAGGCGGGGCGCAGGGGCAGGGGCCCGGTGCGCCCCAGCGCCACCAGGGCCTGGTGCAGCGACACCGGCGTGGCCAGGCTGGCGGCCAGGTGGCGCAGGGCGTCGGGCCAGGCCCGGGTGCGCTGGCGGGCCCGGTTCTTGCGCACCGCCGCGTAGTAGGTGCGGGGCAGGCCCGCCACCCCCACCGCCGGGAGCAACGCCACGGCGACGGTGCCCGTGACCCCCGCCACCACCAGGAAGGCCAGGCCGCCGCCCAGGACCGAGACGGCCCAGAACTGGGTGGGGTTGACGTCGGCCCCGGCCTGGTCGAGCCACTGCTGGGCCCGGGGCCGGCGGGCCGTCCGGGGCCGGGCCCGAAGCCCAAGGCGGGGTGGGGCCTGGCCCAGCAGGTAGCCGACGCCCAGGTAAGCGAAGACGGCGGCGGCCATGGCGGCGGACAGCCTCACCGGATGTCCCGTCTCACTGTGCCGGCCCTCACTGCGCCCTCCGCAGCCGGCCCTCGAACACCTTCTCCAGCGACGTGCCCTTGGCCTTGAGTGCCCGCTCGAGGCGGGGGCGCAGGCTCCCCGAGGGGAAGGCGCCGGTCCAGCGCAGGGGGGCGCCGATGTGGTCGCGGGTGAACAGCGGCTCCATGGTGAAGCTGCGCTCGGAGCCCTGCAGCGGCGGCACGGCCGCGATCTCCATGACCTGGCGGCGGATGTGGCCGCCCTCGGCCGCGTCGCGGAAGGCCAGATCCTCGCGGTCGAGGTGCACCACCAGGTCGATGATGTCGGCGAACACCGCGCTGATCTGGGCCGCGGGCACGTTCTCGCCGGCCAGGAGGGCGGTGTTGACCAGGGCGTTCATGGCCTCCCGAGGGCCGTTGGCGTGGATGGTGCAGAGCAACGAACACCCGGCGTTGCCCGCCCGGGTCAGCTCGTAGGCCTCGGGGCCCCGGACCTCGCCCACGACCAACGTGTCGGCCCGCATGCCCAGGCACTGGTAGACCAGGTCGCGCAGGCTGATCTCGGTCTCGCCCTTGGACCCCACGCCGACCTGGCGGGTCTGGTAGTAGTCGCCGTGGAACAACGGCGCCGACAGCTCACGGGTCACCTCGCAGCCCAGCACCCGGTGGGCCGGCGGCATGGCCCGCACCAGGGCGTTGAGCATCGCCGTCTTGCCCGCCCCCATGGGCCCGCTGACCAGGACGCCGGCCCGGATGCCCACGATGGCGTCGAGGAGCACGGCGGCCTGGCGGGTCAGCGAGCCCCGCTCGACCAGCACGTCGAGGGTCTCATTGCGCAGCGTGTACTTGCGGATGGTGGCCGACAGGGCATCGGCGATCGGCGGGATGATGACCCCCAGGCGGGCGCTGCCGCCCAGCACCTGGGTCTGCACCATGGGGACGCGCTGGTCCACCGTTCGCCCGGCGGTGCGCAGCAACCGGTTCACGATCCCCATCAACTCGCCCTCGGTGGTGGGCTCCTCGATGTTCTGCAATCCCCCGGCCGAGTCGAGGTACCAGACGTCGCGGCCCCGGATGAAGATCTCCTCGACGTCGCGACGTTCCAGCAGGTCGGTGAGCACACCCCAGTTGATGACCGAGCGGATGAGGCGGGCGACCATGTCGGGCGGGTTGGCCAGGGCCAGGCTGCCCAGCCCGGTGCGCGCCTCCCGCTGGTAGCGCTCGACCACATCGCCGGCCAGGTCGCTGATGGCCTGGGCGTGGGCCGGGTTGTCGGCGTCGAGGCTGCGCTCCTTCAGGGCGTCGAGCATCTGGTGTCGCAGGTGGTCGTAGGCGTCGTGGCGGCCCCGGAGGGCGCCGGCCGTCTTAGGCACTGACCGGCCTCCTCGCCGCCCTTCCCGGGCGGCGCCGGCGGGCCGGCGCGGGGGCCAGCGCCTCCACCATGTCGGCCACCGCCTTGACGAACGGACCCCGGCGCAGTGGCGCCGCCTGCCAGGCGGCCTCCTCCACCCGGGCGTCGGCGGGCAGGAACCGCACGCCGCCCAGCAGGTCGGGGGCGACGTTGGCCCGCAGGGCGCCCTCGAGCTCGGCGGCCTTGAACGGCGAGGCGGGCATGCGTTCCAGCACCGCCCACAGCGGCCGGGGCCCGAGCAGGTCGGCCACGTTGGCCGCCCAATCCAGCCAGGCCAGGACGCCCAGCCGGGTCGCCGGCGCCACACCGACCACGGCATCGGCGGCGCCCAGTGTGGCCCGGGTGGCGGCGAAGCGCCCCGGCCCCAGGGCGCCAAGCTCCTCCAGGTGAGGCCCGGCCACGGCGACGACGCGGTCCCACCGTCCCCGCAGCTCCTCCAGCAGGCTGAGCAGGTCGGCATCGCGCAGCTGGTCCCAGTCCGCGGTGTTGGCCAGTCCGACGATGGCATCCCAGGCCACGGTGCCGCTCGCCCCCGGGCTGCGCACGGCCAGTGGGTCGGCCCCCACGCCCGAGCCGTGGCGCAGGGCGTCGAGGGCGCTGAGCAGGTTGGGCTCCAGGGCGTACGCGAGTAGTCGGGCCAGGGTGGGCGCCACCTCGTTGACGTCGACCACGATCACCCGCTCGCCCCGCCCGGCCAGCACCGTGGCCACCGCCGCCGCCACCTCCACCCCCGCCGGCTCTCCGGTGACGCCGGAGACGGCGACCAGCCCGGGGCCTTCGGAGCCTGCTGCTTCTGCTGCCGACGCCGGCGCCGTCGGCTCAAGGGCGTCGAGGTACTCCCGGACCTCCTCGTGGAATGCCGCCGCGGGGCCCAAGAGGGCGATCTGGTCGAGCAGCTCCTCGGCGCTGGCGCCGGCGGGGACGGTGACGTCGACCCCTAGCTCGGCCAGCCGGCGTCCGCCGGCGCCGTCGTCCTCGTCGGGGTCGTAGACGCCGACGATGCCGACGCCCCGCTGGCGCAGCTTGCGGATCGTGAGGCGGTTCAGCAGCGAGGCGACGTCGTCGATCACCACCACGTCGAAGGTGTCGTCGAGCAGGGCCCGGGGCTCGCGCAGCACGACCATGCGGACGCCCGACACGTGGTTGCGGACATAGGCCTGCAGCTCGCTGCGCCACGCCCTGGTACTGGCCACCACGCCGACGGTGAGCTCGCTCATCGGCCCACCTCGGCGCCGGTCGCGCGCAGGATCTCCAGCTTGCCGGCCCGGATGGCGGCGGCCAGGCGCAGCGCCGGATCGGCCTCCACCGCGATGGTGACGTAGAACTGCCCCGTCGACGACGAGGAGAGGCCTCCGCTCCCCCGCCGTGGCGCCACCCCGAGGACCTCTGCGTTGCGCACCACGTAGACGGCCTGGGGGCCCTCCGCGCTGATGATGTCGACCCGGTCGCCGACGTTCAGCTCGCCGCCCGCCGCGTGGTCGGGTGAGACGGGGACGCTCATGGCCCGCAGCCCGCCGGGGGCGGCGGCGCGGGTGAGGGCGCTGCGCGCCAGGGGCTCGCCGGCCGCGATGCGCCGGGCGGCCACCCAGCGCTCGCCCCGAAGCAGCTCGGGGCCGACCAGGCTCTCGCGCAGCGGCGACGACGCCGCCAGCGCCACGGTCCGGGTGCCGGCCGGGTCCACCACCGCCCCCGAAGCGACGTCGCTCATGGCCACGACCACCTCCACGGTGGCGTCGCGCGAGCGCAGGGCGTTGGCCACCAGGACGAAGGTCAGAACGCCGGCCAGGACCATCAGCAGGTGACCCGATGCCAGCCGGGTGCGAAGCGGCCGGCGCCGTCGGCCCGCCGGCGCCATGGCCAACGTGGGCGCCGGTCCCACCGCTCCCGCCCGCTCCTCCGCCACCGCCATTCCGCCACCTCCGCCCGTTCTCACGGATACCTATAGCAGCTTGACTGCACTCGATGAGGGATTATCGCTTCAGCTTCGTGCTAACAGCCATATCCGTCTACTGTTTGCACCATGACCAGCAGCGAACCCGCCCCCCGGCGGAGGCGCAAGGCGGCCGACGATGCACCGCAGTCGCTGGGACGCCACGAAGACGACCTCCTCACCACCGCCCAGGTGGCCCAGATGCTGCACGTGTCGACCCGCAGCGTGCTCAAGTTCATCCAGGACGGCATCCTCCCCGCCCACCGGCTGCCCGGGACCAGACAGTTCCTGTTCTGGCGCCGCGATGTCATCGCCGTCATCAACGCCAGCGCGGTGAACCCCGCCGACGTGTCCACCTCCGATGCCGACGACAGGAGCGTCACCGGCGCCGAATGACGAAGCCGACGGCCGCCCGGGGGATCACCCGGTCGCCGGGCCGCCCCTCGAGCACCACATGGTCGCGGGCGGCGACGATGACCCGGCCGCGCAGCGGCGGGAGGCGGGGCCCGCCGAGCTCGACCTCCCGGCCCGTCGCCTCCAAACCTTCAAGGCAGTCGGCGAAGGTTGCCGGGACGTTGCTGCGCCGGCCACGGCCGGTGCCCGGCACGGAGGGCTGGATCCACAGCTCGTCCAGCGCGTCGAGGCGGACGTCGACCTGCGCTCCCCGCCCGTCCTCGATGATCACCACGTCCTCGCCCACGTGTACCACCGTGCCCTCGAACTGAGAGGCGCCGACCCGTACCCGCAGCGGTCGGCCCCGCTGCATGGCCTCGAGGACCAGGTCGACCAGGTCGGCCTCCTTGCGGGCCAGCTGCTCGGTCGCCTCCTCCTCGATCTCGCGGGCGTCGCGGTACTCGGCCCGCATGGCCCGGCTGACCTGGCCCAGGTCGTCCCCCAGCTCGTCCCCCATCATGTGTAGATAGTATCCTTCGAGAGTCGTTAGATGTGAACAAGCACTATCGAGTGAAAGGCGGCCCGATGCAAGCTCGAGTGATCGCCGGAGCGCGGCTGGTCGGACTGGTCGCCTTGGAGATCGCCGCCCTCCCCCTGCTGGCGGGCAGCGGCGACGCCGCGCCCGCCGGCATCGACTGGCGCCACCTCGGCCGCTGGGCCACCGACACCGCCCCCGAGGACGCCGTCGTGGCTGTCGTCCGTGTCGTTGGCATGGGCCTGGCCGCCTGGCTGCTGGCGTCGACCGTGCTGTACCTATTGGCCCGGCTCACCAGGGTTCCCGCCCTGGTCCGAGGAACGTCGTGGGCCACCATCCCGGCGGTGCGGCGGATCGTCGATGCCGCGGTGGCCGCCTCGGTCTTCGGCGGCGCCGTCCTCGGCCCCCACC
>DATLHA010000096.1:0-14453 GCA_035540095.1 Acidimicrobiales bacterium | reverse complement strand
GGGCGCCCCGGGAGCCGAGGGCCCGGGCCGCCCCCGCCCCCAAGCCGGCGCCGGCGCCCACCAGCCGGGTCTGCGCGTCGTGCGGGCTGCGGAAGTCCCTGACCCAGTTCGTCGCCGGGTCCGACCTCTGCGTCGACTGCCGCTGAGTTTCCCCGGCCTGAACCGGAACAATTCCTCGACCCCCGCGGTTGACCAATTGTTCGGATCACGACCAAAACGGGGAGATTCCACCAATGGCGACCAAAGGGAAGTCGACCTCGACCGGGCGTGAGGGCG
This sequence comes from Acidimicrobiales bacterium, assembly GCA_035540095.1. Taxonomy (GTDB): domain Bacteria; phylum Actinomycetota; class Acidimicrobiia; order Acidimicrobiales; family AC-14; genus CADCTB01. The sequence continues at coordinate 14,177 of DATLHA010000096.1, read as the reverse complement.
GGCCCGACGCCGACCTGCTGCGCATGTACCTGAACGAGATCGGTCAGCACGAGCTGCTGACCCGAGAGGACGAGCAGCGCGCCGGGCGGGTCATCGACGCCGGCCGGCGGGCCACGGCCCGGCTGGCCGAGGACGACGCGGTCCTGCTGGCCCCGGACGCCCGGGCGGAGCTGGAGGCGGCCGTGGCCGCCGGCGAGCAGGCGTCCAAGGCGTTCGTGGAGGCCAACCTCCGGCTCGTGGTGTCGATCGCCAAGCGCTACCAGTCCTCGGGCGTGCCCATGCTCGACCTCGTGCAGGAAGGGAACATGGGGCTGATCCACGCCCTGGAGAAGTTCGACTTCTCCCGCGGCTTCAAGTTCTCGACCTATGCCACCTGGTGGATCCGCCAAGCCATCACCCGAGCCATCGCCAACACCAGCCGCACCATCCGCCTCCCGGTGCACGCCGGCGAGACGGTCAGCCGGGTCCAGCGGGCCAAGGTCCAGTTGGAGTCCGAGCTCGGCCGGGCGCCCAAGATCGAGGAGCTGGCCGAGGAGTGCGACCTGAACTGCGACCGGGTCACCGAGGCGCTGCGACTGGCGCCGCACCCCACGTCGATCTTCGAGCCCCTGGGCTCCGAGGGCGAGATGACCCTGGCCGACGTGGTGCAGGACACCGACGCGGTGCCTGCCATCGAGCAGATCATCGCCGCTTCCCTCCCCGCTCATGTCGCCCGCCTGCTCAACACCCTCAGCGACGACGAGCGTAGGGTCGTCAGCCTCCGGTACGGCTTCGACCGCGGCCAGCCCCGAACCCTCGCCGAAGTAGGCCGCATCTGCGGCCTGAGTGCCGAGGGCGTGCGCCAGGTCGAGCGGCGGGCCCTCGCCCGCCTCCGCCTGCGTACCTCCTCCAAGGCCTTCGCCGACCTCGCCGCCGGCTAGTTTCGCCGTCGCAACCGGGGGTAGCTCGGCGAGGCAGTTGCGCTGCGGCCCGCCCGCATAGCCGGCGAGCCTTTCCCCGTTCTTTCCGCCGCCCCGGCTAGCTCTCCTCCAGCTCTGCGGTGGCGTCGGGCGCCGGTGGCGGGGACGTCGGCGCCCCACCCTCGCCCTGCAGGGAGATGGCCGCGGCCACGCCGGCCGCCGCTCCCTCACCGACGGCCACCGGCACCAGCTGGAAGCCGGGGGTGATGTCGCCGGCGGCGTAGCAGCCGTCGACCGACGTGCGGCCGTCGCGGTCCACGCACAGGCAGTCGGCGTCATCGGTGTCGCAGCCCAGCTGGCTGGCCAGCTCCAGCCTCGGCCGGTGGGCGATGCTGAAGAACACCAGGTCGGCGTCGAGCACCTGACCGCCGGCCAGGCGTACCCCCCGCAGGGCGCCGGGCTCGCCGACGAACTCGACGGCGCCGTCCTCCACCAGCCCGATGTCGTGGCGAGCCAGCACCCGGCGGTGGCGTTCGTCGCCCTCCAGGGGGCGACCCTCGGTCACCACCGTCAGCCGGTCGGCCCAGTCGAGCAGCCCGACGGCGAAGGCCACCACCTGCTCGCCCCAGCCCAGGATGACCACCGAGCGATCCTGGGCTTCGTAGCCGTCGCAGGTGGTGCAGTGGAAGACGGACTTGCCGTAGTGGTCGAAGAAGCCGTCGACCTCGGGGAACTCGTCGGCCACGCCCATGGCCATGATCAGGCGCAGGCCGGCGTGGTCCTGGCCATCGATGGTGACCAGGAACCGGCCGTCGGCGTCCCGGCGGGCGGCGGTGGCCCGGCCGGCGCAGAAGGTGACCTCGGGGTAGTTGGCGAGGTCCTTGCGGGCCTGGTCCAGGAGGGCGATCGGGTTGGACGGGTCGCTGCCCAGGTATCCGTGCGACGTCGCCGCCCACCGGTTGCGGTACTCGCCGCTGTCCACGACGAGGACCGAACGGCGGTAGCGGGCGGCCCACGTGGCCGCGCTCAGGCCGGCGGGGCCGCCGCCGACCACCACGACGTCGTAGAGAGGGGGCGTCGGCGGAGAGCCGCCAGGCAAGTCAGTCTTCTTCGGACGCGGCCAGGATGTCGGCGGCCACGGCCAGTGCGGTCGCCAGCCCGGCGGCCCGCTGGGCCACACTGGCGAGGTAGCGGTCGGCGCCCGGGTGGTCGAGCGGCGGCTTGCCGAGCGACCGCACCAGGGCGGTCGGGTCGGTGGCAGGGGTGATGCGGGTGGGGGCGGCGGCCTTCGGGGCCAGCTTCCAGAACTCCGCCGGCGTGGGCTCCGCCGGCGGCCGGGGCTGGTTGCGCTTCTGTGCCTTGCCGGCCTGGTTGGCGTTGTTGCGGCGCGGTCCTTCGCTCACGCCGCCTCCTCCCGGTCACCGGAGGACGTGTCCTCCGCCTCGGCGGTGAGGAGCTGGTCCGGCCGCAGGCCCAGGGCCACCCGAAGCTGGTCGGGGTTGAGGTCGGCCAGCGAGCTGGACTTGGGCAGCACCAGGTCGGCGATGTGGCGCTTCCCGGCCACGACGTCCTCCACCCGCTCGTCCACCGTGCCCGGGCACACCAGCCGGTGGGAGATGACGGTGCGTTCCTGGCCGATGCGCCACGCCCGGTCGCGTGCCTGGTCCTCCACCGCCGGGTTCCACCAGCGGTCGTAGAGCACGACGTGGCTGGCGGCGGTGAGGTTCAGTCCTGTGCCGCCGGCCTTGAGGGACAGGACGAGGGCGGCCTTGCCCTTGCGGGCCTGGAAGTCGGCGATCATCCTGTCCCGCACGCCCCGTGACAGCCCGCCGTGGTAGCAGTCGATGGGCACCTTGGTGCGGGCGGTGAGGTGCTCGGCCAGGCGCTTGCCCCACTCGGCGAAGTGGGTGAAGACCAGCACCTTCTCCCCGGCGGCGAAGACCGAGTCGACGATCTCCTCCAGGCGGGCCAGCTTGCCGGACCGGCCGGCCAGGGGCCGCCCGTCGTCCTGGTAGGCCGCCGGGTGGTTGCAGATCTGCTTGAGGGCGGTGATGGCGGCCAGGATGTCGCCCTGCCGGCGCTCGGACTCGCCGGCGTTGACCAGCCGGTCGATGACCGCCTGGTAGAGGCCGACCTGCTCGGGGGTCATGGTGCAGTGGTCGAGCTCGTCGATCTTGTCGGGAAGCTCGGCGGCGACCTCGGGCTCGGCCTTGGTACGGCGGAACACGAGGATGCCGTTGAGGGCCCGCAGGGCGTGCTCGCCGCTGGGGCGGCCGTCCTTGGCCTGGGCCGACAGCTGGGACACGAAGGCGGCCCGGGGCCCGAGCAGGCCGGGGTTGGTGAAGTCGAGGATGGCCCACAGATCGCCCAGGCCGTTCTCCACCGGGGTCCCGGTGAGGGCCAGGCGGCTGCGGGCCTGTATCCGGCGCAGCTCCTGGGCCACGTCGCTGGCCGGGTTCTTGATGGCCTGGGCCTCGTCGAGGACCACGCGGGCCCACTCGATGCCGCTGATGGCGTCGATGTCGCGCACCGCGGTGCCGTAGGTGGTGATGATCACGTCGGCCTTCTCGGCCTTGCTCTGCAGCTCCTCGGCCGTGGCCCGGCTGGCGCCGTGGTGGACGATCACCTTCAGCTTGGGGGCGAAGCGGGAGGCCTCGACCGCCCAGTTCCCGACGACCGCCGGCGGTGCGATCACCAGGGTGCCGGCGCCGGCCGGCTTCTCCAGCCTGGCCAGGTGGGCGAGCACCGTGGGCGTCTTGCCCAGGCCCATGTCGAGGGCCAGGCAGCCGCCGAGGCCGGCGGAGTCGAGGAAGCCGAGCCAGGCCAGGGCCTCGGCCTGGTAGCTGCGCAGCGTCCCCCGGAAGCCCTCGGGGTTGGCGACGGCCTCGGTGGAGACCATCTCGGTGCGGGCGAGCAGGTCGGCGGCCCAGCCGGAGCCGCCGACGACCGTGCCCCCGGCCAGGCCCGAGGTCTCCAGGCCGACGGCATGGCGCAGGACCTCGGCGCCGGTGAGCCGGGTGCGGTGGGCCCGCTCGGCCAGAGCGGCGGCGGCCTCGTTGAGGTCGACCCGGTCGATCTCGACCCACCGGCCGTGGGAGTGGATGAGGGGGCGGGCCTCGGCCGCCAGGCGGCGGATGTCCTCCGCCGTCAGCTCCACGTCGTCGAAGACGGCCGACCACCGCACGTCGGCCAGCTGGTGGGCGCCCACGACCGAGGCGTCGACCGGCTCGGCGGTGAGGCGCAGCGCCGGCCTCGGCTTGCGCCGGGACAGCGCCGGCACCCGGATGTCGAAGCCGGCGGCGGCCAGGGACGGGCCGGTGACGCCCATGAGCTCGAACGCCTCGTCCTGGCTGAGGACGACCTCGCCCCGGCGCTGGCCGCCGGGGCGGTTCAGCACGGGCAGGAGCCTTTCCAGGCGCACGGTCTCGTCGGCCAGGTGGCGCTTCGACCGCCCGTCGACCAGGGCGACCTCCAGGGGCACCATGCGGCCGTCCTGGCCGGGGCCCAGCACGGACAGGAACCAGGCGCCGCCCTTGTCGGGCGGGTCCAGCTGGACGACGAGGCGGGCGTCGACCGGGCCACTGACCGGCTCGGCCCAGCGCTCGAGCCGCTCGGCCAGAGGGGCGGCCAGGCGGGCCGGGGCGGTGAAGGGCGTGCCGTCGAGGCTGGTGACGACCGCTTCAGACACGTCGCCGGGGGTACGGACGACGGGCGGCGGCGCCGGCAGCTCGAGGCGGGCGGCGGCGTCGCGCACGATGGCGTCGACGGTGGCGCCCAGGACCTCCAGGGTGAGGCTGCGGGCGTCGGTGCGCTCGAGGGCGGCGACGGGGCCGGGCATGGCCCGGGACAGGGCGTCGAGCTTGGCCCGATCGACCAGCGCCGGCGCCCATGCCACCCGATAGGTGCCGCCGTCGTTGCGCACCGTCGGGATGATGGCGCCCCGAGCGACGAAGTCGACGGCCCAGACCGCCACCCGGCCCAGCCACAGCACGCTGGCACCCACGCCGTCGGGCCGGTCCTTGGCCCCGACCGTCACCAGCCAGCCCAGGGCCTGAGGGACGCCGATGGCCCGGGCCGGCGCCGGCACCTTGTTGTTCGGGGACACGCCGGCCGGCAGCGGCACCGGGTCGTGCGGCCACCAGCCGCCGGCGGGGGCCTCGACCGCCGCCAGCCGCTCACCGAGCTCCTCGTCGGTGGCCGGCGCGGTGCCCGGGCCGGCGGCCCACATGACCACCCGGCCGTCGGACCACGACGCCTGCAGCCGGACCTCGCCGGGGCCGTCGAGGGTGCGGGGGTCGGCCAGCTCGGCCCGGGTGCCGGTGAGGCGGCTCAGGGCCGCGGCCAGGGTCGACCGCTCCTGCTCGAAGTCGGCGACCACCTGGTCGCGCTCGGGACCGGGGAGGGTGCGGACCTTGGCCAGGTCGGCCTCGGTCTGGCGCAGAAGGCGGGCCAGGCCGGTCCGCCACTCGACGGGATGGGCGTCGAGCAGCGCCAGCTGCGCCGGGGTGGCCTCTCCGGCCGCCTCGGCCTCGATGGCCCACGCCAGCTCGTGGTCCGAGACCCTCGGGCGCGGATCGACGCTCACGGGCCCGATCTGGCCCTGGTCCACTACCGCTACGTCGTGCATGTGCCTCCGGCACTTCTGTGCGGACGAGAGGCGGCTACTCCGCTCTTCTCCGCGCTGTACCTGTCCCTCCCGGGTGGTGCCTCACCTCTTGGAGCCACCGCCCGCCATTCGTACGTCGTGCGCCGCCCAGACGGCCGTGCGTCGTAGGAATCGTCCCGATAGTACCCCGCCCTCAAACCAACTGCGTCGATGGGGCGACGTGCTCCTGCACCAGGCGGTGGAGGTCGGCCGGTGCCGGCGGGCAGGCCACCCGCCCGGCGGGCACGTCGACGAGGACGGGGAACACCGTCGCCCGCCGCTCCTGGGTGGTGGCGCCGGCCCAGTCCGAGATGCCGCCGCCTTCCTCCAGCACGGCGACGGCCACGGCAGTCACCCCCGACGGCAGCCCGCCCTTCACTGTGGAGGAGTACAGCGCCGCCTCCTCCACGAACCGGTCGAGATGCTCCCGCCCGGCCATCCCGGCCTTGAACACCCCCACCAGCACGAACAGGCGCCGGCGCCGGCCGATCACGGCCCGGCGGCCGGCGACCGAGTCCCGGGTCACCGTGAAACCGGCCTTCCGGAGCGACGCCTCGATGGCCGCCACCACCTGGAGCGGTGTGGCGCTCAGTTCCCTTCCTTGCGGGCCCGCAGCACCAGCGTGCGGGGAACCCACTGGTAGACGTCGCGCCAGTGGGGGCTGCGGTGCCCGTCGGGCGAAGGCTCCGGCTCCAGCACGGTGTCGACCCGGAAGTTGGCCCGGGCCAGGCCGGTGAAGAGGTCGGAGAAGGTGTGGTGGTGGGCCGACAGCGGCAGGCCTTCCCAGTCGTAGTTCACGCTGGTGCGGTCGAAGTACGACCGGCGGATCAGCAGGGGCTGGCTGGGGTCGTCGTCGTCGATCAGGTGCGACGCCGGATGCGGCATCGAGAACACCAGGTGGGCGTTCGGCTTCAGCACCCGGTGGGCCTGGCGGAAGACGCGGTTGAGGTCCGGCACCAGGCCCAGGGCGTAGGCCGAGAACACCACGTCGATGCTCTCGGCCCGCAGGAACACCAGCTCGGCCAGGTCGCCCTTGTGCAGCTCGATGCGGACCTTCTCCCGCTCGGCCAGCCGCTTGGCGCCGGCCAGCTGATCGGCGGCGAAGTCGAGGCCGATGGCGTGGGCGCCCTGCTTGGCCATGGCCACCAGGTTCTGGCCGGCGCCGCACCCCAGCTCCAGGACCCGCTTGCCGGCGAGGTTGCCACCCAGGAGGCGGAACTCCTCCTCGGTGCCGATGTCGGGCCCGTAGGCCACGGCGTCGATGGCCGGCATGACCCCGCCCCGACCACCCTCCTGCAGGCGGTTCCAGGTCGCGGCGGTGTCGCTAGGCACGGGCGGAGTCTGTCACCCCGCCGCTATGAATTCCTCCACCTTCTTCTGGCACACGTCGTCGTGGTACTGCTCGGGCGGCGACTTCATGAACCACGCCGAGGGGCCCAGCAAGGGTCCGCCGACGCCCCGGTCGAGCGCCAGCCGGGCGCACCGCACGGCGTCGATGATCACGCCGGCCGAGTTGGGCGAGTCCCACACCTCGAGCTTGAGCTCGACGTTGAGGGGGACGTCGCCGAAGTTGCGGCCTTCCAGCCGGATGTAGGCCCACTTGCGGTCCTCCAGCCACGGCACGTGGTCGGAGGGGCCGATGTGGACATCGTCGGCAGCGATGCCGTTCTCCACCTGGCTGGTCACCGACTGGGTCTTGGAGACCTTCTTGGACTCGAGGCGCTCCCGCTCGAGCATGTTCTTGAAGTCCATGTTGCCGCCCACGTTGAGCTGGTAGGTGCGGTCGAGCACCAGGCCCCGGTCCTCGAACAGCCGGGCCAGCATGCGGTGGACGATGGTGGCGCCCACCTGGCTCTTGATGTCGTCGCCGATGATGGGCACGCCGGCCGCGGTGAACTTGGCCGCCCACTCCGGGTCGGAGGCGATGAACACCGGGATGGCGTTGACGAAGGCCACGCCCGCCTCCAGGCAGGCGCTGGCGTAGTGCTTCTGCGCCTCCTCCGAGCCGACCGGCAGGTAGGCCACGAGCACCTGGGCGCCGGACTCCCGCAGGGCGGCGGCCACGTCGACCGGGTCGTCGAGGGACTCCTCCACCGTCTGGCGGTAGTACTTACCCAGCCCGTCGAACGTCGGCCCCCGCTGGACCGTCACCCCCAGCTCGCCCACCTGGGCGAAGCGGACGGTGTTGTTCTGGCCCGAGAAGATGGCCTTGCCGACGTCGAGGCCGACCTTGGCCGCGTCGACGTCGAAGGCGGCGACGACCTCGACGTCACGCACGTGGTAGCCGCCGAGCACGACGTGCATGAGGCCGGGCACCGAGTCGGCCGGATCGGCGTCGCGGTAGTAGGCCAGGCCCTGCACCAGCGAGCTGGCGCAGTTGCCGACGCCGGCGATGGCCAAACGGATTGGGGTGGTCACAGGGTTTCTCCTCCCTGACGTTCGAAGGCGATCAGCCGGTCGAGCCAGGAGATGTCGCGCTCCGTGGCTTCGGTGCCGTGGTCGACCAACGACTGGGTGTACAGGTCCATGCGCCCCAGGCGGGTGCGATGGGTGGTGCGGGCCTTGGCCAGGCGCTCCACGAGGAGCGCCCGCCGCTGTTCGAACAGGCCCAGCCGCCTCTCCGGCGGCAGATAGCGGCAGAAGGCGAGCTTCAGGTTGAAGGCCCGGTCGTCATCGGCGCTGGCGGAATCGGCGACGAGCAGCTCCTCGAACAGGGCCTCGCCCCGCTCGGTGATGGCGTAGACCTTGCGGGTGCGCGACGGGCGGGCGGGGCGGGCGGCGGCCCGCCGGGCCCGGAAGGCGGCGGCCTCGCCGGCGATCGAGCCGGTCATGGGCACGGCCGGCGCCGGCAGGGGCGCCTGGGGCCCAGGGCTCACCGCCCGCACCGCCCCGGCGGCCTCCAGGCGGGCCAAGGCCGGGTACAGCGAGCCGAAGGAGACGCTCGAGAAGGCGCCGAGCGCGTCGGTGAGGCGCTTCTTGAGCTCGTAGCCGTGGAGCTCCTGCTCCTTCAGCACGCCCAGGATGGCCAGCTCCAACATTCGTTACTCCGGTCCGACATATCGGCTCGATATATCGGTCCAAGTATGGGCCAACCCGGAGGTGTTGGCAAGGCGTCCGGCGTCATGCTCCGTGAAGCTCGGCGCTACCCTCGCGATGGTGAGCTTCAGGTCGGAGTCGTTGCAGGCGAGGGGGCCGGGCCAGGTCACCGGGCCGGGCGAGGTCGACTACCGCCTCGTCCGCAAGCACACCCTGGATGAGTTCCGTCGCGGCCGGCTCAGCAAGCTCGACGTGTGCGACGCCCACCCCGAGCTCCTCCGGGCGGCCCGCAACGTGGGCGAGGCCCGCAGCGAGGACTGCCCGATCTGCGACGACGCCAGCCTCACCCTGGTCTCGTTCGCCTTCGGTGCCCGCCTCCCCGCCCACGGGCGCTGCATCACCACCAAGAAGGAGATGGCCCAGCTCCGCCGGTCGACCCAGGAGTCCACCTGTTATGTGGTCGAGGTGTGCACCGCCTGCGCCTGGAACCAGCTGGTGCGCAGCTTCCGCCTCGGCAGCAACCGCCCCGGCTCCTCGACCTGACCCAGCCCGCGGGTACGCTGCCCAGGTCGTGCGCCGAAGCAGTCAGGGGCTTCTGGAGCCCTCTCCTCCCGTCGCTACGCCCCGTCAGCCCGTGCGCGGGCCGGTACGCCGGCGTAGCTTCTTCTGGCGCTATCGCCGGGTGTGGTTCCTCGCCGGCATCCTCCTCTTCACCGCGCTGGCCGGCGCGGCGTGGGTCCTGACCCAGATCCCGCTGCCGCCAGAGGCGCCCCAGGCGGCAACCACCGTCATCTACGACACCACCGGTGCGCAGATGGCCACCCTGCACGGCGTCGAGAACCGCTTCCCGGTATCGCTCGACAAGGTACCCCCGGTCATGACCGCCGCCCTCGTGGCGGCCGAGGACCGGAAGTTCTTCGTCCACAAGGGCATCGACCCCCTGGGCATCGCCCGGGCCACCTGGGCCGACATCCGCCACAGGGGCATCAACCAAGGCGGGTCCACCATCACCCAGCAGTACGTGAAGAACGCCTACGTGGGCACCGACTACACCCTGTGGCGGAAGATCCGCGAAGCGGTCATCTCGGTGAAGATCGAGCGCAAGTTCACCAAGAACCAGATCCTCGAGCGCTACCTGAACACGGTGTACTTCGGTCGGGGCGCCTACGGCATCCAGGCCGCGTCGAAGGCCTACTTCGACATCAACGTCGAAGATCTCGAGTTGAAGCACGCCACCTACCTCGCCGGCCTCATCCGCAGCCCCTCGGCGGGCGACGTGGCCGAGGACCCCCAGGAGGCCCACGACCTGCGCTTCATCGTCCTGGCCGCCATGGTCGACACCAAGGTCATCACCGCCGAGCAGGCCAACGAGGTCGAGGCCGTCCCGGTCGGCGACTACGTCGTGCCTCCGCCTCCCCCTGGGTCGACGGTCAACATGACAGGTATCGGCGCCGAGTACTTCGTCGAGTTCGTCCGGAGCGAGCTCACCAAGCGCTACCCCGAGGATCAGGTGCTGCGGGGTGGGATGCGGGTGTACACCACCCTCGACGCCGGCGCCCAGCGCCAGGCCTACGAGGCCGTCTACGGGGGGGCCGACGGCCTCAACCGCGCCGGCGACCCCGCCGGCGCCCTGGTGTCGATCGACAACGAGGGCCGGATCGTGGCCATGGTGGGCGGGCGGGACTGGGAAGCGTCGAAGGTCAACCTGGCAGTGGGTACCGAAGGGGGAGGCGCCGGCCGCCAGGCCGGGTCGACGTTCAAGCCCATCGCCCTGGCCGAGGCCATGAACCAGAACATCAGCCTCGAAGCCACCTTCCCCGGACCGGCGAAGATCGTCCTCCCCAAGGCCGACAACGGCGCCGACTGGGAGGTCAACAACTACGAGGGCGGCGCCTACGGTCGCATCAGCCTCCTGACCGCCACCGCCGAGTCCGTCAACACCGTCTACGCCCAGCTCGTCGACACGGTGAAGCCCCACAACGTGGTGGAGATGGCCAAGAAGCTCGGCGTGAAGGCCGACCTGGCACCCCATGCCTCCATCGCCCTGGGCACCGCCGAAGTCTCCGTGCTCGACATGGCCAGCGTGTACAAGACGTTCCAGTCCAAGGGCATGCACGTGGAGCCCCGGGTGATCCGCAGGATCACCCAGAACAGCTCGGTCCTGGTCGACGACCGGCCGAAGTCGACGCGTGTCATGGACACCGCCGTGGCCGACAAGGTGAACTACGCCCTCCAGCGGGTGGTCGAGGCCGGCTCCGGCACCGCCGCCGCCGTCCCCCAGGCCCAGGTGTGGGGAAAGACCGGCACCACGGACGAGTACGGCGATGCCTGGTTCGTGGGCTACACCCGGCACCTGACGACCGCGGTGTGGATGGGCTATCCCGAGGGCCAGTCCACCAAGCTCCACAACGTCCACGGGGTCCGCCGGGTCAGCGGCGGCTCACTGCCGGCGCAGATCTTCAAGCGCTTCATGACCGTGGCCAGCCCGGCCGACGCCACACCGCCGGACAAGATCCCGGATCTCTCGGGACGGACGCCGGCGCCCGTCTCGTCCGTGTTCTCCTCGGGGAGCTCCTCCGGCTCCTCGTCGGGGTCGTCGACCGGGGATTCCTCGTCGTCCGGGGTGACCACCACCACCGCACCGGAGGAAGAGGCGCCGCCCACGACCACCGCCACCCGCCCGGCCACCGCGTCGACGCTGCCGGCGGCCACGGTGCCCACCACGCCGCAGCCCGCCTTCACCCCTCCGACCTCGCCGGCCACGACCGAACCCCGGCCGAGGACGACGTTCACCGTCCCGACGATCCCGTCCCGGTCCTAGCCGGCCCCCGGTAGGCTGGGGCGGCCGCCGGCAGCCACCGGGCGCTGGACGGCGAGGGAGGCTTCATGGCACCGCAGCGCACCGTCCCCACCATCCGAGCCTCCAAGGGCGGCACCCCACTGGTGATGGTGACCGCCTACGACGCCCCCACCGCCCGCATCGCCGATGATGCCGGCGTCGACGTCATCCTGGTGGGTGATTCGGTGGCCATGGTGGTCCTGGGCTACGAGGACACCCTCCAGGTCACGGTGGCCGACATGGCCCACCACGTGGGCGCCGTGGCCCGGGCCCGGCCCCGGGCGCTGGTGGTGGCGGACATGCCCTGGCTCAGCTACCACCTGTCGGCCGAGGAGGCGGTGCGCAACGCCGCCGCGCTGGTCCGAGCGGGGGCGGCAGCGGTCAAGCTGGAGGGGGGCCGGTCCCGGGTGCCGGTCGTGGAGGCCCTGGTCGACGCCCAGATCCCGGTCATGGGCCACCTGGGCCTGACGCCCCAGTCGGTGCACGCCATGGGCGGCTACAAGGTCCAGGGCCAGCAGGCCGAGAGCGCCGCCTCTCTGGTCGACGACGCCACGGCCCTGGCCGGCGCCGGCTGCTTCGCCATCGTCCTCGAGTGCGTCCCCCGGGAGGTGGCCCGCCTCGTCACCGCCGAGGTGCCGGTGCCCACCATCGGCATCGGCGCCGGCCCCGACTGCGACGGGCAGGTCCTCGTGCTCCACGACCTGCTCGGCCTGGAGGACCGCCCGCTGCCCAAGTTCGTGCGCCGGTACGGGGCGGCCAAGGCCGACGCGGTCGCCGCCGTCGGCGCCTACGCCGCCGACGTGCGGGCCGGGGCCTTCCCCTCCGACGCCGAGAGCTACCACCTCTCCGACGAGGTTGCCGCCGCCCTGGGCGCCGGCCGGCGCACGGCGTGAACATCCGAGTCCTGCGATGGGTCGTCGCCGGCCTCCTGGTCGTCGGCGGGATGGCCTTCATCACCGTGGGTGCGAACTCACCGGCGGACCCCACCCTCAAGGACGCCGACGAGCCGGTGTCGCGGGAAAGGACCCCGTTCGGCGACTTCAAGGAGATCGGCTTCCGCATCGAGGGCGGCGCGGCCCAGGCCACCGCCGCTCGGTGCGCCCTCCTGGCCGAGACGGCAGCCCAGCAGGCCCGAGGCCTCATGGAGCGCGCCGACCTGGGCGGCTACGACGGGATGCTGTTCAAGTTCTCCACCGACTACACCGGCCAGTTCTACATGAAGGACACGCCGCTGCCGCTGTCGATCGCCTTCTTCGACGCCTCGGGCCAGTTCGTCTCCGCCGCCGACATGGCGCCCTGCCTCAACATGCCCACCTGCCCGACCTACGGGCCGTCCCGGCCCTACCGCTGGGCCTTGGAGGTGCCCCAAGGCGACCTGCCCCGCCTGGCCATCGGCCCCGGCACCCGCCTCGTCGCCGGCGGCCCCTGCCCCTAGCCGCGACACGGTGGTGGCCGAACGCCGGTCCGCCAGGACGGCGCCGGCGGGGCAGGGGCCCCGCTTCGGCGAGGCGGCGGGGACGGGGGTCCCGCCGGGAAAGGACACTGTCTCAGGCTCCTGGGATGCTGGTCCCCATGCCAGCTACCATGGTTGCGCTCCACACCCTGCTCCGGGAACGCCCCGGTGCCCTGCGCGCCTCGCCGCCAGGTCCAGAGGGAGGCTCTGCCCACATGCGCCCGTACGAAGTCATGATCATCCTCGACCCCACGCTGGACGACGAAACCGTCCGCGCCGAGGTCGACCGGGCCACCGAGCTCATCAAGGCCCGGGGCGGCGACCCGGGCCGGGTGGAGCGGTGGGGCAAGCGCCGGCTGGCCTATGAGATCCGCAAGCACCGGGAGGGCAACTACGTGCTGGTGTCGGCCCAGGCCGAGCCGGCCACGATGTCCGACCTCGACCGCCAGCTGACCCTCGCCGACGGTGTGCTCCGGCACAAGGTCGTCCACCTCCCCGAGAAGGCGCTGGGCAAGCCGGCCCGGCCTCAGAGCACCGTTGGCCCCGAGGACGGGGCCCCGACCAGCGAGCCGGCGGCCCCGACGCCTGCGCCCGCCGCTGTCGCCGCCGGGGCGGTGACCGGTAGCACGGTCGCCGCCGAGTAGGCGGCCACCCAAGACATGACAATTCAGGCGAACGGAGTGATTCGATGAACGGAAACAGCGTCACCCTGGTGGGCAACGTCACGCGAGACCCGGAGCTGCGGTTCACCGCCAGCGGCCAGGCCACCGCCACCTTCGGGCTGGCCGTGAACCGGGTGTGGAACGACCGGCAGACCAACGAGAAGAAGGAGGCGGTGTCGTTCTTCGACATCGTCTGCTGGCGGGAGATGGCCGAGAACGCCAGCGAGTCGCTCTCCAAGGGTGCCCGGGTGGTCGTCACCGGCCGCCTGGAGCAGCGCTCCTGGGAGACCCCCGAGGGCGAGAAGCGCTCCAAGATCGAGGTCGTCGCCGACGAGATCGGCCCCAGCCTGCGCTGGGCCACGGCCCAGGTCCAGAAGAACGACCGGCGGGGCCCGAGCGACGGGGGCGGCCAGCCCATGAACGGCGGCTACCGCCCGGTGGCCAACGCCGCCCCGTCCGGCGGCGGCGCCGGCGCGCCCACCTACGACTACGGAGACGAGCCTTTCTAGATGGTCACCCTCATCCTGCGGTCCGACGTGGACAACGTCGGCAAGAAGGGCGACGTCGTCGACGTGTCCGACGGCTTCGCCCGCAACTTCCTCATGGCCAAGGGCCTGGCCATCAAGGCCACCCCCGGCGCCGT
>DATLHA010000095.1:0-5393 GCA_035540095.1 Acidimicrobiales bacterium | reverse complement strand
GCATCACCGCACGGTTGGGCGGTCCCCCGAGTGCACGTCCAACGCGAGAAGGGGGATCGCCACCGTGGCGACCGGGACCGTCAAGTGGTTTAACGCTGACAAGGGGTACGGGTTCATCCAGCAGGAAGACGGGGGCGACGTCTTCGTCCACTTCAGCGCCATCCAGAAGCCGGGCTACCGCAGCCTCGAGGAGGGCGAGCCGGTGGAGTTCGACGTGCAGACCGGGCCGAAGGGCCTGCAGGCCGCCAACGTTCGGCCCCGCGCCTAGGCGCTCACCCACCAGGGCGTGATCCGCCGCCCTGGGGGCGGCCGAGGTCGAAGGAAGGTGCTGCTTCGGCGCGCCGTCCGCCGGACCGCCGCCGGTGGTCGGTACGCTGTCCCGGGTGAACGAGGCGCCGTCCGTGGATCAAGCCGCCGACGAGGTCGACAGGCTGGCCGCCCTGGAGGAGCAGGTCCGCCAGCTGGCCACCCGGCTGGCCGGCTGGGTCGAGGCCCAGCTGGTACAGGCGGTGGACACCCGGCGGGCCGACATGCGCTCGCTGCGGTCGGAGCTGTTGGGATCGGTGGATGCCCGTCTGGCCGAGATCGCCCCCGTCCGGGCCGGCGCCGAGGAGTCCCCGGCTCGCATGGAGGCGTTCGAGCAGCGGGTGAAGGCGGCGATGGGCCGCCTCAGCGACTCGGTGGAGACCCGGCTGGCCGACACCACGGCGGCGAGGCATTCCGAGCTGGAGGCGTTGCGCTCCGCCTTGGGCGACCGGCTCGACCGGCTCGAGCGCGACGAGGCCTCCGCCGGCGAGAGCCTGGCAGCGCTCCGGCTCTCGTCACGGGCGGCGACAGAGCGCGTCGAGGCGCTGGAGCAGCAAGTGCGGGCGGCGAACGCCCGGCTGGAGAAGTCGGTGGAGGCCCGGGTGGACGGGCTGGTGCTCCAGGTGGCGGCGGCCACCGACGGCCTCGCCGCCCTCCAAGCCGAAGCCGACGCCGGCCCGGCCCGGGCCGAGCTGCTGGAGCAGCGGGTGAAGTCGGCAATGGGCCGGCTGGCGGAGTCGGTCGAGGCCCGTCTGGCCGAAGTGGTGGCCGCACGGCCGGGGGAGCTCAGCGGGGTGCGAGCCGAGCTCGAGCGGGTGCTCGCCCAGCAGGCCACCGAGCTCCGGACCGAGATCGAGACCGTGGCCGCCGCCACCCGGGCCCGTGCCAGCCAGATCCAGGAGCGCCTCGACGCCATCGAGCAGCAGCACCGCGACGCCGAGCAGCGCTTCGCCACCATGGTGGAGATCAAGCTGGCCGAGGTCGTCGACCGCCGGCGGGCCGAGCTGGAGACCCTCAGGCGTGAGCTCGAGGAGACGGTGGTGCAGCAGGTGCGCGAGGCGCGCACCGAGATCGGGACGGCCGTGGCCGATGCCCACCGCCGGTTCGTCGTGTCCGTCGACGAGCTCGACGAGCGGATGTCGACGGTCACCGACCAGGCCGCCTCAGCCCACGCCGCAGTGGAGCGCGTGGAGGCCCTGCCCGACGCGGTGGCCTCCGACGGCCGGCGCATCGAGGCCCTCGAGGAGCACACCCGCCGTACCGACGCCCGGCTGGGCGAGCTGGTCGACGCCAAGCTGGACGAGCTGGTCGGCCAGCGCCTGGCCGAGATGGACGACGCCCGCGACCAGCTGCGAGCCTCGGTCGACGCCCACCTGACCGATGTGCGGGCCGAGGTCGCCTTCACCCTGGCCGAGGGCCGGACCGAGGTGGCCGCCGGCACCAACCGGATCGACCAGCTGCGGGCCGAGGTCGACGCCCTGGGCGCCAAGCTCGAGACCGCACGCCACGACGCGGAGGAGCGGCTCGACCAGGCGGTGCAGGCCCGGTTGGAGGAGCTGGGGAAGGCGGCCGCCGGTGTCGCCACCGAGCGGGCGGAGGTCACCGCCGCCCTCGAGGCCCTCGACCGCCGGGCGGCCGAGAGCGAGGAGCGGGTTCGCCGGCAGGTCGACGAGCTTGCGGTGCAGGTCGCCGCCCTGGTGAAGACGGCGTCCACCGAGGGCGGCACGCTGGCCCCGCTGCGCAGCGACATCCGGATGCTGCAGGCCCAGGTGGCGGAACTGAGCGAGACGCTGGCCGACCTCCGTCCCCGGCGCAAGGTGGAGGCGGCGCCGGCGCTGTCGCCGGCGAAGAAGGCGGTGGCCGAGCGGGCCAAGAAGTCGGCGCCGGTGAAGACCACCCCCGGCCGCCGCCGAGCTCAGTAGACGATCACCGAGCGGGCCACCTCGCCGGCCTTCATCGCCTCCATGGCGTCGTTGACCTCGGCCAGCCCGATGCGCCGCGACACCAACTCGTCGAGGCGGAGCTTCCCGCTGCGGTAGAGGTCGAGGAAACGGGGGACGTCGCGGCGCATGTCCGACGACCCGTACCAGCAGCCCTTGACCGTGCGTTCCTGGAGCACGAAGCCGAGGAAGGCCGGCAGCGTGAGCATCACGTCGAGAGGCGGTATCCCGACGAGGATCGCCTGGCCGCCCCGGCGGGTCATCTCCACGGTCTGCTCGATGGTGCGCTGCCGGCCCAGCACCTCGAAGGCGACGTCGGCACCCCGCTGGCCGGTGAGGTCGCGCACCACGTCGGCGGGGTCGGACCGGCTGGCGTCGACGGTGTGGGTGGCGCCCAACTCCCGGGCGGTGTCGAGCTTGGCCGCGTGCACGTCGACGGCGACGATGACCTCGGCGCCGGCGATGCGGGCGCCTTGGATGACGTTGAGCCCCACGCCGCCGCAGCCCACGACGGCCACGGCGTCGCCGGGGGAGATGGTGGCGGTGTTCAGCGCCGCCCCCACGCCGCTGAGCACCGAGCAGCCGAACAGGGCGGCGATGTCGAGGGGGACGTCGTCGGGGATCCTGACCGCCGCCGAGGCGGAGACGACCGTCTCCTCGGCGTAGGTGCCGGCGCCGCACATCTGGAACAGCGGAGCACCGTCGAGGCGGAGGCGGGGCGAGCCGTCCAGGAGCCCGCCGGCCAGCAGCACGGCGTCGGCGGCCTGGCACAGGTGGGGTTGGCCCCGCCGGCAGAAATAGCAGGCGCCGCACTGGGGCACCCACGAGACGACGACATGGTCCCCGGGCGCCAGGTCGGTCACGCCCTCGCCCGCCTCCTGCACGACGGCCGAGGCCTCGTGCCCGAGCACGACTGGCATCGGGACCGGTGTGGTGCCGTCCTGCATCGACAGGTCGGAGCGGCACACCCCGCAGGCCGCCACCTTGATCCGGATCTCGCCGGCACGGGGCGCCTCGACCTCCACGTCGTGGCGGACGGCGAACGGCTGGCCGACCCCCGTCAGCACCGCGGCGCTAATGCCCATCAGGCTCTCCTCGGTCGGCACGGTCGGCGGCCTTCACTCCGTAGCCGATGACGATGGCCGGTGCCAGCAGCGCCGAGCCGGCGGCCAGGCAGCCGATCACGATGGTGACCATCACCGGCCGGAAACGGGTGGCGGCACCGAACCCGAACACGACGATCGCCACCAGCCACAGGCTGTAGCCGACCCGCTGGGCGGTGTCGACCATGCGGCTGATCCGCGCCCGCCGGGCCAGCACCGGATCCTCGTGTGACTCAGGTCGGGGCGGCACTTCGGGCATCGTGGCACGGTCCGCTGTCAGGAGCCATCCGCCAGCCGATCTGATCCCGGCCGGCGCGGCCGGCGCCGGCCTCGATCAGACGTTCGCCGGCAGGAGGCGGGCGAAGTTCTCGAAGAACAGGAAGAGGGCGACGAGGAAGACCGGCGCGCCGACGATGTAGGCCGCCCAGCGCCGGCCGGACCAGCGACCGACGGCCCAGGCCGCCAGCCAGATGCATGCGGCGATGATGCCCCAGGCGATGGCCGGGCGGTTGGCGGCGCCGGCGCCGGAGAGGCCGGGGCGGTCGAGGCCGGCGGCCAGTTCGCTGGAGCGGGAGGGCGACGTGGTCGGCGTGGTGCCGGCGGGGACGGCGGGCTCGTCGATCGGGGGGCCCTGGAGGATGGCGACGATGATCAGGCGCTGCTCGGCGCTGTACTTGGGGTGGCAGGTGGTGAGGGTGAGGCGGTTGTCCGGGGTCGGATCGAGCACCTCGACCGTCTCGGGCGTCACGATCTTCTTCTCCGACACGAGGTACTTGAAAGTGCCGGCGAGGGTCGTGAAGGTGATCTCGTCGCCGGCGACGAGGTCGTCCAGCTTGTTGAACGGGGCGCCGTAGGTGGTGCGGTGACCGGCGAGCGCGGCGTTGCCCTTCTGGCCCGGCACCTTGGTGTCCGGGTAGTGGCCGACCGCGTTCTTGAGCTCCTCGACGCCCACCCCCTCGATCACCGCCTGATCGATACCGATCTTCGGGATGGCGATGGTGCCCACCGGTCCGCCTTGGACCAGGGGCGGCATGGCGCGGGCCGGCGGAGCCGGCGCGCCGGGCGTCGTGATCACCGGGTTGTCCGCCGCCGCCGGCGCGGCCGCCAACTGGCGGGCGAACTCGGCGCGCAGGGACTTCTGGCCGCGGCTGTGGGCCAGCCCGGTTCCCCAGAGCTGGTACACCACGAAGAGGAGGATGAGCACGCCCACCGAGATGAGCGACTTGCCGATTCCCCGGACGACGCTCCGGATCACAGGCTCGAGGCTACCGGCTGACCTGCTTGGACCGGAGTTCACCCCCACCGGTACCTTGGAGGGGGTATCCATGGCCCTTGCCGTCCGTCTTCGCTCCGCCGTGTCGCTGCTCGGCCGGTTCCCGGCCCTGGCCGGGGTGGACCTCGACGTGGCCGCCGGCGAGATCGTCCTCGTGCAGGGCTCCAACGGCGCCGGCAAGACGACGCTGCTGCGGGCCCTCGCCGGCCTCGCCGCCTTCACCGCCGGCCAGGCCGAGGTGCTGGGCCACGACATGCGCAAGAGCCGCAAGGCCGTCCGCCGCCGGGTCGGCCTCCTGGGCCACGCCGCATTCCTGTACGACGACCTCACCGTGGCCGACAACCTCAGGTTCTCGGCTCGCGCCGCCGGCGCCGATTCCTCGTCGGCGGTCGGCGCCATGGCCCGACTCGGTCTCGACGGCCGCCTGCGTGACGTGCCCGCCGGCAAGCTGTCCGCCGGCCAGCGCCGGCGGGTGGCGGTGGCCGCCGTCGTGGCCCGCCGCCCCGAGCTGTGGCTGCTCGACGAGCCCCACGCCGGCCTCGACGCCGCCGGCCGCAGCCTGCTCGACGCGATCGTGCAGGAGGCCGCCGCCGGCGGGGCCACCGTCCTGCTCGCCTCCCACGAGCTCGACCGGGCCGCGGCCCTGGCCACCCGCACCGTCACCATGGCCGGCGGCCAGGTGACCGGCGGTGTTTTGGAAGAGATCACGGCGCCGGGCGGGGCTGGGGCCCCGCCTCGGGGAGGAGCAGGGGTTGGGGCCCCTGCGGGGAA
>DATLHA010000094.1:0-4209 GCA_035540095.1 Acidimicrobiales bacterium | reverse complement strand
GCGACGACCCAGTTGTACACTCATGTCAGCAAGGAGCGGTTGCGCTCGGTCTACGACGCCACCCACCCCAGAGCGTAGGAGCCCGTGGAACCTCAATCGGACGCCATCACCAAGCTCTGGGACGACTTCAAGGCCACGGGCTCCATGGAGGACCGCAACCGCCTGGTGGTCCATTACTCGCCACTGGTGAAGTACGTCGCCGGCCGTCTCTCCGCCGGCCTTCCCAACAGCATCGAGCAGGCCGACCTGGTCAGCTACGGGATGTTCGGGCTGATCGACGCCATCAACAAGTTCGAGCCCTCGCGGGGATTCAAGTTCGAGACCTACGCCATGTCCCGCATCCGGGGCTCGATCATCGACGAGCTGCGCTCGATCGACTGGGTACCCCGCTCCCTGCGGGCCAAGGCCCGGGCGGTCGAGAAGGTGTACACCAAGCTCGAGCACGAGCTGCTGCGCACCCCCACCGACGCCGAGGTGGCCGACGAGCTGGGCACCACCGAGGAGGAGCTGCAGAACGTCTTCACCCAGATCTCCTTCTTCGGTCTGGTGGCCCTCGAGGAGACAGTGTCCGTGGGCGCCGACCGCAGTGAGTCGGTGACCCTTGGCGACACCATCCCCGACACCGGGCTGGGCCCGGTGGGGGCCTTCGAGGTGGAGGAGACCAAGCAGATCCTGGCTCAGGCGCTGAACCGTCTCCCCGAGCGGGAGAAGATCGTCCTCACCCTCTACTACTACGAGGGCCTGACGCTCGGTGAGATCGGCGGCATCCTCGGCATCACCGAGAGCCGGGTGTGCCAGATCCACACCAAGGCCGTCATCCAGCTGCGGTCGAAGCTGGGCGATCCCTCCGTCAGCACCAAGCGGTAATTTCTCAGCGCCCCTGGCGCTGTCTCACCCCCCGGTGTAAAGTCTCGCAGCACTTCGGCTGAGCCCGCGCCTGCGGGTCCACCGGCGCCCCTTCCCCCCAACGGTCCACCCGTCCCTGGGGGTTTCCGATGCGCCGGTTGGCCTTCGTGCTGGCCACGCTCGTCGCGCTGTGCGCGGCCCTACCCGCCCGAGCCGGCGCCGGCGCCCCGGCGGCCGTCACCTACAAGCCCCCGGTCGACGCACCCGTCGTCGACCCGTTCCGTCCTGCCGAGCCCAACTGGACGTCGGGTAACCGGGGTCTCGAGTACGCCACGACGCCCGCCACGCCGGTGGCCGCTGCGGCCGGCGAGGTCGTCTTCGCCGGGCCGGTGGCCGGCGGCCTGCACGTCGTCATCCTCCACGACGACGGCCTGCGGACCAGCTACTCCTTCCTCCAGCTGGTCGCGGTCAAACGGGGCGACAAGGTGGCCCAGGGCCAGACGGTGGGCACCACCCAGGACCGGTTCCACTTCGGTGTCCGAGCCGGCGAGGCCTACCTCGATCCGGCGCTGCTCTTCGGCGGCGGCCCGCCGCAGGTCCACCTCGTGCCGGACGAGCTCCGCCGGCCTCAGAGCGAGGCGAAGGAGCGCGAGGGCCTCATCAGGATGTTCCCCGGGTGGGCGCAGCGGACGATCGCCGCCGGTGGGACGGCGTACCAGTGGGCGCAGGACAAGACCTTCGAGACCATCGACAAGGCGGCGACCACCCTCGCCGACGAGTTGCGGGGCGCCTACCACTACGCCACCGACAACACGCCCCAGGCCCACGCCGAGCGGTTCCTGGAGGCCGCCCATGCCTGGTGGAAGGCACGGTCGACGTGCACGGCGGAATCGGTGCCGGCGCCGAAGCTCCAGGAACGCCACATCCTCGTCCGGGTGGCGGGGCTTGGATCCACGAGTCGCGATGGCCCTATCGACCAGCTCGATGCCGCTGCTCTCGGCTACGCCCCGGGCGACGACTACCGGTACTCCTACACCGGGGGCACCGTCAAGGAGAACCCCTACGCCGTGACGGATACCACGAACGACATCCGCGAGTCCGCCGGAAGGCTGCGTGACCTGCTCGTGCGGCTGGCGGCGGAGAACCCAGGCGTCCCCATAGACATCGTGGCTCACTCCCAGGGCGGGCTGGTGGCTCGCAGCGCCCTCACCGACGAGGGCGAGCCCACCGACCCTCGGTTGCCCGAGGTCAACGCGCTGGTGACGCTCGGCTCGCCCCATCTCGGCGCGCCGGCGGCCACGGGTTTGACCATGCTGGGCAACACGGGCATCGGCAGTGGCCTCGTCGATGCGAGCCATCAGGCCCTTCCCAACCACGTCGACCCGGGGGGCACCTCCGTGCGCCAGATGGCGGCGCACTCGGAGTTCATGGAGCGGCTGAACAGCAAGCCCTTGCCTCCCGGGCTGAAGGTGACGTCGATCGGCGCCCGAGAGGACCTCATTGTGCCCGCAGGGCGGACCCTGCTGGCCGGCGCCCACAACGTCACCGTGTCAGCCCCTACTCATGACGACGATCACGGTGAGCTACCCGGCTCGCCCGAGGCCCGGCGCGAGGTGGCCCTCGGCCTGGCCGGCATGGCACCGACGTGCCAGAGCTTCGGCGACGCCATGGCCGATGCCGCTGTCTCGGGACTGGTCTACGCCACCGAGAACGGCCTGGGCGGAGGCGGCTGGATGGCGGCCCGGCGTTTCGACAAGTGGCTGGCAGAGATTCCCAAGACCCACGTCCCCAGGAGGTATGACCATGACTCGCCCCGGTAGCCTCGCCCGCATCCTCTGCCTGCTGGCCCTTCTCGCCGGAGTGGGGTGCCGGTCCGGCACGGCGTCGCCCCCGCCCGACGCGGGGGCCGGTGCCGGCTCCTCGCCGCCACCGGCGGCCGCGCCCGGTGGCGACGCTCGCCGCGAAGGTGACGGATGGGTCTGGACGGCGCCGCCGCCGGCGTGGGTAGGCCTGCCGGCGGCCGACGACGAAGCGATCGCCTTCACCTACGGCCGCCAGCACCTGGTGGTGCTCGACGCCCAGGGCCGGCGCCAGTGGCAAGCCGACCGGCTGGGCCTGCGCGACGTCGCCCCTCGCCTCGGCACGGATCTCGTGGTGGCGGCCACCGACGACGGCCTGGCCGCCTTCCGCCGGGCCGGCGGGGCGCTCCTGTGGGACACGCCGGTGAAGGGCCGGGCCAACACGCCCGTCATCGCCGGCGGGCTGGCGGTCACGACCACCTGGGAAGGCACCGTCGTCGCCATCAACCTGGCCGACGGGAGGTTGGCGTGGACGGTGTCACTGCCGGGGCCGGCCCTGGGCCCGCCGGCCACCGACGGGACGACGGTCGTGGCCGCGTGGGACCGGGCCGACCGCCGCAGCGGCGGCGCCATCGCCGTCGACGCGGCCTCCGGGCGCCAGCGGTGGGCCGTCCCGCTTCCGGGCGGCGGCGTCAGTGCGCCGGCGCTGACGGCCGGCGGCCTGGCCGTCGTCGTGGCCGGCGACCTGGCCGCCCATGCGCTGGCCCTGACCTCGGGCGAGAGGAAGTGGCGAACCGAGGTGGAGGGCGCCGGCTCGCCGGAGGTGCCGCCGCTGGCGGTCGACGCCAGGACGGTGCTGGTCGCCCACCGCCTGGGCGGTCTCGACCTGCTCGACGCCGGAACCGGCCGGCGCAGCTGGCAGGTGGCCACCGACGGCGCCGCGGTGCGGGGCGGGCCGGTGGCGAGGCCGGCGGGGAGCTACGCCTTCCCCCTCGACGACGGCCGCGTGCTCCTCGCCGGCCCGAAGCGGGAAACCGAGCTGGTGAGGCCACCGGCGGGCCGGGTCAGCGGCCTGGCCGTGGGTCCGGGCGGCTGGCTGGTGGCCACGCTGCGGGAGGCACCGGTCAACACCGCGGAGGCGGGGCCGCTGTGGTGACCACCGCTCGTTCTGGTTGCAGTTGACCGCGCTATGCGGGGGTAGGTGCAACCAGTTCGCTCAGGAGGGGAACCGATGGAACCGGAAGTCGACTCGCGCGGGGGAACGATAGAGTGTTCCAGCCGCCTTCCCAGGCGGATTTCACCCTCCTGCACGCTCTCCCACGGTCGCCTCTAATCCGGCGTGGCGGCGCAGGGTCCCGCAACCGATGGGAGAAGGAGAATTCGCGTGGCTGTCGTCACCATGAAGCAACTGCTGGAGGCCGGAGTCCACTTCGGTCACCAGACCCGGCGCTGGAACCCCAAGATGAAGCGGTTCATCTTCGGCGAGCGCAACGGCATTTACATCATCGACCTGAACCAGACCCTGGTCAGGATCGAGCAGGCTTACACCTTCGTCCGCGACCTG
>DATLHA010000093.1:0-4446 GCA_035540095.1 Acidimicrobiales bacterium | reverse complement strand
ATGACGAGAACCAACCCGCCGACCGCAGCCACACCGCCCAGCACCGGCAGGACCCACACCGTCCGGTTGCGGGGCTGCAGGAGGATGTCCTCCCCGTAGCGGCTGATCAGGTAGCCCTTGATCTGGGCGTCGGTCTCGCCTCCCTGAACCCGCCGGCGCACCTCGTCGCGGATGGCCTCCGCCGACGGCGCATCGGACTGGGCGGCCGAGAGGCCACGGCACGTCGGGCAACGCAGGACCGACGAGATGCGCTCGACCCGCTGGTCCTCCGTGGGCGGACCGGGCTTCCCCTGGGAGCCCACGGCCAGCGCGCCCACCAGCACCAGGGCCAGCAGCCCCCAGCTCAGGCGCCGGCTCACGACGGCACCACCGCCGGCTCGGGGCGGGTGGGGTCGGGCTCCGACACCGCCGGCTCCGAGCCCGGCGACACCGGCCGGCGCCGGCGCCGACCCGGCCAGGCGGCCAGGAAGGTGCCGAAGCCCATCACCGCACCACCGGTCCACAGCCAGGCGACCATCGGTTGGATGTTCACGCCGATGACCGCCACGCCGGCCTCGTCGGGCGGGACGATCAGGGTCAGGTAGACGTCGGAGAACGGCCCCGTGCGCACCGACGGAGTCCCGATGGCCTGCGAGCCGAACGGGAACTGGTGCAGCGCCGGCCCGTAGACCTTCCCGCCGTCGATTTGGACCTGGGCCGAGGTGGTCCGCTTGTTGGCGTGTTCCTTGACAGTGGTGCCCAGGTAGGTCACCGAGTGGCCGGCGAGGTTGGCCGACTCCCCCGGGGCCAGGCGGAACTGGGCCCTGTGCCCGTACGACGAGCTTGCGGCCAAGCCCACCGCCACCAGGACCACGCCGATGTGCACGACCATGCCGCCGTTGGACCGGCCGAACACCGCCCGCCATGCCGGCTCCCCGCCCCGGCGGGCGGCCCGGACGGAGAGGCCCAGCTGGCGCAACGCCGCCGCGCCGGCAAAGGCGGCCAGGCCGAAGGCCAGCAGCGGCCCCAGCCCCCGCAGACCGAAGGCGACGCACGCCACGACCGTGAGGGTCGCCGCCCACGCCGGCCAGACGAGCCGGTGATGGAGGGTCTCCGCCGCCGCCTTGCGCCACGGCAGGGCCGGCGCCACCGCCATGAGGAAGAGCAGGGTGAACCCGATGGGGGCGGTCATCCGGTTGAAGTAGGGCGCCCCGACCGAAAGCCGGTCGCCGTTGATCGCCTCCGCCAGCAGCGGGAAGATCGTCCCCAGCAGCACCACGAAGGCGAAGGCGGCGAAGGCCACGTTGTTGGCAAGGAACGCCGCCTCCCGAGACACCGGCGCGTCGATCGACCCTGGCGAGCGCAGCTTGTCGCCCCGCCAGCCGATGAGACCGATCGAGACCGCCACCACGACGGCGAAGAAGGCGAGGATCGCCGGCCCGATGGGCGACTCGGTGAAGGCGTGGACCGAGTCCAGCACGCCGGAGCGGGTGAGGAACGTGCCCAGGATCGTCAACGAGAACGTCGCCACCAGCAGGGACAGGTTCCAGACCCGGAGCATGGCCCGCCGCTCCTGGACCATCACCGAGTGGACGTAGGCCGTCGCCGTCAGCCATGGGAGGAAGGACGCGTTCTCGACCGGGTCCCACGCCCAGTAGCCACCCCAGCCCAGGACCTCGTAGGACCACCAGGCGCCCAGGACGATGCCGACGGTGAGGAAGCCCCAGGCGAAGAGGGTCCACCGCCGGGTCTCCATCAGCCACCCCTCGCCGAGGCGGCCGGTGATCAGGGCGGCCAGGGCGAAGGCGAAGGGGATGGTGAAGCCGACGTAGCCCAGATAGAGCATCGGCGGGTGGAACGCCACCAGCGGGTGGTTCTGCAGGAGGGGGTTGGGCCCCGGTCCGTCGAAGGGGACGGCGCCCGCCACCAGCCGGAAGGGGTTCGACGGGCCGGCCATCAGGGCGAAGAAGAAGGCGGCCACCCCGAGGGCGACGAGCGTCGCCCAGGCCACGATGGGGTCGGTGGCCCGGCCCCGGAAGTGGCGGGCCATGACCGCGATGTAGCCGGCCAGGACCAGCGCCCACAGCAGGATGGAACCCTCCAGCGCCGACCACATGGTGGTGACCGTGTAGAGCAGTGGGGTGCTGCGGCTGTGGTTGTCGGCCACGTACTTCAGCGAGAAGTCGTCGCTCAGCAGGGCGTACTGCATGGCCACGGTGGCCAGCACGGCGCCGGCGAGGACCAGCCACACGTAGTTCTGTGCGGTGCGGAGCATTCCCGGGTTGCGCCGGCGCAGGCCGATGGCGAGCGTGGCCATGCCGAGGATGGAGGCGGCGAGGCCGAGGGCGACGGCCGCCGTGCCCAGAACTGCGCTCATGGCCGTCTCTGCGACGATGTGCTCATCTCAGCGTCGTGGTGACCCGCTGGGGATTCTCGGCCACGTACGTCTCGGAGTGCTTGACCAGGATGCGGTCGCTCGAGAAGTGGTCGTCCTTGAACCGGCCCTCCAGGACGACGGGGATTCCCGGCCGGAACAGCTCGGGCGGGTCACCCTTGTGCTGGACGGGCACCTGCACGTCGTTCTTGGTGAGCGTGAACGACACGTCGTTGCCGTCCTGGCGCACGCTGCCGTCGACCACGTCGCCCTCGATGCGGAACCGGCGGTCGCCGAGCTGGTCCCGCTGGGCCACGGCCTCGTCCGCGGTGCGGAAGTAGAGCGTGGCGTTGCCCAGCCCCTGGAACACCAGGAAGCCGAGGGCGGCGAGGACCACGACGCCGGCCAACCACAGCCGCCGGCGGGTGTCGATCAAGTGGTGTCCTCGGGGCGCAGGAGGCGGCTGAGGGTGCGCTTCCTGCGGATCACCCACGCCGCGTAGGCGGCGAGGATGCCGAACGTGGCGAAGTACCCGGCGAAGATGTAGCCGGCGTCGTTCACGAGGGAATCACCTCGGCCTTGTGTGCCACCCCGGCCTCGGCCCGGCGCTCGTCGATGGCCGACTGGAGCTGGCGGTCGCCGAGACGGTCCTCCAGCCAGGCCAGCCGGAAGCGGTGGGCCATGAGCCAGGCGTAGAGAAGGGTGAAGGAGATGACCCCCAGGAACAGCGTCCAGGCCATGGTGCCGCCGATCTGGGGATCGAGGAGGCGGCGGTCGCTCAGGAAGGTGGCGTCCTGGTGCAGGGTCCGCCACCATTCGACGGCGAAGTGGACGATCGGCACGTTCAGGAAGGAGGCGATGGCCACGACGGCCGACCGCTTCGACTGCACCTCGGGTGACGCCGGCACCTTCCGCACCGCGAGGTATCCCAGGTACATCACGAAGAGCACGGCGGTCGAGGTCAGCCGGGCGTCCCAGGTCCAGTAGACCCCCCAGGTGATCCGGCCCCAGATGGCGCCGATCAGAAGGGTCAGGCCCAGGAACAGCACCCCGATCTCTGCCGAGGCGGCCGCGGTGAGGTCCCAGAAGCGCGAGCGGCTGCGCTTCCACAGGTACAGCACGCTGGCCAGGGTGGTGATACCGAAGCAGATGTACATCGACAGCCAGGCGGTGGGCACATGGAGGTAGAGGAGCCGCACGGAGTCGCCCATGTTGACGTCGCGGGGGGAGACGACCAGGGCCATGAAGGCGGTCAGGGCCAGGCTGGTGGCGGTGAGCCATCCCAGGACGCGGACGGCAGGTGAACTCCTTGTTCTCAAGCTTCCTCCAGAAGCGGGCCGAAGGCGACGACCCCGAACGTCACATAGATGGTGGCGAAGACGGCCAGGAGCCGCACCCACGGCCAGCCCTCGGCCGGGGTGCCGGCCAGGGCTGCTTCGCACGCCCGGGCCGCAGCCAAGAGTACGGGCGCCAGCACCGGTAGTACCAGCAGGGGCAGCAGGGTGTCCCGCACGCGGAGGCCGGCGGCGATGATCCCGTACACCGTCCCCGCCGCGGCCAGGCCCACGGTGGCCAACGCGCACGTCACCAGCAGCATGACCGCGCCTCGCAGCTGCACCCCGTAGAGCACCACCACGCCCATGGTCAGGACGGCTTCGAGGATCACCAACTGGGCGGCGACGGCTGCCGCCTTGCCCAGGAAGATGCCGGCCCCGTCGAGGCCGGAAAGGCGCAGGGCGTCGCGGGCGTCGTCGTCGGACTCGATGACGAAGGACCGCTGGATGGCGAGCAGACCTGAGAACAGGACCGTGACCCAGAACAGGCCGGGGCCGACGGCGATCAACATGCCGCGGTCGGAGTCCAGGGCGAAGGCGAAGACGACCAGCACCAGGAGAGCGAAGGGCACGACCTGGTTGACCCCCACCCGGGAGCGGGCCTCGACCCGCAGGTCCTTGCCGGCGACCAGCGCCGCGTCACGCCACAATGTTCGCCTTCCCCGCAGGGGCCCCAACCCCTGCTCCTCCCCGAGGCGGGGCCCCATCCCCGCCTCGGGGAGGAGCAGGGGTTGGGGCCCCTGCGGGGAAGGCGAACCC
>DATLHA010000092.1:0-20595 GCA_035540095.1 Acidimicrobiales bacterium | reverse complement strand
CCCGTGCCCTGGTGGCCCGGGGGGCGGCCGCCATCCTGCGGGCGGGCGGCGTGCCGATCTACCTCCACGGCCGCGGCAACGCGGCCTCGGCTCGGGTGGCCGAGGCCGCCGGTTTCCCGGACCGCGGCTGGCTCATCCTCGGTTTGCCGACCGCTACCTGACGGAACAGGAACGGCAGGTGGCCCCCGGCGCCGGTGGCCTCTAATCTCCGCCGGAAAAAGCACGGCCTGGGGGGCTACACGACCTAGATGTTCGAGACGGAGATCCGACGCGACGGCGCCCCGGAACCGGCTGGTGTCGGAGCTCTCCCGGCCGGCGCGGCGCCGGTCGAGGGCGGCCGCGTGCCGCTGAGCCGCGGCGACCGGTGGTTCCCTCTCGTCCTGTTCGCCGGCGTCGCCGGCGTGGTCGTGGTCATCTCGGTCCTGGCCCACGCCTACCTCTCCCTGCTCCACCCGTTCCACCGCCATCTCCAGGGCGACCGGTGGGTCGACGCCTTCGGCTGGTGGGACGGTTGGTGGTACGTCGGCATCGCCCGGCGGGGCTACTGGTTCTTCCAGCCCGACAAGCAGTCGCCGGTGGCGTTCTTCCCCGCTTACCCGTTGGCGATGCGGTACGTCGGCCACCTGGTCGGCGGCCCGCTGATGGCCGGTTTCCTCATCACGGTGTCCTGTGGGCTGGCGGTCGCCGTCCTGTTCCACCGGTGGTGCGTCGAGAAGCTCGGGACGGCCAGAGCCCGCCTCGCCGTGGCCCTGCTCCTGCTCTACCCGTTCGCCTTCTACCTGATGGGGGCGGTCTACGGCGACGCCCTCTTCATCGTGGCCTCGCTGGCCGCCTTCCTGGCCCTCGAGCGCGACCGGCCGGTTCTCGCCGGCCTGTTCGGGATGGTGGCCACCGCCGCCCGTCCGGTGGGTGCCGCCCTGGTCCTGGGGCTGTGGGTCCTGTACCTCGAGCGCAATCGGGTGTTCAGCCGTAACCGGCGCGGGAGGCCGGTCCCCGCAGCGGGAGCCCTGCGCCAGCGCGTCCGTGCCGTCGACGCCGGGCTGCTGTTGGCGCCGCTGGGCATGGCCGCCTTTTGCCTGTTCCTGTGGTCGCGTTTCGGCGAGCCGTTCGCGTTCTTGGAGGTGGCCGGCGCCAAGGGCTGGGACCAGCCGCCGGGGGCCCACACCTGGTTCAAGGTCCACTGGGTCAAGGCCATGTGGAACGGACCGTGGACCGACGGCCACTTCGGGCACCTGTTCATCAACGCCCTGGCCACGGTCGTGACTGCCGCCTTCATCCCCTTGGTGTTCCGCCGGCTGGGATGGGGTTACGGGGTCTACGTGGTCATCGCCGTGCTGGCCACGGCGGTGGCGACGAAGGACTTCGTCGGCATGGGCCGCTACTCCCTCGCCGCCTTTCCGTGCTTCGCGGTGGCCGCCGACGTGCTGTTCCGCCGGCCGCGGCTGGCGTGGGCCGTCCTGGGCGTCTTCGCCGTCTGCCTGTTGGTCCTCGCCGAGCTCCACGCCCGGGGCACGATCGTGAGCTAGACCCCGAGGCCCTCGGCCGCCGCCGGCGGTGAGGCCCCGTTCCGGCAGGAGGCGGCCACCAGGAGCAGCAGGGACGGCGAGCCGGCGGGCGGGCATGGGCTCCCGCGCCACGGCCCGTCCGGACCGGCCCCTGCGGGCCACTACCGTTTCTCGGCTGATGAGCCCGACAGGCGTGGAAGTGGTCGTGATCGACTGGGACGGGCCCCTCGGGCCACTGTCCGCCGGGCTCGGCCGGCTGCTGGCCCGGGGCGTCGACGTGGTCCTGGTGGCGTCGGCGGTGACGGCGAAGGCCGCGGCCGGCGTTGCGCCTGGCGCCCCCGGCCGGCTGGTCGATTGGCCCGGGGGTGAGGGCGCGACCGACTGGGCCCGCCACCGGCTGGCCGGCCCGGGGGCACCGGAAGGCGCCGTCCGGCTGGTTCAGGTCCCCGAGGACCTCGAGGAGGTCCTCGCCGGCGTCGACGCCGGCTTCCCCGCCCCGACCGAGGACCACTTCTGGCGGATCGTCGTGGACCGCTCAGACCCCGCTCGGGAGCCTGAGATCGAGTCGTGGCTGACGGTGGGGAACGGCCGCACCGGCACCCGGGGTTCGCTCGAGGGGCCGGGCCCCAGCTCTCGGCCCGCCTTCTACGTGGCCGGCGTCTTCGGCTGGGATCCCGAGGAGCAGGCCGGTCCCGAGCTCGTGAGCGGCCCGGAGTGGACCAGGGTCCAGGCCCGGGTCGACGCCGGCCCCACCGAGAGCCGGCGGACCCTCGACTTGCGCCACGGCGTCCTGTTCGGCGAGGCGCCCGGATTCCGATCGGCTCGGTTCGCCTCGTTGGCCGACCGGGACGTGCTGGTCCTGCAGGTCGAAGGGGCACCGCTGGGCGACGTCGCTCTGCCCGAGGCCGGCGGTGCGGTGGAGAACGTCGACGTCGCGGTCACCGAAGGCGGCGCCCACGTCGGGATACAGGCCAAGGGCGGCGCCGGCGTGTGGTTCGCAGTGGGCGGCGCCGATGGGACCCGACTGGTGGCCGTCGACCGTGACGGACCGGCCCACGACGCTCTGGCCCGGGCCAGGGGGCAGGGCCCCGAGGAGCTGTACGCCCGCCACCGCCGAGCGTGGCGGGACCGCTGGCTCGATGCCGACGTGGTCGTCGACGGCGACGGCCAGGCCCAGCGCGACCTGCGTTTCGCCCTGTACCACCTGATCATCGCCGGCGACCCCGAGAGCGACCGGGCCTCGATCGGGGCCCGGGCCCTCACCGGCCCCGGCTACCGGGGCCATGTGTTCTGGGACACCGAGGTGTTCTGCCTGCCGTTCTTCATCTGGACCCACCCCGGAACCGCCCGGGCCCTGCTCGCCTATCGCCACCGCACCCTGCCGGCCGCCCGGGCCAAGGCGGCCCGGATGGGCTACGCCGGCGCCCTGTTCGCCTGGGAGTCCGCCGACACCGGTGAGGAGACCACGCCCGAATCGGTCCGCCTGCCCGACGGCACCGAGCTCGAGGTCCTGACCGGCATCCAGGAGCACCACATCGCCGCCGACGTGGCCTGGGCCGTGTGGCAGTACTGGCAGGTGACCGGCGACGACGCGTTCGTCGCCGGCATGGGCGCCGAGATCGTGCTGGAGACGGCCCGGTTCTGGGCCTCCCGGACCACGGTGGATGCCGCCGGCGCCCATCACATCTGCGGGGTCATCGGTCCCGACGAGTACCACGAGGGCGTCGACGACAACGCCTTCACCAACGTGCTCGCCCGCTGGAACCTCCGGGCCGCCGACGGCCTGTGCGACCGGTTCCCGGAGGTCGCCGGCCGCCTTGGCGTGACCCCCGATGAGCGGGAGCGGTGGGAGGAGGTGGCGGCCGGCCTGGTCGTGGCCTTCGACCCCGAGACCGGGCTCTACGAGCAGTTCGCCGGGTTCTTCGAGCGGGAGAACGTCCGCGCCGTCGACCTGGCGCCCCGGCCGTTCACCGCCGAGATGGTGGTCGGTGTCGACCGCCTCGGCACCACCCAGGTGATCAAGCAGGCCGACGTCCTCATGCTCGGCGTGACGCTGCCCGGCGAGGTCGACCTCCGGGCTCAGATGGCCAACTACCGGTACTACGAGCCCCGCACGTCCCACGGCAGCTCGCTGTCGCCGGCCATGCACGCCCTGGTGGCGGCACGGGTGGGCGACCTCGACGACGCCCTGTCCTACTTCCACCTCGCCGGCGGCGTGGACCTCGACAACCGCATGGGGAACGCGGCCGACGGCGTGCACATCGCCACCATGGGCGGCCTGTGGCAGGCGGCGGTGTTCGGCTTCGGCGGCGTCCGGGCCGACGGCGGCGCCGTCCGGATCGATCCCCGCCTGCCGCCGGCCTGGGCCGGTTTGTCGTTCCCGATCCGCTGGCGGGGCACCCGCATCGGCGTGGACCTGCGGGCCGACGCGCTGGAGCTGGACCTGGAGGCGCCGGCGATGGTGGCGGTGGGACAGGGGGCGGCCATGCCGCTCGGAGCCGGCCGCTTCGTGGCCCGCCGGGAGTGCGACGGTTGGTCAATGGCCGGGCCGGTGTGATCGGATAGCCGCCCCCGCTGAGAGACAATGAGACGACCATGACGACGACAACCACCGATTTCCTCGCCGCCCAGCGCCGCGAGCTCGAGGCCCGGAAGGCCTCGTACCTGGCCGACGCCGCCCGCGCCACGGCCACGGCCCTGGAGCTGACCGAGGACGGTGGGAGCCAGGACATGGCCGACGAGGACGGCTTCGGCGAGGGAGACACCCTCAACGTCGAGCGCGACCGGCTGGTCGTCGTCGCCAGCGAGGCCCATGCCCGCGTGGCCGAGATCGACGCCGCCCTGGCCCGGGTCGACGCCGGCACCTACGGCACCTGCGAGGCGTGCGGGAAGGCGATCCCGGAGGCCCGCCTCGAGGTCCTGCCCGAGGCCACCCTCTGCGTGGGCTGCAAGACGGGCGCTTCGCTACGCCGGAGGTAGGCGCCGCCGACTTCACCGTCGGTGTGGAGGAAGAGTTCTGCGTCGTCGACGCCGCCACCGGTGCCTTGCGGCCGGTGGCGGACGAGATCCTGCCGGTGGCCAAGGAGGCGCTCGGCGGCCAGGTGGAGGCCGAGCTCAACCGGTCGCAACTCGAGACCGGCACCCGGGTGTGCGCCACGCTCGCCGAGGTGCGGGCCGAGCTGGAGCGCCTGCGCCGGCTGCTCCGGGAATCGGCGGCGCGGGTCGGGTGCAGCGTCGTGTCGTCCGGCACCCATCCCACCGCCACGCCGGCCGACTCGGAGGTCAACCCGGCCAAGGAGCGCTACCGGCACCTGGAGCAGGAGTTCCAGGCCGTCGCTCGAGAGCAGTTGGTCAACGGGTGCCACGTCCATGTCGGCATCGCCGATCGTGACCTGGCCATCGAGGTGCTGAGCCGCGTCCGCCCGTGGCTGGCGACCGTGGTGGCCCTGGCCGCCAACTCGCCGTTCTGGGCGGGGGCGGACTCCGGCTATGCCAGCTTCCGCACCGAGGTGTGGACCCGCTGGCCGCTGACCGGCATGCCCGAGCCGCTGGCTTCCCGGGCGGACTACGACCGGCTGGTGGCCGACCTGCAGGCGGTGGAGGCCCTCCCCGACGCCACCTTCCTCTACTGGGACGTCCGGCCCTCGGCCCGCTACGAGACGCTGGAGTTCCGGGCCGCCGACGCCTGCCTCGCGGTGGACGACGCCGTCATGGTGGCAGGGCTGTGGCGGGCGGTGGCCCGTACCGCGGCCGGCGAGGCCGAGGCCGGTGTGGCCCCGCCCGTGCTGCGCCGGGAACTGATCGACGCCGCCCGGTGGCGGGCGGCGCGCTACGGCGTCGAAGGGACACTGGTGGACCTCCCCGGAGGCCGCACGGCCCCCGCCCCCGAGGTGGTGGCCGGGCTGCTGGCCCACGTCCGTCCCGCGTTGGAGGCCGCCGGCGACTGGGACGAGGTGGCCGGGCTGGTGGAGCGGGCGATGGCCGGCGGCAATGGGGCGGCCCGCCAGAGGGCCGCCCTGGCCCGACGGGGCGACATGGCCGGCGTGCTGGCGCTCCTTCTCGCCTGACCCCTGGTCCGGCGGCCGCCGGATGCAGTACCAGCCGTGCCTCACGGCGGCGAGGCAGTACTAGCCGTGCCTCACGGCGGCGAGGCAGTATGGGGGATGCCCCGCAGGTCCCTTGGTGCTCTCGCCGCGGCCGCCGCATCGGTCGTGGTGCTGGTGCCCGTTCCTGCCCACGCCGAGCCGGCGCCCCTGCTGGTGGTGGAGGGCCGGGGGTTCGGCCACGGGGTGGGCATGCCCCAGGACGGTGCGTACACGATGGCGACGAACGGCTCGTCTGCCGCCGCCATCCTCAGCCACTTCTATCCCGGTACGGCCATCGCCCGGCGGGCGGCCACCGTGCGGGTCGGCGTGCTCGACTCGCCGGCCGCGGTGGTGGTCGTCCTGCCCAGCGGGGGAGAGGTGCGTGACGCGGCGGCCGGCGCCCAGTCGGCCGGTTTCCCCATCACGGTGAACCCGGGGGGCAGTGTCTCCCTCGCCGTCGAGGGCGGCAAGTACAAGGCGACGCCGCTGGCGGGGGCGACGGTGAACCGGGCGCCCGCTGCTCCGGTGGCGGCGACGCCGGCACCGGCACCGCCCCCCACCACCGTTCCGCCGACGACCACCACGACCAATCTTCTCGACTCGCTCCTGCAGCCGCTGGTCTCCACGACGGTCCCGGCCGCGGCGGCCGCGCCCACCGCGGTCGCCCCCTCGGCCACGGTGCCGGCGTCGCAGAACTTCGCCCTGTCGTCCCGGAGCCTGTGGGCCGTCCCGAGGGGCGAGGCCACCGTGGCCCTCCCCGGGTCGGGGCGCAGTTACCGGGGCCTGATCCAGGTCGCCTCCGGCGGCAAGGGGCTCCAGGTCACCAACGAGGTCGACGTCGAGCAGTACCTTCGCGGCCTGGGCGAGGTGCCGGCCAGCTGGCCGGCCGCCGCCCTCCAGGCCCAGGCCATCACCGCCCGCACCTTCGCCATCCGCGCCGCCGTCGCCGGCAAGACCCTCTGCGACACCCAGCAGTGCCAGGTCTACATCGGCGCCGGCAACGAGCACGGGTCGACCAGCGCGGCGGCGGTGGCCACCAAGGGCCAGGTGCTGACGTACAAGGGTGCCCTGGCCGAGACGGTGTACTCGGCCAGCGCCGGCGGGCTCACGGCCACGGCCGAGGAGGGCTTCGGCCCCGGCAGCCCCGACATCCCGTACCTGAACCCGGTGAGGTACGACGTCGGCGACCCCCAGCTCTGGGCCCTCACCCTGCCCCTGCAGCAGGCCGGCGGCCGTCTCGGCTACCGGGGCGAGGTGCGTGAGGCCAAGGTCACCCGCACGGGCCCGTCGGGGCGGCCCCTGGAGATCGTCTTCGACGGCGCCAGTGGCCCGATGGCTGTCAACGGCCACCGGTTCTGGGCCGAGTTCCAGCTGCGGTCCACCCTCTTCACCCTGCGGACCGAGGTGGCCGAGCCGCCCCCCGAAGGGGAGCAGCTCGCCACCCGCGTGGCCGGCGAGCTGCCGCCCGGGGTCGCCGGCTCGTCGGCCCGGCCGGTGCCGGGCCGAGCCGTCGTGGCCGCCAGCACACCGTCGCTCGGGCGGGCACCCTGGGTCGGCCTTGCCGCCCTCTTGCTGGCCATGTGGGCCAACACCGCCCACCGGGCAACTCGCCGGAGGGCGCCGGCGCCGGCAACGGCGCCCGACGTCGATCCCGCCTAGTTGTTGTTGCCGGGGAACCCCGGGAAGCCGGGGATGCTAGGGATGGTGTAGGTCGGGCCGTCGTTGGCCGGCACCGTGGGGCTCATATTCGGGAACGTCGGTGTCCGCCTCGGGATGCTCGACGGCGTGGTCTGCTCGACCGTCGGCGAGGTGGGCGGGGGAGCGGTGTCCGGCGGCGCGGTCGTCTGGGGCGCCGCGGTGGCCGCCGGCTGAGCCGGCGGCTGGGTGGTGCCCGTACCGCCGCCCGTCGGGGCCGAACGGGCGGGCGCCGCGGTGGTGGCGGATGTGCCGCCGCTGCCGCCGCTCCCACCGGCGCCGGCGCCGGCGCCGTCGGTGACGGTGGTGGCGTCCTCGGGTGGCGGCAGCAGGTCGGCGATGTTGATGGGCGGGGGGGCGACGGTGGTCGCCGTGGTGGTCAGGGGGATGGTGTTGAGCGGGGCCTGGACCGAGATCTGGTCGCTGGTCGTGCGGGTCTGGGAGGTGTCGAGCACGTCGTTGCGGGCCCGGACCGACATGAACATACCGAGCAGCACCAGGCTGACGAAGGAGATCAGGGCGATGACGGCGGCGTTGCCGTGGCGGAGGTCGAAGCGGCGCTGCCACCCTCCGCCCCCGGCGCCGGCGCCGGCGTAGAAGGTGGGCGCGGCAAGGGGGGTGGTGCTGACGACCGGAGCACCGGAGGCATGGCCGTTGCCGTTCCCGTTGCCGGCGGCGGGGTCAGGTGCCCACACCGAGTCGGGAAGGCGCTCGGCCGAGGCGTGGTCGCCGGCCGGTACCGCGGGCCCGGGGGCGCCACCGCCGAGACCTGACAGCACGGTGACGTGCGGCATCGTGGCGTCGTCGGCATGCGGTTGCGCCTCAGGGGGAGCCGGCGCCGCCGCCGCAGGGAGCGCGGCCCCGGGCCCCTCCGGGAAGAGGGGCGCGGACGCGAGGTCGTCGATGGCGGGGAACTGCAGGTCACCTTCGCCGGCCGCGAAGTCCCCCCACTCGAGGGTGCCGGGCCATTCCAGCGGCTCGTCGAACGACGTCGACGGCAAGTCGGAGTCGGCGAAGGCGTCGAATGCCCACCACGACGTCTCCTCTTCGGTCTGCATTGTCTCGTCGGCCATCGGCCTTCCTTTCGCCGGGCTCCGAACATGCTAACTGCTGAGGGCCCCGGCGGACCGCAGAAGTTCGAGCCGTGGCATGGGCGCGGTGCGACTCCTCAGGCGCGGCCGGTCCCCATCGCGATGGCCGTCGCGGTCGTACGCCGGGGCGGCCGGCGCCGGCGCTGGTTCCTGCTGAACCGGGAGCCGGCGTTGCCCCTCGTAGACTTCGCCGGTGCTCCCCGCGACGCTGCCCCCCGGCAAGGAGGGCGTCCTCCCCAGCCAGCTCCTGGTCACGGCGATCGACAGTGGGGTGATCTCCGCCGGCGGCTTCACCATCCCCAGGGAGAACATCCAGCCCGCCAGCCTTGACCTGCGGCTGAGCGAGGTCGCCTACCGCATCCGGTGCAGCTTCCTGCCCGGCCGCCACTCCGTGGCCGACCGGCTCAAGGACTACGTCATCGACGAGCTCGACCTCCACCGGGAAGGGGCGGTGCTCGAGACCAACCGTCCCTATCTCATCCCCTTGAAGGAGCGGCTGGCCCTGCCGCCGAACGTGCGGGGCAAGGCCAACCCCAAAAGCTCCACCGGGCGCCTCGACGTCTTCACCCGGGTCATCACCGACGGCAGCGACCGTTTCGACGAGGTGGCCGAGGGCTACACGGGCAACCTCTACCTCGAGGTCGTCCCGTTGTCATTCGCCATCCGGGTGCGCGAGGACCTGAGCCTGAACCAGCTCCGCCTGTCGGTCGGGCGGCCCGAGCTGTCCGACGACGAGCTACGCCGTTTCCATGCCGCCCAGCCGCTGCTGTTCCGCCACGGCGAGCCGGTGGCCGGCGACGCTCTGGCGGTCGACGACGGCCTGTTCCTCAGCCTCGATCTCCGGGGCGACCGGTCCGGGCGGGTGGGCTACCGGGCCCGGGACAACGCCCCGCTGCTGGACATGACCCGCGTGGGCGGGCTGGACCCCGACGCCTACTGGGAGCACGTGAAGGGCGAGGAGGGCGATCGCATCGTCCTGACCCCCCAGCGCTTCTACCTGCTGATGTCGGATGAGTCGGTGACCATCCCGCCCGACCTGGCCGCGGAGATGATGGCCTACGACCCCACCAGCGGGGAGCTGCGGACCCACTACGCCGGCTTCTTCGACCCCGGCTTCGGCTACGACGGCGCCGGCCTGTTCAAGGGCTCACGGGCCGCCCTCGAGGTCCGCGCCCACGACGTGCCGTTCATGATCGAGCACGGCCAGCGGGTCTGCAAGCTCACGTTCGAGCGCATGCTGGCCGAGCCGGAGACCCTCTACGGCCGGGGCATCGGCTCCTCCTACCAGCAGCAGGAGGAGACGCTGGGCAAGCACTTCCTGCCCGAGCGGGACGACCAGTTGGCGGTGGGACCCTAGCGCCCCCGCCGCGGCCCATAACGGGCGCGGTACGCGGTGGTTACGCCCTGGTCGCTACGGTCCGGTCGTGGAACGCCGAGCAACGAAGAAGACGTGGCAGAAGGCGGTGATCGTGTTGACGGGTCTGGGCCTGGTGGCCTCGGCCTGCGGCGACGGCGGCGGCGACGGCTCGGCCCGGCCGGCCAGGGCGGAGGCGGAACCCTCGGCCGGAACCTGGAAGACCTGGGTGCTGTCGTCGCCGACGGAGATCCCGGTCCCCCCGCCCCCTGCCCGGGGCTCGGCTGAGGAGAAGGCCGAGGACCAGGAGATCAAGGACCTGGCGGCCAAGCGCACGCCCGAGGTGAAGGACATCGTGCGCAAGTGGGCCGCCGAGGGGTCGCCGGTCAGCACGCCGTGGGTCAACATGAACCTGGAGTTCGTGGCCGCGAGGGAGAAGGACCCGCCGCTGTCGTCGCGGGGCTACGCGCTCATGAGCGTGGCCGTCTACGACGCCGTCGTGGCCACCTGGCACTACAAGTACGAGTACAACCGCAAGGCTCCCGATGTCGGTGAGCGGCTGGTCGAGCCCGGCCCCGACCCGTCCTACCCGTCGGAGCACGCGGCGATCGCCGGCGCCGCCGCCCGTGTCCTCGCCTACCTCTTCCCGGAGCGGCCCGCACTGCGTCTCGACGAGGCCGCGGACCAGGCCGCCGACTCCCGGGTGCAGGCGGGCGTCAACCGCCGCAGCGACGTCGAGGCCGGCCTGGACCTCGGCCACAAGGTGGCCGAGAAGGTCATCGCCTACGCCGAGGCCGATGGCTCCGCCAGGCCGTGCAACAAGAAGGTGCCCGGTCCTGCGCCGCGGTACTGGGCCCCGCCTCCGGGCAGCGTCGCCAACCCGGTCCAGCCCTGCGCCGGCGAGTGGAAGACCTGGGTCATGACGGCCGGCAATCAGTTCCGGCCGCCGCCCCCGCCGGCCTTCGGGTCCCCTGAGTTCCTGGCTCAGGCTCGGGAGGCGGTGGCGGTCCAGAAGGCCCTCACCGACGAGCAGAAGAAGGCGGCGACGTTCTGGGCCGGAGGCCAGGGCACACCGCTGCCGGCCGGCGTCTGGATGAACGTGCTCCTCGCCTACCTCCGCGACGAGCTGCCGAGCGAGCCGAAGTCGGAGCGGACACTGGCCCTGGCTGCGGTCGCCATGTCCGACGCCGGGGTGGCGGCCTGGGATGCCAAGTTCGCCTACTGGGATCCACGCCCCCAGAACGGCGTGCGTGACTCCGGGGTGGACAGGAACTGGGTCCCGTTCATCGACACGCCCTTCTTCCCGTCCTACATCTCTGGCCACGCCACGTACTCGGGAGCGGCGGCGGAGGTGCTGTCCTACCTCTTCCCCGAGGACGCGGCCGACTTCCGCGCCAAGGCGCAGGAGGCATCCGACTCGCGGCTTTGGGGCGGTATCCACTGGCGGGCCGACAACGAGGTCGGCCTGGCCGTCGGCAAGCGGGTCGGGCAGCTGGTGATCGAGAGGGCCAGGACCGACGGCGGAGGCACCGGGTAGCCGGGAGCTGCTCTCAGAGGCGGGGGCCGGGGTGCTAGCTGATGCAGGGGCCCGTGCTCACCGGGCCGCTCCTCGGCTGGGCGAGCACGGGCGACAGCTCTTCGCTGGCCACGGCGAAGGCGGTTGAACGGCGCAGGTTGGACACCGCGAAGGCCACGCCGACCACCTTGCCGGCGCCGTTCACCAGCGGCGCCCCCGAGTCGCCGGGGTGCAGGTGGGAGTCGAGGACCAGGATCTGGCGGGGGCGGGAGGGCCGGTCGTAGATGTCGCCGACGTCGGCCGTCACCCGCCGGAGCACCCGGGCGGGGGACACCTCGACCGGCGCCCGCCCGAGCGGGTGGCCGAACACGGCGTCGATCTCGCCGACGACGGCCGAGCCCAACCCCAGCGACGGCTGCCC
This sequence comes from Acidimicrobiales bacterium, assembly GCA_035540095.1. Classification (GTDB taxonomy): domain Bacteria; phylum Actinomycetota; class Acidimicrobiia; order Acidimicrobiales; family AC-14; genus CADCTB01. The sequence goes on along the minus strand of DATLHA010000092.1, from coordinate 8,928 downwards.
GAGGCCGGGCACCGTGAGCACCGCCAGGTCGCGCCCAGGGTCGAAGGTGGTGACGGTGGCCGGCAGCGTCCGGCCGTCGGGCCTCAGCACCTCGGTGCGGGTGGTCCCGGCCACCACGTGGGCGTTGGTCACGATGGTGTCGGTCGCGGGGGAGAAGCCGCTGCCCTGCAGGCGCTGGCCGCAGGCGATGCCGCTCACCCTCACGGTCGAGGCGGTGACCTGGGAGACAAGGCCGGGGGTCATGCCCGGGATCGCCGGCGCCGGCACTGGCAGCAGACGGGCCACCAGGCCGTCCAGCAGGGCCAGCAGGTCGTTGGCCGGCGCCGCCGCCGGCCTGGTGCCGACGGGGGCGGCCTGGACAGTGCCGGCGGTGACCAGCGTCGGGACTGCCAACGCCACGGCGAGGATGGCGGCTCGAGCCCGCCGACGGATTCTCAAGGACACGACGACCTCCACCTGCTCCCGGCGATCCTGACAAGGTAACCACTCCCATGGTCCCAATGAGGTCGCGCCGGTGCGGCATCCCCACGCGCCGCCTCCGTGAAACGCTGTCCGGTATGTCCGACGGCGACGCCCGCCGGCCCAGCCTCTCCGGGTGGACCCTGGGCGGTCGCCGACCACTACGCCGGCGGCAGCCAGCAGCCGTGTGACCACTGGCGGCGAGACGCGACGAAGGGCCATGAGCGGCGTCGTTGGCGCTCATGGCCCCTGTCGGCCGGGGACTGCGAAGGGCTAGTTCCTGCCGGAGTTGCCCTTGCCGCTGTTGCCCCTGTTGCCCGAGTTCTCGCTGTTGCCCTTGCCGCTGTTGGCGCTACCGGGCCCGGAGTTCGAGGTGGTCAGACCGGCGATGGTGCTCGAGGTGCTCGACGTGGTGGGGGCGACGGTGGTCGTCGGGGCGACGGTGGTCGACGTGGTCCCGGAGTTCTTGCCGCAGTCGCTACGGGCCACCGAGCTCACCGTCTTGCCCTTGTCGGGGCCGCCGGGGGTGTTCTTGGCCACGGTCGACACGCAGGCGCCGTGGTTGACCTTGCGGGTTCCGCCGGCGGTGCCGTCGGTGTCGCCGTCCTCATCGCCGCCGGCGATGGTGGTCGAGGTGACGAGGGTCGTGGTGGTGGTGACCTCGTCGATCACCTCGTCGACGTCGCCGGTGACCTCGTCGGCCGCGGCGGTGGCGTTGGGGATGCTGAAGGGGGTGGTGGCCTCGACCACCGAGGCGACGACCTTCTGGGCCGGGTCGGGCAGGACGCCGGCGGCGCCGGCGGCGCTCACGGTGGCTACGGCCAGGCCCGTCGCCATGGCCAGCTTGGCGGCCAGGCTTGCGAGGAGGGTGGTGACCAGCATGTGCTTCTCCCGAGTTGTGTGGTGGCTTTTCGTCGCCGCTGCGGCGGCGCCGTCCTTACAAGGTCGTAAACGCCCTGAGCGGTCAGAGGGGTACGGCCCGTCACCGAAATATCTACCGATGGCCAATTCCGGAGACCCTGCGTGCTAGTTTCCGGTTGGTCGGCGTGTGGCGGCCGGAGAATCCCTGACCCGATGCTCTCCAACCGACCTGCCCCCGCCCGGGGCCCGGAGCCGGGCCCCGCGGCCTCCGCCCGGGCCCCTCGTGCCTGGCAGGCGGCGGCGGCGTTCGTGGCCGTCGCCGCCGTGCTGTACCTGGTCATGGGCGTCGCCGCCCCCCGCCTTCCGGAGGCGTCGGGCCAGCGGCTGGCGCCGGCGTTCACCGGCCCGGACTGGCTGGCCGGGTGGGCCCAGTGGGACTCGGGGTGGTACCACCGGATCGCCTCGGAGGGCTACTCCTACGTCGCCGGCCAGCAGTCGACGGTGGCCTTCTTCCCGGCCTATCCGCTGGCCGTCCGGGCGGCCCGGGTGCTCGTCGACGACCCCTACCTGGCCGGCATCGCGGTCACTTTCCTGGCCGGGCTGGGCGCGGCGGTGCTGTTCGCGGCATGGCTGCGCCCCCGGCTGTCGCCGGCGGCGGCGTGGGCCGCCCTCCTGGGGTTCCTGTGCTTTCCCTACGCCTTCTTCCTCTACGGCGCGGTCTACGCCGACGCCCTGTTCGTGGCCGCCCTCCTGGGCGCCTTCCTCCTCCTGGAAGACGACCGGCCGGTGCTGGCCGGCCTGGCCGGCGCGGTGGCCACCGCGGCCCGCCCGGTGGGCGTGGTCCTGGTCGTCGCCCTGGCCGTGCGGGCCCTGGAGCGGCGGGGCGCCCTGCGGCCCGCGGCCGGCGGATGGTTCGACTGGCGCCGGGCCCGGTGGGCCGACGCCGGCGTGGCCCTGTCGGTGCTCGGGGTGGCCGCATGGTGTCTCTACCTGTCGTCCCGCTTCGACGACCCCTTCGCCTTCGCCAGCGCGCAGGCCGCCTGGGACCAGGGCGCCGGCCCCGAGACGTGGCTCAAGTTCCAGTTCTTCCGCGACATCGCCGACCTGCGCAGTCCCGGAGCGTGGCTCCTGTTCATGGCCCACCCGGCGCTCACCATCGCCGCCGCCTGCCTGCTGCCCCGGGTCTTCCGCCGCTTCGGTGCCGGCTACGGCCTCTACGCCGCCTTGGTGATCGGCGTGTCCGCCCTGTCGACCAAGAACTTCTTCGGCATGGCCCGCTACCTGCTGGCCGCCTTCCCGTGCTTCGCGGCCCTCGGCGAGGTGCTGGACGAGCGGCCGGGGCTGCGCCGGCTGTACATTCCTGCCGGCGGAGTCGGGCTGGTGACCCTCACCGCCATCTTCGGCACCGGGTACTACTTGTCATGACACTGGGAGACGCACTCTTTTGACCCGGCTGCTGATCGTGAACGCCGATGACTACGGGCTGACCGAGGGCATCTCCCGCGGCATCCTGCACGCCCACCGCGAGGGCATCGTCACCAGCACGTCGACCATCGCCCTGGGGCCGGCGTACCCCAAGGTGGCCAAGTGGCTGGGCGACGAGGACAACCTCGGCGTCGGCGTGCATCTGGCCGCGGTGGGGGAGGACCCGCCCCTGCTCAGCGCCCGGGAGATCCCCTCGCTGGTGGGCAAGCGCGGCCATCTGTGCGAGACCTACGGAGAGTTCCTGAAGCGGGCGCTGTCCGGGCGGATCAACGCCGAGGAGCTGCGCCTGGAGTTCACCGCCCAGCTGGAGTCGGTGCAGGAGCTGGGCGTGGCCATCACCCACCTCGATGCCCATCAGCACCTGCAGCTGTGGCCCTCGGTGTGCTCCGTCGTCATCGACCTGGCCACTCGCTACCGGATCCCAGCCGTGCGGGTGCCCCGGTTCCGGGCCCGCAACCCCGTCGCCCTGGGCGTCACCGTGCTCGGCGCCCAGCTGGCCCGGCGGGCCAAGCGGGCCGGCCTGGCCTTCCCCCTCGACGCCGTCGGCATCGAGTGCGCCGGCCACCTCGACGAGCAGCGTCTGCCGGCCGTCCTCGCCCGCCTGGCCGCCCACGGCCACGCCAACGCCGAGCTCACCGTTCATCCCGGCGAAGGTGAGGATCACGACCGGGCCCGTTACCAGTGGGGCTACCAGTGGGAGGACGAGCTGGCCGCCCTCGTCGGCCCCGTCGCCAAGCAGGCGGTCCTCGACGCCGGCTTCACCCTGGCCACCTACGCCGACCTTCCGGCTCCGGCGGGGTGACCTACGGGCGGTTGGCGCCCGATTCGCCCCGCCGGCGGGTCCTGGCGCTCTACCGCGGCGCGGCGCCGACCGTCCGGGCCCACGTGGCCGTGCGGTGGGCCACGTGCCCGTTCCCCGCCGTGGCCGCCCAGCTGCCTGCCGCCGGCCGCATCCTGGAGGTGGGGTGCGGGCACGGCCTGCTCTCGCTCTACCTGGCCCTCACCTCAGCCGACCGTGAGGTGGTCGGGATCGACGTCGACGAGGACAAGCTGGCCGCCGCCCGGGCCGCAGCCGCCGGCGCCGGCCTGGGGGTCGGGTTCGAGGTGGTGAAGGGTGCCGAGCTGCCGGAGGGCCCCTGGGCCGGCATCGCCATCGTCGACGTGCTCTACCTGCTGGCGGCGGACGACCAGCGGTCGCTGCTGCGGGCGTGTGCGGGACTGGTGTCTCCCGGCGGGACCTTGGTGGTCAAGGAGATGGCGCTCGAGCCCAGGTGGAAGGCGACGTGGAACCGGGTGCAGGAGACGGCGTCGGTCAAGCTCCTGGGCATCACCGAGGGCGAGGAGCTCACGTTCCTGTCCCCGGCGGACATGGCGGCGGCCATGCGGGACGGCGGCGTGACCGTGCGTGACCGGCCCATCCACCGGGGGTACCCGCACCCCCACCACCTGCTGGTGGGCACCAAGCCGGCATGAGCCCCCTCGGCCGCGGCGTGGTCGTCGCCCCCGGTGCCGAGCCGCCGGCGGGATGGGAGGGCGCCCCGGTGATCCGGGTCGACGACGAGGGCGCCGCCGCCCCGCTCCACGAGGCCTGGTCGCAGCGCCGGCCGGTGGTCGTCGAGCTCGGTGTCGACGCCGGCGAGCTGAAGCGGCCCGAGACCGACCACCGCCCGCCCTACGTGTTGGGCCCAGGCTTCGAGTTCGCCCGTGAGCGGCTCCACTTCCTGGTGTGGGCCAACACCTACGACGCCCGCGCCGGAGAGCCGGTCTGGTGGCACGGCGTGCGGGCCGGTCGCCTGGGGGCCGAGGTGGGTGGCCCTGCCGACGTGGTCCTGCCCGACGGCACGCCGGCGTGGTGCGACGGCGGGCCCCGCCAGGCCCTTCACGGTGTCGACGACGCGGTTGTGCACCGCGACTCGATCGATGCCGGCCACCTCACCGTGGCCGGTGACCGGCCGCCGTCGGCCGCCCTGGCGCCCGACCAGCTGGCCGCCGTCTCCCACCCCGGCGGTCCGGCCCGCATCATCGCCCCCGCGGGCTCGGGCAAGACGCGGGTGCTCACCGAGCGCCTCCGCCACCTGCTCGCCGACCGCAGCCACGAGCCGGACCTGCTCACCGCCGTCGCCTACAACGTGAAGGCAGCCGAGGAGCTACGGGAGCGCACCGCCGGCCTCCGCCCCACCATCCGCACCCTGAACTCGCTCGGCCTGTCCATCTGCCAGATGGCGGGACCGGTCAAGGTGCTCGAGGAGCGGGAATGCCGCAACATCGTCCAGTCGCTGGTCAAGATCCCCCGCAAGGCCAACGCCGACCCCGTGGCCCCGTACCTCGAGGCCCTGTCGGCCATCCGCCTCGGCCTGCTCGATCCCGAGGCAGCCGAGACCCGCTTCCCCGACGCCGCCGGCGTGTCGGTGGCCTTCGACGGCTACCGGGCCGCCCTGGCCACGCGCGGCGCCGTCGACTTCGACGAGCAGATCTACCGGGCCGTCGAGCTGCTGCTCACCGACCCCGACATCCGGGCCCGGGCGAGGGCCGGCTGCCGCACGCTGCTGGTCGACGAGTTCCAGGACCTCACGCCGGCCCACGTCCTGCTGATCCGCCTGCTGGCTGGGCCGGCGGCGTCGGTGTTCGGCGTGGGCGACGACGACCAGGTCATCTACGGCTACGCCGGCGCCGACCCCGGGTTCCTCATCGACTTCGCCCGCTGGTTCCCCGGCGCCGCCACCTACGACCTCCAGGTCAACTACCGCTGCCCCCCGGCCATCGTCGCCGGCGCCCAGACCCTGCTCGGGTACAACCGCCGGCGCATCCCCAAGACGGTGTCGCCGGCGCCCGGCCGGGCCGACGAGGCCGGCGCCCTCATCACCCAGCCGGTCCCGGTCGACGACCTCACCCGGGCGGCACGCGACCGGGTGGTGGCCTGGCTCGACCACGACGTCGAGCCCACCGACATCGCCGTCCTGGCCCGGGTCAACGCCGTCCTGCTGCCCATCCAGGTCCTGCTTGCCCAGTCGGGCATTCCCTGCACGCGGGCCGTCGGCGCCGAGCTGCTCGGCCGCACCGGCATCGCCGCCGCCCTGGCCTACCTGCGCATCGGGGTGGCGCCGGCCGACATCTCCCGGGAGGACGTGGCCGCCACCGTGCGCCGGCCGTCGCGCAAGATCGCCCGCAACGTGCTGGAGATCATGGGCCGGCGCCCCCGCACCTCCATCGCCGACCTGCGCAGCCTGGGTGACTGGCTGTCGGGCGACGACGCCGAGCGGGTCCACACCTATGCCACCGACCTGGAGCTGGTGGCCAAGGCCGTCAACCATCCCGAGGCGACGACGGCCAAGGTCTTCGACATCATCCGGCGGGGCGTCGGCCTCGACCGGGCCATGACCGCCCTCGACAACTCCCGGGGCTCGGCCGACCGCTCGGCCCACGGCGACGACCTGTGGGCCCTCGAGCAGCTGGCCGCACTCCACCCCGACCCCGCCGGCTTCGAGCCGTGGCTGCGGTCGGCGCTGACCGCTTCCCCAGAGGACGCGGCCCGCCCGTGCGTGCACCTGTCGACGGTCCACAAGGTCAAGGGCCGGGAGTGGCCGAACGTGATCGTCTTCGGGGCGTCGGTCGACCTCTTCCCTCACCGCCTGGCCGACGACGTCGAGGAGGAGCGCCGGGTCTTCCACGTCGCCCTTACCCGGGCGGCGCGGACCGTCGTCGTCCTGGGCGACGCCGCCGCCCCCTCCCCGTTTCTGGCCGAGCTGGCCGGCACGGCCGAGCGGCCGGCGGTGAAGGAGCCGCCGGCGCTCAAGGTACGGGCCCGGACCGAAACACCCGCCGCGGGTGAGTCGCCGACGTGGGACGCGCTGAAGGAGTGGCGGACGGGCATCGCCCGGCGGGACAAGGTCCCGCCCTACGTCGTCATGAGCGACGCCCATCTCAAGGGCATCGCCGAGCGCCGGCCGTCGACCCTCGGCGAGCTCGCCGCCTGTCCCGGCATCGGCCCCCTCAAGCTGGAGCGCTACGGGGAGGACATCCTCGGCGTCATCGAAAACTCAGGGTGACAGCCGTTCGATGACCCATCCGCCCCCGTCACGCCGGTAGCGCAGGCGGTCGTGGAGGCGGTCGTCGCGGTGGTGCCAGAACTCGACGGTCTGGGGGACGATGCGGAACCCGCCCCAGAACGCCGGCCGGGGCACGTCGTCGGGGTAGCGCTCGGCGGCTTCCGCCAGGCGGCGTTCCAGCTGGGCCCGGTTCTCGATCACCTCGCTCTGGCGGGAGGCCCAGGCGCCCAGCTGGCTGCCCCGCGGCCGGCTGCGCCAGTAGGCGTCGGACTCCTCGGGATCGACCAGGCCGGCGGCGCCGCTCACCCGCACCTGGCGGTCGGGAGCCCAGAAGAACAGCAGCGACGCCCGGGGGTTGGCGATGAGATCCTGGGCCTTGGTACTGCCGTAGTTGGTGAAGAATGCGAACCCCCGCTCGTCGGCCAACTTCAGCAGGACCATGCGCACCGACGGCTCCCCGCCGGCCGAGGCGGTGGCGACAGCGACCTCCGGCGGCGCGCCGGCGTCACGGTGCCACGCCTCGAACTGGCGGATCGGATCGGGGTCGACGTCGCCCTCGGAAAGACCTGTCACGGTTCGATCATGGCCGGTGGTAGGACTCCGCGATGCGCTTCGGGATCAAGACCTCACCGCAGAACACGACCTGGCCCGACATGCTGGCCGTGTGGAAGGCGGCCGACGGCATCGAGGTGTTCGAGTCTGGGTGGACCTTCGACCACTTCTACCCGATCTTCTCCGACCCCACGGGACCGTGCATGGAGGGCTGGACCACCCTGACCGCGCTGGCCCAGGCGACGCAGCGCCTCCGGGTCGGCGTCCTGGTCACCGGCAACGTCTACCGCCATCCCGCCGTCCTGGCCAACATGGCGGCCACGCTCGACATCATCTCCAACGGCCGGCTGGAGCTGGGCCTGGGTGCGGGATGGAACGAGGAGGAATGCGCCGCCTACGGCATCGACCTCCCTCCGCTCAAGGAGCGCTTCGACCGCTTCGACGAGGCCTGCCAGGTGGTCCTCGGCCTGCTGCGGGACGAGACCACCGACTTCGAGGGCACGCACTACCGGCTCACCGCCGCCCGCTGCGAGCCCAAGCCCCTCCAGCGCCCGCACCCGCCCCTGTGCATCGGCGGTGGCGGCGAGAAGCGGACCCTCCGCGCCGTCGCCCGGTACGCCCAGCACTGGAACTTCCCCGGCGGCGGCGTCGAGACCCTGACCCGCAAGCGGGCCGTGCTCGAGGAACACTGCGCCGATATCGGTCGCGACCCGGACGAGATCATGATCTCCACCCACTTGCGCATCCCCCAAGACGGCGGACTCCCCGCCCTGGTGGACGAAGCCGCCGCCTTGGGAGAGGCCGGCCTGAACCTGGGCATCGTGTACCTGAACCCCCCGCACAGCCCCAAGGTCCTGGAGCCCCTAGCCGAAGCACTGCGGCCGCTCACCTGATGGTTCTGGCTGCAGTAGACCGCCCATTGCGCTCAACTGCAGCTAGAACGGCTGGGAAACGCGAAACGGGCCCCCTCCGAAGAGGGGGCCCGTTTACTGCGGCTGTCTCCGAGGAACGTGGGGGGGTTACTCGAGGGTGCAGCCGCAGGAGTTGATCTCCCTGGTAATGATGCCCTTCCCGGTGTCCATGTGGGTGGTGCAGGGCATGCAGGGGTCGAAGCTGCGGATGGCCCGCAGCACGTCGATGCCCTTGATCTGGTCGTCGGGGACCGACTCCAGGATGGGGGTGTCGACGATGGCCTGCTCGTAAGGGCCGAGACCACCGAAGGGGTCGGTGGGGGCGGCGTTGAGGGTCGAAGGCGTGGTGATCTGGTAGTTCACGATCTTGCCCTTGTCGATGATCTCGTGGTGGATCAGCCACCCCCGCCCGGCCTCCCAGAAGCCGACGCCGAGGCGCTCGTCGCGGGGGATCTTGAACGGGGTGTGGACCCGTGTGTTGCCCTGGCGCCAGTACTCGAAGGCCTGGAGCAGGCAGTTCATGCCGATGGTGGCGACGAAGGCCATGGAGTAGGCCCGGGCTCGGTTGCGCTCCAGGGCGCACAGCGTCCTCGGGAGGGGCCAGAACAGCTCGG
>DATLHA010000091.1:0-3810 GCA_035540095.1 Acidimicrobiales bacterium | reverse complement strand
ACCGCCTCGATGTCCTCGGCGATGGAGTGGGCGCTGCGCTCCTCGGTGCCCTTGAACAGCAGGTGCTCGAGGAAGTGCGAGGCGCCGGCCTCCGGTGGGGTCTCGTCCCGGCTGCCGGCGTCGACCCAGAAGCCGACGGTCACCGAGTGCGCGTCAGGCATCGCCTCGGTGACCACCTGCATCCCGTTGTCGAGCGTGTCCGCCCGGATCGTGCCTCTGTTCCCCTGAGCTGCAGCCACTACCGGCGCCGGCGGTCCCGGTCGCGGTTGCGGCGGGGGGCGTCGGACTCGGGTCGGCCGCCGGCGGCCAGGTCGGCCGGGCCGAGGTCGCCGAACTTCTCCTTGGCCTGGGCCTCGAACTGGGCCTCGAAGGAGACGAACTCCCGACCTTCGCCCGCCTCGGACGCCGACGAGGCGTCCGCCGACCGGTCGGCCGAAGGCCTTGACCGGTCGGAGCCGGAGGAACGCCGGGCCGGAGGCCCGGCGTCGCTTTCGGCGGCGCCGGAGGCGTCGTCGCTGTCCCCGACAGGGGAGAGTGCCACCTTCCCCTGGGGGTCGATGTCGTCGACCCGCACGGTGATGTCGCTGCCCAGGCTGACGACATCCTCCACCCGCTCGACCCGCTTGCCGCGGCCCAGCTTGGAGATGTGGAGCAGGCCGTCCCGGCCGGGGAGGATGTTGACGAAGGCGCCGAACTTGGTGATGTTCACCACCTTGCCGGTGTAGACGTCGCCCACGTTGGCCCGGGGCGGGTCGAGGATCTGCTCGATGCGCTTCTGGGCCTCGGTGACGGCGGCGCCGTCCTTGGAGCCGATGGTGACGGTGCCGACCACGCCGTTGTCGTCGACATTGATGTCGGCGCCGGTCTCCTGCTGGATGGTGTTGATGACCTTGCCCTTCGGACCGATGACCTCGCCGATCTTGTCCATCGGGATCTCGAAGCTGATGATCTTCGGGGCGGTCTCGCGCACCTCCTCGCGAGGCGCGGCGATGGCGGCGTTCATGACCTCGAGCACCTGGAGGCGGGCGTCGCGGGCCTGGGTGAGGGCGGCGGCCAGCACGTCGGCGGGGATGCCGGCGATCTTGGTGTCGAGCTGGAGGGCGGTGACGAACTCGGCGGTGCCGGCGACCTTGAAGTCCATGTCGCCGAACGCGTCCTCGGCGCCCAGGATGTCGGTGAGGGTGGTGTACTTGCCCTCGGCGAACACCAGGCCCATGGCGATCCCGGCGACGGGGGACTTGATGGGCACGCCGGCGTCCATCAACGACAGGGTCGAGCCGCACACCGACGCCATCGACGTCGAGCCGTTGGACGACATGCAGTCCGACACCGCCCGCAGGGTGTAGGGGAACTCCTCGACCGGCGGCACGACGGGCAGCAGGGCCCGCTCGGCCAGCAGCCCGTGGCCGATCTCCCGGCGCTTGGGGCCCCGCATGAACCCGGTCTCACCGGTGGCGAAGGGGGCCATGTTGTAGTGGTGCATGTAGCGCTTGGTGTCGTCGATGCCGATGGTGTCGAGCATCTGCTCCATGCGGGGCATGCCCAAGGTGGCCACGGTGAGGACCTGCGTCTCGCCCCGCTGGAACAGGCCGGAGCCGTGCGCCGTCGGGATGAGGCCGACCTCGGCGGACAGGGGCCGGATGTCCTTCGGGCCACGCCCGTCGATGCGGGCGCCCTCCTCGACGATTCGCCGGCGGACGATCTTCTTCTGCAGCGACCGGACCGCGGCCTTGATCTGCTTCTCGGCGCCCTCGAACTCGGGGCCCAGCTCGGCGATGATCGCCGCTGCGGCGTCGTCGGTGGCCGCGTTGCGCTCGGCCTTGGAGACGATCGACGACGCCTCGGTGACCGGGCCGGTGCCGATCTCGACCACCCGGTTCCAGATCTCGTCGCCGTAGTCGACCTGGGTCTCGAAGGCGATGGGGTCCTTGCGGCCGAACTTCGCCACCAGCTCGTTCTGGAGGTCGATGGACTCCTTGATCGGGCCCTTGGCCGCTTCCAGGCCGGCGGCGATGACCTCCTCGGTCACCTTGGGTGCGCCCTCCTGGTAGTACGACCAGGCGTCCTCGGTGCCGCCGGCCTCGACCATCATGATGGCTATGTCCGATGCGCCGCCTCCGGCGGCGGTATCACCGTCTATGGCCCGGCCGGCGACCACCAGCTCGAAGGTCGACTCGTCGCCCTCCTGGTAGGTCGGGTGGGGTACCCAGCCGCCGTCGGTGGTGAAGGCCATGCGCACGGCGCCGATGGGGCCGTCGAAGGGGATGCCCGAGAGCATCAGGGCGGCGGAGGCGCCGTTGATGGCCAGGACGTCGTGGGGGTTCTCCTGGTCGGCGCCCAGGATGGTGGCCACGATGTGGACCTCGTTGCGGAAGCCGTCGGGGAACGACGGGCGCAACGGCCGGTCGATGAGGCGGCAGGTGAGGATGGCCTGGTCGGTGGCCCGGCCCTCCCGGCGGAAGAACGAGCCGGGGATCTTGCCGGCGGCGTACATCCGCTCCTCGACGTCGACGGTGAGGGGGAAGAAGTCGACCCCCTCACGGACGCCCTTGGACGCGCAGGCGGTGGACAGGACGACGGTGTCGCCGATCCTGGCGACGACCGCGCCGTTGGCCAGCTGCGCCAGCTTGCCGGCCTCGAAGGTGAGGGTCTTGTCGGTCCCTGCAATGGACGCCGACACGGAAACGGGTCCCGTCATGTGGTGCTCCTTTTGTCTGCCAGACGGAGCGGTGACGGTCAGTTCCCAGTTGTCGGCCACCCGAACCGGTGTCCGAGGAGCTGGCGACTGGCAGCTGACTCTGGCGCCACTCTCGCCTGTTCTGTTGTGGGTGAAACGAGTCGAGCGGCCCGCAGGCCGCTCGGAGAGGCATTGTTACCGGCGGAGGCCGAGGCGGGCGATCAGCGCCCGGTAGCGCTCGACGTCGTTCTTGCGGACGTAGTCGAGCAGGCGACGCCGGCGACCGACGAGCATCAGGAGGCCTCGGCGGCTGTGGTGGTCCTTCTTGTGCGACTTGAGGTGCTCGGTGAGGTGGTTGATGCGCTCCGTGAGGATTGCGATCTGCACCTCGGGCGAACCCGTGTCAGTCTCGTGGAGGCGGTACTCGCCGATCGTGGCTGCCTTCTTTGCTATGACATCGTCGGGCATTGCTGGATCGCTACCTCGGTGTAGGGACGCGCCTCGACGGTCGCAAAGGCGCTGGGGTGATGGTACCAGCCCGGTACGGTCGGACCGTGCCCGAGGACCGCTTTCTGGTCGTCAGCCGTAGCTGCCGTATCCCGCTCGAGGAGCTCGAGTGGCGGTTCAGCGCGTCCGGCGGGCCGGGCGGCCAGCACGCCAACACGTCGAACACCCGGGCCGAGGTCCGCTTCGACGTCGAGAGCTCGCCGTCCCTGGGGCCCCGCCAGCGGGCACGGCTGCTGGAGCGGGTGGGGCCCGTCGTGCGGGTGGTGGCCTCCGACGAGCGGTCCCAGACCCGCAACCGGGAGCTGGCGATGCAGCGGCTGGCCGCCCGCTTGGCCGAGGCCCTGCGGGTGGAGACCCCCCGTGTGGCCACCCGGCCGAGCAGGGCGGCCAAGCGGAACCGGGTCGAGGAGAAGCGCCGGCGGAGTGAGACGAAGCGGCTGCGGGCGAGGCCGCCGAGCGACTAGTCGGTGACCTCCCAGGCGTGTGGGTCGGGCGACGGTGAGCGACGGCGCCGCCTTGGTACCTTGCCCCATGGCCGGAACGAAACGGGACCGACAGAAGGCGGCGCGAGAGGCCCGGCGGGCCCGGGAGCTGGCGCTGGCCAAAGCCCGGGCCCGGCGCCGGCG
>DATLHA010000090.1:0-6296 GCA_035540095.1 Acidimicrobiales bacterium | reverse complement strand
GGGCCAGCCGCCGTGCCCGCTCAACGCCTGGACCGCCTCCATGTAGATGGCGTCGACGTCGGGCCGCTCCTCCCGGTCGACCTTGACGTTGACGAAGAGGTCGTTCATGACCTCGGCGGTGGCGTCGTCCTCGAAGGACTCATGGGCCATGACGTGGCACCAGTGGCAGGCGGCGTAGCCGACCGAGAGCAGGATCGGCTTGTCCTCCGCCTTGGCCCGCTCGAAGGCCTCGTCGCCCCACGGGTACCAGTCGACGGGGTTCTCCTTGTGCTGCTGCAGGTAGGGGCTGGTCTCGTCCGCGAGGCGGTTCATGGCACCGAGCGTAGAGACTGGACCGGATGGTCCGTGACGTCGCCGAGGTTCTGATCACCGTGGCCATCGGCGGGATGCTCTTCTCCGCCCTGGCGCGACTGCGCCGGGGCCAGGCGAGTCCTCGCCTGTGCCCCGGCTGCGGTCGGACGGTGGCGCGGGTCTACGAGACCTGCCCCCGCTGCGGCCAAGCGGCCGGTTAGGCCGGGTTGGGGTTCTCGATCGGGTTCGGCGTCTCGGCCGAGCCGCCGAGCGGCTCGGGCATCGTCTCGGGCTTGGTGGCGTCGGTGTTCGGCATCGCCGTGTTCCAGTGGTCCATGGCGTTGCCGGCGGGCTGGGCGCCGGTGCCGGTAAGGGTGGGACCCTCGTCGGGGTTGTCCTGTGTTTCGGGGTCGCGGACGCCGGAATCGCTGTCGTCCCGGACCTCGACACCCTCGACAGGCTCGCCCTGATTCACATCCGTCATGTCTTGACTCCCTTTCGGCGGTATTCGTCGCGGACAGATACTTACCCGTACGGGTGCGGCGGGCAATCACGGGGTAGGCATCGGGGATGAACGCAACCGTGCTCTGGGTCATCGCCGTGATCCTGGCGATCATCGGCATCGTCCAGCTCATCCAGGGTCAGATCATCCTGGCCATCATCCTGTTCGTCGCCGCCGCCGCCGTGGGCCCCGGCGGCTGGTCGGTGTTCCGCCGCCGCACGCTGTAAGCGCGGCGCGTTCCTGGCCCGTGGAGGCCAGGATGGGCAGATCGTGAGCGACGACCAAGAGGAGGCGGCGTTCCGGGCCCGGGCGCGGGCGTGGCTGGCCGCCCATGTCGAGCCGTACCGGGTGGAGGGGCCGGAACTGCCCTTCGCCGACGCCGGCGACGACGCCCGCCTCGAGCGGGCACGGGCCTGGCAGCGGGAGCTGGGCGCCGGCGGCTGGGCCGGACCGGGCTGGCCGGCCGAGTACGGCGGCCTCGACCTGCCCGTCGCCCTCCAAGCGGTCTGGGCCGAGGAGCTGGTGGCTGCCGGCGCCCCGCGGCCGGCCGACCTCATCGGCGAGGCGGTCGCCGGGCCGGCGATCCTGGCCCACGGCACCGATGCCCAGTGCCGGCGCTACCTGCCGCCCATCCTCGACGCCGGCGAGATCTGGTGCCAGCTCTTCAGCGAGGCCGGCGCCGGCTCCGACCTCGCCGCCGTCGCCACCACCGCCACCCGCCACGCCGGCGGCTGGGCCGTCGACGGCCACAAGACCTGGAGCTCCGGGGCCCACCACGCCGACCGGGGCCTGGTGCTGGCCCGCACCGCTCCCGACGCCCCGAGGCACCAGGCCCTCACGTGCTTCCTGCTCGACATGCGCCAGCCCGGCGTCACCGTCCGCCCCGTCCGCCAGATGACCGGCGGCTCGGCCTTCGACGACGTCGTCCTCGACGGGGTGCACGTCGACGACGCCGACCGCCTCGGTGCCGAGGGGGCCGGCTGGGCCGTCGCCATGACCGCCCTCGCCTCCGAGCGGCTGCTGCTCGGCCTCGGCCTGGCCCGGGCCGGCGCCGGCGTCGACCACCTGCTGGCCCAGCTGCGGCCCTGCGACGATGCCATCCTGCGCCAGGTCGCCGCCCAGCTGGTGGTCGACGCCAGGGTCGCCCAGCTCCTGGGCCGGCGCCCGCGGCAGGGCCCGGCGGCGGCCTTGGCCAAGCTGGCCGCGGGCCGGGTGTCGCGCCGCTACGACGAGCTGGTCGACGCCATGCGGGGCGCCGGCGCCATGCTCGTCGACGAGCACACCCCCCGCCAGCTCTGGCTGCCGGCCACCCGCATCGCCGGCGGCACCGACGAGGTGCTGAAGGACGTCATCGCCGAGCGGGTCCTCGGCCTGCCCAAGGGGGCCTGAGTGGCCGCCATCCTGCTGGTCGAGGACGACCCCTCCGTACGGGAGGCGGTGGGCATGGCGCTGGAGGGCGACGGCCACCGGGTCACGACCGCGGCCACCGGCGACGAGGCCATCGAGCGTTGGCGCCAGCACCGGCCGGAGCTGATCCTCCTCGACGTCATGCTGCCCGGCAAGGACGGCTTCGAGGTGTGCCGGGCCATCCGGGCCCACGACCAGGTGCCGATCATCATGCTGACCGCCCGCAGCGATCCCTTCGACATCGTCGTCGGGCTGGAGTCCGGGGCCGACGACTACGTCACCAAGCCGTTCGAGACCCGCGTGCTCATGGCCCGCATCAAGGCCGTCCTGCGCCGGCAGGAGCGGCCGGCGGCCGAGCCCGTCCTGCGCTTCGGCGATCTGACCATCGACCCCGGCGGCATGGCCGTGACCCGGGCCGGCGCCGACCTCCACCTCACCCCCACCGAGCTGCGCCTGCTGCTGGAGCTGGCCCGCCGGCCCGGGCAGGTCTTCACCCGGGCCCTGCTCCTGGAGCGGGTCTGGGACTACTCCTACCTGGGCGACTCGCGTCTGGTCGACGTCTGCGTCCAGCGCCTCAGGGGCAAGATCGAGGCCGATCCGGCCAACCCGACGCTGGTCCAGACGGTGCGAGGGGTGGGCTACAAGCTGGTGCCGCCGTCGCCGGCCCGGGAGGCCGGCGCAGGGACACAGCAATGATCCGGGCCGCGGTCTCCGTCTCCCGGCTGCGGCCCCGGCTGGTGGCGACCTTCGCCCTGGTGGCGGCCCTCACCGCCGCCGGCGTCGCTGTCACTTCGTACTTCATCACCAAGGAGGCGGTTCTGCGGCGGGCGGAGACGGTGGCCCGCCGGGAGGCCGAGGCCATGCTCGACGACGCGGTCGCCACCCTGGCACCTTCGCCCAGCCGGGTCCAGGTCGCCGCCCTCTTGGAGCGGCTCAAGGCCCAGGCCGGCGCCGCGTTCGACGTGGTGGCCGTGGGCGAGGGCGGCGAGTTCGAGACCACCTCCATCTCGCTCTCGGCCGAGTCGGTGCCCGCAGCCCTCGCCGGCCCCGTGGGCGCCGGCCGCATCGGCCTCGTCCGGGCTTCGGCGGCGGGCAAGCGGTACGTCGTCGTCGGCGGCCGGCCCGCGGGCGCCCCGGCGCTCTACCTCTTCTTCCCGCTGGCCGACGCCGAGGGCGATCTGGCCCTGCTGCGCAACGTCCTCGCCGCCGCCGGAGCCGCCGCGGTGGTGCTGTCGGCCGGCGTCGGGGCGGTGGCCGCCCGAGGCGTGCTGCGCCCGCTGCGCCAGGCCCGCACCGCCGCCCACCGCTTGGAGGTCGGCCTGCTCGGCACCCGGCTCCCCGAGGCCGGGCGTGACGAGTTCGCCGACCTGGGCCACGCCTTCAACCGCATGGCCGAGGCGCTGGAGCGCTCGATCGGCGACCTCCGGGCCTTGGAGGCCAGCCACCGGCGGTTCGTCGCCGACGTCAGCCACGAGCTGCGCACACCGCTCACCGCCCTGACCACCGCAGCCGACGTCCTGGAGGCCCATCGCCACGGCCTCGACGAGGCCGGCAGCCGCGCCGCCCGCCTCCTCGTCCACGAGTCCCGCCGGCTGGCCACTCTGGTGGAGGACCTGATGGAGATCTCCCGCCTGGATGCCGGCGCCGCGCCCATGGCCTGGGAGCCGGTCGACGTGTCCGCGCTCGTCCGCTCGGCGGTCGCCGCCCGGGGATGGCCGGTCGAGCTCGACGCCGGCGCCGGCGCCACCACCGTCGCCGACCCCCGCCGCCTCGACGCCATCGTCGCCAACCTGGTCGGCAACGCCTATGAGCACGGCCGCCCGCCGGTGCGGGTGGGTGTCTCGGCCACCGGAGACGAGGTGGTCGTGGTGGTCACCGACGCCGGCGCCGGCATCCCCGCCGACCATCTGACCCGGGTGTTCGACCGGTTCTACAAGGCCGACCCGGCCCGCCCGGGCGGGCGGGGCTCGGGGCTGGGCCTCGCCATCGCCAAGGAGAACGCCCGCCTGCACGGCGGCGACCTCACCGTGGCCAGCCCGCCGGGCGCCGGCGCCACGTTCACCCTCCGGCTGCCCCGACGTGTTGCCGAACCGTTACCTGCCGGCGATCCGACGGTGACCACCGCCCGCCATGATCGGGTGTCATGAGAAGGACCCTGGCTGTGCTGGCCCTGGTGGCCGTGGTTGCGACCGCGTGCGGGACCGACGGTGCCACCGACGCCGGCCCCGTCCCCGGCCGGCCCGAGACCACCGTCACCACGGCCGACACACCGGCCACCGCGCCGGCGACCACCGCGGCCGGCACCACCCAGGTCTCGGTGTGGATGGCCCGGGGCGAGAAGCTCGAGGCGCTGAACCGCACCGTGCCCGCCGTCCCCCGCATCGGCGCCGAGGCGGTCAAGGCCCTGCTGGCCGGGCCCACGGCGGCGGAAGCCGGCAACGGCTACACCACCGCGGTGCCCAAGGGGACCCGCTTCCTGGACCTCGTCATCGACGGCGCCGGCATCGCCAAGGTCGACCTGTCCCGTGACTTCGAGTCCGGCGGCGGGACCCTGGGCCTGACCCTGCGGCTGGCCCAGGTCACCTGCACCGTCGGGCAGTTCCCCACGGTCAAGGGCGTGCGGTTCGCCCTCAACGGCGAGCTGGTGAGCGTCTTCTCGGGCAACGGCATCGTCCTCGACAAGCCGGTGACCTGCGACAGCTACCGCGAGGTCCTGGCCCAGCCCGCCGCCCCGGCCACCTTCGCCGGCATCTGGCCCTTCGCCACCAAGGCCGAGCTCGACGCCTACGCCGCCGGCGGCGAACGGACCTACCGCGATCCCGTGGTCACGGCCCGGGACTTCATGACCAGGTACGTCGGCATGGACAACCCCGTCGACTTCGCGCCCCGGACCACCGGTTCCGGCACCGTGGAGGTACCGATGGGGCCCCGCTACGCCGAGGGCCGCACGCCGCTGCCCGACCCGCGGCCGAGGTTCACCGTCATCGTCCGCCAGCTCGGCGCCCAAGGCGCCTCCGGCCCGTGGACGGTCACCGAGGTGGTGGCGCCCGACATCGTCGTGACCGCGCCCAGGCCGCTGGACAGGATCACCTCACCGGTACGGCTGACCGGGCAGGCCCACGCCTTCGAGGGCACGGTGAGCGTGCAGGTCCGGGAGGACGGGATGCTCGCCGGCCGGTCACTGGGCAAGGGCTTCGTCACCGGGGGCGGCGACATGAAGCGGCCGTACTCCGGTGAGGTGACCTTCCGTTCGTCCACCAGGCCGGGCGGCGCCGTCCTCTACACCGAGCTCAGTGCCGCCGACGGCCAGAACATCCTGCAGGTGGCCGCGGTGCGGGTCCGGTTCTAGCCCTGCTGCCAGGGCGCCGGCGCCCGGAACTCCTCGGCTTCGGTGATGGCCAGCCACGCCTTGTGGTTGGCGGCCTGCCATGACCAGAACGACACGCCCTGGGCGCCGCCGGCCTGGGCGAAGCGCATGAACCTCCACAGCTCCTCGGGCGGCGGGACGCCGGCCCGGCCACCCTCGGGGGCGCCGTCGTAGGCCTGGCCGATGGGGAACACCGGCTTGTTGAACTGGGCCAGGTCACGGAGGGCCCCGGCCACGTCGGTGTCGGGCTGGCGGTTGAGCCAGTAGACCATCGGGGCGATGGCGTCGAAGGACTCGACCACCGCGGCGTAGGGGAAGTTCTGGGCCGGCGACGGCCGGGGCACGGTGGCGATGAGCGGGAAGTCCGATCCCACCTCGGCCCGCAGGAGCCGGCCGTACCGGGCCGCGGCTTCGGCGGTGATGTGGGTGCCCTCACTGCGGGTCTCGATGTCCGCGGAGAACCCGTCCAGACGGTGCTTGCCCGGGGCCCGGTGGTCGATGGCCGCCTTGGCCCGGCGCACGTCCTCCTGCACGTCGATCAGCCGGGGGAAGTCCCACCCGTAGACCATCAGATTGGCGTCGTGGGCTGCGGGCAGGATCTTGTCGAGGAAGTCGCCGGCGTAGAAGCCGCTCCAGCTCGACCCGGTGCGGACGTACAGGTGGCTGAGCCCGGCCGCCTTGGCCTTGGCCACGATGGCGGCCACGTTGCCGCCCTCGGTCTTGTCGGGC
>DATLHA010000089.1:0-4693 GCA_035540095.1 Acidimicrobiales bacterium | reverse complement strand
CCCACGCCATCGCTCGGAAAGAACACCGACGGCGCGTGCTCCTGGCAGTTGCCTTCAGCCATCCACTCGTTGTCCATCTGGCCCTCCTCGTCGGGCTACCGCTCTGAACAACGTCGTTGCGCCCAGAAGTGGTTCCCTCACCTCTTCCTACGTAGGGAAAGACGATGGCGGATCGTGAAAAGTTTCACCACTCCTGGGTAGGACGCGGCCGTGGACGAGAGAACGGCGTACCAGATCCCCGTCACCACCCCCCCGGCGCCGCCGGCGCCCGGCCAGAGGAACAGCTCGATCGTCGCCGCCGTGATCGGGGCCGTCGTCGGCGCGCTGGTCGGGGCCCTTGTGGCCACCGCGCTCGACGACGACGGCCCGAGCGCTTCGACCGCTGTCACCGCCCCCGACCGGCCCTCGACCCAGCTGGCCCGACCCGGCAACGTCGGGGAGATCCTCGACAAGGTCGAGCCGGCGGTGGTCTCCATCAGTACCCGGGGCTTCGCTCAGGACGACTTGACCAGCGTGGTGCCCAGCCAGGGCGCCGGCACCGGCGTGATCCTCACCCCCGACGGCGACGTGCTCACCAACGCCCACGTCATCGCCAACGCCGCATCCATCAAGGTCCGGCTGACCACCGGCGACCGCACCTACGACGCCACCCTCCTGGGCAGCGACCCGGCGGCCGACGTGGCCCTGATCCGCATCCAGGGCGCCCGCGACCTGCCCGTCGCCACCCTGGGCCGCTCCTCCGAGCTGCGGGTCGGCGACCAGGTGGTCGCCATCGGCAACGCCCTGGCCCTTCCCGGTGGACCGACGGTCACCACCGGCATCGTCTCCGCCCTCGACCGCACGATCGGGTCGGGGCGGAACCGCCTCGAGCACCTGATCCAGACCGACGCCGCCATCAACCCCGGGAACTCCGGTGGCCCGCTGGTGAACGTCAACGCCGAGGTCGTCGGCATCAACACCGCGGTCATCCAGAGCAGCAGCCGGGGCGACGCCCAGAACATCGGCTTCGCCATCGCCTCCGACACCATCCGGCCCATGATCGACGAGCTTCGCCAGCTCGGGGGCAGGGTGCGGGCGCCGGCCTTCCTCGGGGTGACCACCGCCACCCTCAACGACGCCACCCGCGACCGCCTCGGCGGCCTCTCCGGATCGGGGGCCGTCGTGACGTCGATCAGCCCCGGCACGCCGGCCGAGGCCGCCGGGCTCCTCCCCGGTGACGTCATCGTCAGTGTGGGCGGTGACCGGGTGGCGTCCTCCGACGAGTTGGGCACGGCCATCCGCAAGCGCAAGCCTGGTGACTCGGTCGAGGTCCGCTGGCGGCGGGGCGCCGCCGAGCGCTCGGCCACGGTGACCCTGGCCGCGACTCCGACCCCTTAGGCGGGGTCGAACTAGCCTGGCCCCATGGCCCAGGCACCCGAAGAGGTCGGCGAGTCCCAACCACCGCGCGGGCACGTCCGCGTCGTGTACCTGGGCCCGGTGGCTCCCCATTGGCAGGTGGTCTCCGACTTCGGCGACCGCAACGTCATCGAGGAGCTGAGCCAGCGCATCCTGGCCCGCTTGCTCCTCCTGCCCCCGCACGACCCGCAGTTCCGCCGCAACAGGGAGCGCGTGGTGCGCGACGCCGAGAGGGAGAACATCCTGCTCGACTGGGATCTCGGCCTGCCCGAGGAGGACAGCGGGGAATCCGGGTAGCCGGTATGCCGGCCACCTATGGTGGGAGGGATGCCACTGTCGAACGCTGACGTCGTGGTCGTCGCCGTTGCGGCCGGAGTCGTGCTCGTGGCCTTCATCTGGGTCCTGCTGTCCCGCCGGTCCACCGCCCGACGCCTCGCCGCCCTCACCGCCCGCATGGGTGAGTCGGACCTGCAGTTCGGAGGCCGGGCCGGGCTGGAGACCGGGCTGGCCAAGCTGGAACGGGTGGTCGACAGCACCGTGGCGGTGGCCAGCGAGTCCCAGTCCGGCCAGGCGCTGATGGAGCAGGCCCTGGCGGCGGTCCCCCAGGGCGTCGTCGTGGGCGACGACCAGGCCACGGTGGTCTTCCAGAACGGGCCCGCCGGCGCGTTGTTGAAGGGCTCGGCGGCGCGCGACACCGTCCGGGCCCTGCTGGAGAAGGCCGCCGACGGGGTGGAGGACACCGCGTCGGTCGACGTGGAGGGCCCCCCGGCAAGGACGCTGCACCTCACGGCCAGGCCGCTCCACGACGAGCAGCGCACCCTGGGCGGCGTCGTCGTGATCGACGACCAGTCGCAGCGCAACCGGCACGAGTCGGCCCGCCGTGAGTTCGTCGACAACATCGGCCAGGAGCTCAAGCGCCCGGTCGGTGCCCTCGGCCTGCTGGCCGAGACCTTGGCTGCGGAGAAAGACCCCGCCGTCGTGGCCCGCCTCTCCCGCCGGCTCCACCACGAGGCCCAACGGCTGTCGCGGGTGGTCGACGACCTCATGCTCCTGTCGCGGATGGACGCCGAGGAGCACCCGGCGCCGGAGGCCGTGCCCATCCACCTGATCGTGGCCCAGGCCGCCGAACGGGTGCGGGCCGCGGCCCAGGAGAAGGACATGACGGTCAACTTCGGGGAGCCCGCCCAGCGCCTGACCGTGCTGGGGGATCGCCGCCAACTCGTGGCCGCCGTCTACAACCTCCTCGACAACGCGGTGAAGTACTCGCCGGCCCGTTCCGTGGTGGAGGTCCGTGGTCGCCACGACGGCGACCGGGTGGAACTCAGCGTGCGCGACTCCGGCATCGGCATCCCCGATGCCGACATCGAGCACATCTTCGAGCGCTTCTACCGGGTGGAGGGGGCCCGGTCCCGCAATATCGCCGGCACCGGCCTGGGCCTGGCCATCGTCCGCCACGTGGTGGGCAACCACCGGGGTGAGGTGCGGGTGGAGTCCGAGGAGGGCAAGGGCTCGACCTTCGTGTTGCGCCTGCCCGCCGGCCCGCCCCTGGCCGCGCCGGCGGTGGCCAACGCGGCGAAGGCCGGCTGACCGCGCCGTACGATGGGCCCGTGGCCCGCCCCACCACGGACGCCGGCTGGCAGCCGCTGCGCCGGCCGCCCCGCCCGCGCCACGGCGGGCTGAGCAGGTCGCCGTTCTCGAGGCTCGCCGTGGTCCACATGCTGGCGGTGGCCGGGGACACGTTCGTCACCATTGCCCTGGCCGGCTCGCTGTTCTTCTCGATCTCCCCGCAGGCGGCGAGGGGCAAAGTCGCCCTCTACCTGCTGCTGACCGTGGCTCCCTTCGCCGTGGTGGCGCCCATGCTCTCGCCGGTCATCGACCGCAGCCGCGGCGGGCGCCGTGCCCTCGTCATCGCCGGCGCCGCCAGCCGGGCGATCGTGTGCCTCTCCATGGCGACTCACCTGAACAGCCTGCTCCTCTTCCCGGAGGCATTCGCCGTGCTGGTGATGTCGAAGGTCCACATGGTCGTCAAGAGCGCCCTGGTGCCCAACACCGTGTCCGGCGAGGGGGAGCTGGTGGCGGCCAACTCCCGGCTGGCGGTCCTCTCCGTCCTGGCCGGCTTCGTCGCCGCCATTCCGGGGATCATCGTGCTCAAGATCGGGTTCCTCGGTGCCCCCTGGGTGGTGCGCCTGGCCGCCCTGGCCTTCGCGGCGACGGCAGTGGCCGGCTTCCGCCTGACCCGCCCGCCGGCGGGCGATGACCGGCTGCGCCCGGTGGCGGTGGGCGACGCCGAGCTGCACGTGCTCTCGGTGCGCATGGCGGCCACGGCCATGGGCGTCCTGCGCGCCATCGTGGGCTTCCTGACCTTCCTCATCGCCTTCGCCTTCCGCCACGACGACGCGCCGGCCTGGTGGTTCGGCCTCGTCCTGGCCGCCAGCATGGTCGGCTCCTTCGCCGGCGCCGCCTTGGCCCCCGGCCTACGCAAGCGTCTGGCGGAAGAGCGCATCCTCCAGGGCGCGCTGGTGCTGGTGGTCGCCGTCGGGCTGGGGGCGGCCTGGCTCGGCGGGCTGGCGGCCTCCGCGTTGCTCGCCGGCGTGGTCGGCGTGGCTGCGGCGGCCGGCAAGCTGGCCTTCGACAGCATCGTCCAGCGCGATGCCCCCGACGCGGTCCGGGGCCGGACCTTCGCCCGGTTCGAGACCCGCTTCCAGCTTGCGTGGGTGGGCGGCGCCGCCCTCCCGGTCGCCTTGAGCATCCCCAGCGGCATGGGCATGGGCGTCATCGCCCTGATCGCCGCCATCGCCCTGTCGTCCTACCTGGCCGCCCTACGCGCCGTCGAGCACCGCCACCCGGAGCTGCCGGCGCGGCGCTAGGGCGCAGGCCCGGTGGAGGGCCGGCGGCCGCAGATACGCCGCCGCAAGGCGGCCCCCTCCCTCGCCGGGCAGCCTCTGGCTGCGGAGGCGACTACTCGGGCAGGTCGATGCGTGCCAGCCAGAGGCCGGGGGCGTCGACCTCGGCGGTGGTGGGAAGCTCCCGCTCGGTGACCCAGAGCCGGTTGAGGCCTTCGTCGCCGGCCCGCTCCACCACGCCCCTGATGAAGTTGGCGCCCCGCTCGTACTGCCCCCGGCCCAGCTCCAGGCCGAGCAGGCGGGCGGCGAAGCGGTCGCCGTCGGTGGCCTCCACCCGCCGCCGGCGCAGGGCCTCGGTGATCTGGCTGTAGGAGCCGATGAGGCGCCGGCCGGTGGTGTCCATGATGTGGTCGACGTAGCCCGACATGACGGCGGTGAGCGTCTCGATGCGGCTG
>DATLHA010000088.1:0-1926 GCA_035540095.1 Acidimicrobiales bacterium | reverse complement strand
GAGGAGGACGCCCTTGGGGATGCGGGCGCCGATGTCGCGGAACTTGCCCGGCTGCTTCAGGAAGTCGACGACCTCGCGGATCTCCTGCTTGACCCCTTCGTAGCCGGCCACGTCGGCGAAGGTCGTCTTGGGCTTCTCGGTGGTGTACACCTTGGCCTTCGACCGGCCGATGGACATGATCCCCGCCATCTGGCCCTGGGCCCTGCGGCCCATCCACCACCAGAACAAGATGAGCAGGCTGATGGGGAAGACCCACACCAGGACCGAGGCGAGGAGGTTGGAGCTCGGCGGGTGGTAGTCCTCCTGGACGCCGTTCTCCCGGATGACGGCGATGTCCTGCTCCGGGATGGTGGCAGGGGCGGTCGTGGAGAACTTGCCCCTGCCGTCCCTGAACTCGCCGTTGATCCGCGACGTCTCGTTGTCGATGTCGATCCTGGCGACCTCACCCGCCCTCACCCGGTCGAGGAAGGTCGAGTAGTCGAGCTTCTCGTTGTCGGACCGCGTCATCGCCGGCGCGGCAAGCAGGGCGAGCAGGGCGACGCCGATCAGCACCCAGACCACGGGCCGGGGCCAACTGGTACCGGAGCCGGGTAGGTTCGGGGTGCCCGGCGGTCCCTTGCGCGCGCCGCGAGGGTCGGGAGGCGGGGGAGTCATTGCCAACCATGGTATGCCCGGCACGGTGCGTACCGGTGCCGCGCCGGCGACGGGCATCCGCGCCGGGCCGCCCCCCGGCGGGTAGCTTGCCTCAGATGTTCCGCCCGCGCCTCTGCGCCCGTCCGGGCTGCGGTGCGCCCGCCACCGCGGCCCTCACCTTCCAGTACGCCACCCGAACGGTGTGGATCCTCGACCACGGCGAGCCCGACCCCGCGCTCATCGACCTGTGCGCGCCGCATGCCGACCGCACGTCGCCGCCGCGAGGGTGGACGGCGCACGACCGCCGGGCCGGCCTGTCGACGTCGGTGGCTTCCTAGGATTCTTTACGCTGGGGCCCGTGGAGCCTCAGCCCCCTGTCCTCGACCCGCCGCCGGCGGCGGCGTCCCGTCCGCCCCGGTGGGGGCTGGGCGACTTCCTCGTCGGGGTCTTCGGCGGCTACGCGCTGGCCAGCCTGGTGGCCGCCCTGTGGTACGCCCTCTCCGGTGCCGAGGAGCTCAGCCTGGCCGGGCAGGCCGTCAGCCAGGTCGGGCTGTGGACCGGGATGGTGGGGGCCTCGGTGGTCGCCAGCCGGCGGAAGGGCGCCGGCACCCTCGCCGAGGACTTCGGCCTCAGGGGCAGGTGGTCGGACATCGGCTCCGGCGTCGTCGTGGCCCTGGCCGTGCAGCTGCTCGTCCTGCCGGCGATCGGCTTCCTCCTGCGGCCGCTGCTCGGCGAGCCCGAGGTGTCGGGCCCCGTCGAGGACCTGCTGGACAAGGCGCAGGGGCTGGCGTTCGCCGGCCTCATCCTGTCCGTGGCCGTCGGGGCGCCGATCGTCGAGGAGCTGTTCTTCCGTGGCCTGCTCCTACGGTCGCTCCAGCGCCGGCTGCCCGACTGGGCGGCGGTGGCGGTGTCGGCCGTGGCGTTCGGGATCGCCCACGGCAGCGCCCTGCCCCTGGACGCGGTGGTGCTGGTCATGGTCAGCCTCACCGTCTTCGGCGCCATCCTCGCCGTCATGGCCATCCGCACCGGCCGCCTCGGGCCGAGCATCGTGGCCCACGCCTGCTTCAACCTCTTCACCATCCTCTACCTGGCCCTCACCCGCTGAGGGGCCGGCACCGGCCTCAGCCGCTGGTGGCCGGAAGGGTGGGGACGGGGGCGACGGTGGTGGTCGTCGTGGTCTCGGCGGGGGCCTCCACGACGGTGGTGGTGGTCGGTGCCGGCGTACCCGGCGTCGCACGGCTGCATCCGCATCCCGATGTACGCGGCGCCGACGTTCTACGACCAGGTGCCCGC
>DATLHA010000087.1:0-13241 GCA_035540095.1 Acidimicrobiales bacterium | reverse complement strand
GTGAGGGAACCACTTCTGGGCGCAACGACGTTGTTCAGAGCGGTAGCCCGACGAGGAGGGCCAGATGGACAACGAGTGGATGGCTGAAGGCAACTGCCAGGAGCACGCGCCGTCGGTGTTCTTTCCGAGCGATGGCGTGGGCGTGGAAGTTGCCCGGCGCATCTGCGCGACCTGCCCGGTGAAGGAGCCCTGCCTCGAGTACGCCCTGCGCAACGGCATCGACCACGGCGTGTGGGGTGGCGCATCGGAGCGCGAGCGCCGCCGCATCGCCCGCCGCCGGCGCCTGGAGCGCGCCGCGGCCGGGGGCCGGCGCTAGCCGCCCGCCGGCGGCTAGGAGAGAGGCTCCATCAGGGCCTGGGCGGCCCGGCGGATCTTCCCGAGGAGCGACAGCTCGCGCCCCGGCGCCTGGGGTAGCGACTCGATGGCGGTGAGCACCTGTTCGGGAGGGGCGTCGCTCACCGCGGTGAACACCTGGCCGCCGTCGGACCACACCACGAGCTGGCCGCCGGGCCAGGGGTAGCGCCAGCCGGTGGCCCCTTTGACAGAGACCTTCTCACCCTTGCCCGGCAGGTCCGAGCGCAGGAGCCGGCCCTGCTGCTGGAACAGGGACAGGTCGTACACGCCGTCGCTGTACAGGACCTGCAGCACCGAGTCGTTGCGGTAGATCCCCAGCCGCTGGTACCCGTCGGCCAGGCGTTCCGGTGCGGCCGCCGGGGAGGGCAGGCGCTCGGGCGACACCTGCTTCGGGGAGTGGTCGGCGGCCGGACGGGGTTGGGTGGGGGGCTTGGCGACCCCGCCGATCGTCAGGGACTCGAAGGCCAGCTGGCGGACGATCGCACCCTGACGGTCGTACTGATCGCGCTCGAGGAGCAGGTGGGTCTCTCGGTCCAGGTAGATGCGCTCCAGGAGCGCGCCACCGGTGTGGACCTCGACCACCTTGGTCGGCCTGCCCGCCACCGCCGGGCCGTCGGCGGGGGTGGTGGTGCGGTACTTGGCGTTGCCGTCGGGACGGGCGCGGGCGGCCAAGGACGGCAGCCACATCTGCTCCCACCCGCCACCTCCGTGGGCCAGCAGGCGCTGCTGCTCGGGACCGGCCATCACCAGGTTGGCGCCACGAACCATCAGGGACCCGCCCCCCGCCTCCACCTGGAGACGCTCGGAGCGGGTGGCGTCGCCGTCGCGCCAGCGGACCGTGAGCACGCCCTCGAAGACTGTCTGCTCGGCCGCCTGGCGGGCCGCCTCCAACGGGGCGGGGGCGCCGGCCGACGCCGGCGCGGCCAGGCCGGCGACCAGGGCGACGGCTGCGACGGTGCCGGAGGCTTGGGCGGCCCGCACCCTCACTGGCCCTCCGTCACCGGCTGAAGGAGACCGGCACGCCGGCCGGCGCCAGCTTGCTGAGGAGGTCGGCACCCACCGACGCGCTGGTGGCGTGGGCCTCCACGAGCTGGGGCATGGACGGGTTCACGGGCTGGGCCGCCGGCGAGCCGACGCCCAGGACGGTCACGGCGGCGGCGGCGGCGGCGAGTGCCGCGATGCCGGCCCGCCGGCGCAAGCCGGGTCGGACACCGAGGGGCGCGGCCACCACGGGGCGGTCGAGCAGGATGCGTTCGTAGAAGCCGAAGGGCGGGTCGACCTGGGGCAGGCCCCGCAGCCAGCTCCGGGCCTGGCCGACGGCCGACAGCTCATCGGTGCACTCCTGGCAGCCCACCAGGTGGGCCCGGGCCGTCTCCTGCTGGCCCGGTGACAGTTCCCCGTCGAGCAGGGCGCTCAGGGCGTCGCCGAGGTGGGACCGGCCTGCGAACCGCCCGCGGCCGAAGCTGGTGCTCATGCCAGCACCTTCCGGAGCAGGGCACGCCCCCGGTGTATCCGGCTGCGGACGGTGCCGACGGGAACGTCGAGAGAGTCGCCGATCTCCTGGTAGGAGAGCCCGACCACGTCGCACAGGACGACGGCCACCCGGTACTCCTCGGGCAGCCGGCCCAGCGCCTGCTGGACATCGTCGGGCAGGGCCTCGGCCCCCAGGGCCACGTCGGCCGCCGGTCCTGCGGGAAGGACACGGTCGGGGTCCGCCGGCAACCGATCGACCGGCCGGCGCCGGCGGCGCCTTGTCTCGTCGAGGAACGTATTGGTGGTGATGCGGCTCAACCACCCTTCCAGCGAACCCGGTTGGTAGGTCTCCAGGCCTTTTCTCACCTTGAGAAGCACTTCCTGCACCAGATCCTGAGCGTCGTCTGAGTTACCGGTCAGGCGGTAGGCCACCGTATAGAGAAAACGCCCGTGGTCACGAGCGACATCCTCCCAGGTGGGAATCCCACTACCCGACACGAGAACGACGGCTGCCGCCGCCTGGTTCCCTGTTTATACGGCCGGAGGCGCGTCTCTGCGGGCCCGGGCCTCCCGCTCGGCCAGCATGGCGTCGAGCTCGGCCTTGGTCATGGTGACCTTCTCCTCGGACAGCGCCTGGGGCTCCTCGGCCTCGGCCACGCCCTTCTTGAACTCCTTCTGGGCCTCGCCGAGCGACTTGGCCAGCTTCGGCAGCTTGGTGGACCCGAAGAGCAGGAGGATGACGAGGAGGAAGATGATCAACTCCGGCGCACCGATGCTGCCCATGGTCAGAGCCTACAGGCCGTGGCCAGCAACGCCACGTCGTCGGCTGCGGCCAGGGTGAAGGGCACGGCGCCGGCATTGACCACCAGGCTCGAGACACCCACCGACTCCCACTCCTGCACCTGCTCCGCCACCTGGTCGACGGTCCCCACCAGCCGGCCCTTGCGCCACTCCGACAGCTCGGTCCGGTCGAGCACACCGGCGGGCGACAGCTCCTGGAGCCGGCGGTACCGGCGGGCCAGGTCGGTCTCGTTCTCGCCGGCCAGGGCGTAGAGGCCGACCGACCGGGTGACCGATGCGGGGTCCCGCCCCGCCGCCTCGCAGGCGGCGTCGAGGAGGGCGGCCCGCTGCTTCCAGTCCGACGGCGTCCAGATCCACGCCGTGTTCCACCCGTCGGCGTAGCGCCCGGCCAACTCGACGAGCTTCTCGCCCTTGCCCCCCACCCAGATGGGCGGCGCCGGCCGCTGCCGCGGCCGGGGGTTGCACCGGGCCTGGTCGGCCCGCTCGTAGGTGCCGTCGAAGGTGAACGGCCCGCCGCCGAACATGCCCCGCACGGCCTGGACCGCCTCGGCCAGGTGGGCCAGGCGCTTCCCGGGGGGAAGCAGGGGGAGGCCGGCGGCGGCCAGCTCGGGCTCGTACCAGCCGGCGCCCAGGCCGACGGTGAGCCGGCCGCCGGAGACGACGTCCAGTGTGGCCAGTGCCTTGGCCAGCACTGTGGCCGGGCGCAACGGAACACACAGGGTGAGGGTGCCGAGGCGGACGTCGGTGGTCTGGCGGGCGATGGCCGCCAGGGCGACGATGGCGTCGAAGCAGCCGTGGTCGCCGGGCGGGGCGCCGTAGCGGCTGATGTCCAGGAACAGGTGGTCCGACAACCACACCGAGCCGAAACCCATGGCCTCGGCCCGCTGGGCCCAACCAAGCAGCGTCGCCCAGCGCAGCGGCGACTCGCCCGGGATCGAGAAGTCGTACTGGGGCAGAGCGAGTCCCACGTCCACCGTGAGAGCCTACGGGGGCGGTGTTGGAGTGCGTGATCAACGTGAGCGAGGGGCGGGACCGGTCCGTCATCCGCCGCATCGCCGATGCCGGCGGTGTCTGCATGCTCGACGTCCACTCCGACCCCCACCACAACCGCTCCGTCGTGACGCTGGCCGGCGGGGGTGTCGAAGGGGCGGCGCAGGCGGTGGCCACCGAGGCCGTGCGGTGCATCGACCTGCGGCTCCACGTCGGCGTCCACCCCCGGGTGGGGGCGGTCGACGTGGTGCCCTTCGTGCCCCTCGCCGGGTCGTCGATGGACGACGCCGTGGCCGCCCGGGACCGGTTCGCGGCGTGGGCCGGCGACGAGCTCGGCGTGCCTTGCTTCCTCTACGGGCCGGAGCGCACGTTGCCCGACGTGCGCCGGCACGCGTTCACCGGCCTGAACCCCGACACCGGCCCACCGGTGGCCCACCCGACGGCGGGGGCGATCTGCGCCGGCGCCCGGCCCGTGCTGGTGGCCTACAACGTATGGCTCGCCGCCGGCGTGGACGTGGCGACGGCCAGGCGCATCGCCAAGGCGATCCGCGGGCCCGGCCTACGTGCCCTCGGGCTGGACGTCGGCGGCCGGGCGCAGGTCTCGATGAACCTCGTGGACCCGGAGCGGCTGACCCCGGCCGACGCCTACGACGCCGTGGCCGCGCTCGCCCCTGTCGACCGGGCCGAGCTGGTGGGGCTGGTGCCGGCGGCGGTCCTCGCCGCCGTGCCGGTGGAGCGCTGGGCGCAGGTGGACCTCTACCGTGACGACGCCCTGCCGCCAGCGGTGGCCGGCGCGCTCGACCTCGACCTCCCGCGCCGGCGGGGCTTCGACCGACCCGGTTGAGCATCCGGCGACCGGGAGGGGCTCGGACCCTCCCAGGCTGACGTCCGGGCGCGGATCGTGGTCGCGCCCGGACGCCGCCGGGAAGGCAGGGAAGCTTGTCAAGCCGACGCCGCCCCGCCGTCGGGCCGGCGGGCCAGGGTGCGCTGGCGACGGATGCGCCGGCGTTCCCGCTCGCTCAGGCCACCCCAGATGCCGAATTTCTCGCCGTTCACCAACGCGTACTCGAGGCACTCCTCACGGACGACGCAGCCCCGGCACACCCCCTTGGCCTCTCGCGTCGACGCGCCCCGCTCCGGAAAGAACAGATCCGGGTCGACCCCAAGACAGTTGGCCTGGCCTTGCCAGCTGCGGTCCCCGAGGTCGAAACGGTGTCCCCGCCTCTGCTCCATCATCGGCCGCCTCCCCTCAACGTGATCGTCGTGCGGCTCATGGCGGCTCCGGGAGCTGTTTCCAAGGGCTGCCACTCGTGTAATTACAACTTTGTCATCATGCCGGGTGAGCGGGGCCAGCGCAAGGCCGGACCGCTACCATCCGCGACAAATGCGGCTGGAAGCGGTAAAGGACGACATAACCGCGGTGAAGGTCGACGCCATCGTCAACGCCGCCAACACTTCGCTCCTCGGCGGCGGCGGCGTCGACGGCGCCATCCACCGGGCCGCCGGCCCCGCGCTGCTGGAGGCGTGCCGGCTCCTCGGCGGCTGCGATACCGGCGACGCCAAAGCCACCCCCGGCTTCCGCCTCCCGGCCCGGTGGGTGGTTCACACCGTCGGCCCCGTCTGGCGGGGCGGCGGCGCGGGCGAGGCCGAACTGCTCGCCTCCTGCTACCGCCGCAGCCTGGAGGTGGCCGACGAGCTGGGCGCCCGCAGCGTCGCCTTCCCCGCCATCTCCACCGGGGTCTACGGCTACCCCGCCGAGGAGGCGGCGACCATCGCAGTCGACACCGTCCGCTCGACGCCCACCTCGGTCGAACTGGTCAGGCTGGTCGCCTTCGACGACCGAGCGCTGCAGCTGTACGAGGAGCGTCTGTCCTAGGCCGGGCGCCGGCGGCGATGCCCTCGCTGGGCCCGCTTGTGCTCCAGGAAGTCCACGAGCACGTAGCTGCCGAGGGTCTCCGGGGTCGTGAAGAAGGCCCGGCCCCGGTTCATGCGGGTCATGCGCTCGACAAAGGCCTGCAGGTGGTCGGTGGCGTCGAGCATGAACGTGTTGATGCGGATGCCTTCGGCCGTGCACCGGGCCACCTCGGCCAACGTCGACCGGACCGTCTCCCGCACCGGCGGGTACTCGGCGAACACGCTTCCGTCGGGCTCGATGTGGGCGGTGGGCTCGCCGTCGGTGATCATGATGATCTGCTTGGTGCCCGACTGGCGGGCCAGCAGCTGGCGGGCCAGCAGCAGGGCGTGGTGCATGTTGGTGCCCATCTCGAAGTCGAAGGAGACCTCGGGCAGCTGGTCGGGGCGCAGTGGCCGGGCCACCTTGCCGAAGCCGACCAGGCCCAGGTAGTCCCGGGGGTACTGGCTGGCGATGAGGGCGTGGAGGGCCAGCGCCACCTTCTTGGCGGCCAGGAAGTTGTCCCGGATCGGCATCGACAGCGAGAGGTCGAGCAGGAGCACCGTGCTCGTCCGGGTGAGGACCTCGGTGCGTTCGACGGCGAAGTCCTCGGGATCGAGGCGTACCGGCGTGCCTCCGCCGGTGCGGGCCAGCGCATTGCGGACGGTCCGCTCGATGTCGAGGTGGAAGGGATCGCCGAACTCATACGGCTTGGCGTCGAAGGTCCGCTCGTGGCCCGGTCCCTCCCGCTCGGCCTGGTGGCGGCCGAGGCGGTCCTTGGACAGCCGGGCGAAGAGGTCGGAAAGCGCCCGCCGGCCCACGGCCCGCAGCCCCCGGGGCGTCAGTTCCAGCCGCCCCTCCCGCTGCTCGATCAGGCCGGCTTCGGTGAGCATGCGGGTGAGCTCGGCCAGCCGCTCCAGGCTCCGAGCTCCATCGGGCCCGAGCAACGCCGACGCCACCTCGATGTCCGCCTCGGCCAGGGCCCCGGGCTGGGCGGCGGAGCGCAGCAGGTTCTCCAGTTGGTCCATGGAGCTCAGCCGGTCCATCAGCTCGGCCGCCTCGCCCATGCCCATGGGCCCGGAACCGCTGGTCTGCCAGCTGTTGCCCCATCCGGCCTCGGGTCGGGCCTCCCGCAGGTTGCGACCGAGCTGCTCCATCTGCCAGCGCAGGTCCATGTCGTCGAGGAGCTGGTCGGACAGGGCGTGGAGCTGGGCCCGCTGCTCCGGCGACAGGCTGTTCATGAACGCCTGCATGGCCGCCATCTGCTGGGCCAGCTGGTCGAGCAGCTCGTCGAGGTCCTTCGGGTTGCCGGGAAAGAAGTCGCCGTACCGGGCCATGAACCCGTCGAAGTCGTACGCCTCCCCCCGCGACCGCTGGTCGATCATCCGGTTGAGGGCGGCCAGCATGTCCTTCGTGCGGGCGATCTGCTCGGGCGTGGTGTTCGAGACGGCTTCGGACAGCTGGTTGAACTGGCCCTTCAGCAGCTCCTGGCGCAGCCGGTCCAGCAGCTCCTCGAACCGCTCCCTCGCCTGGCCCGAGGCGAAGTCGTACTCCGACAGCGACCGGACCTGGCCGGCGAGGTCCGGGGGCAGGAGGTCCAGCGCCATGCGCCGCTCGGCCATGGCGCCGCCCACGACGTCCTGGCGGCGTCGGTCGCCCGACTGGCGGGCCGCCTCCTCCAGCCGGTCGATCTCGGCCCGCTCCTGGGTGACGACCTGCCGCAGCTCCTCGGCGATGTCGTCGTAGACGCCGCCGAGGTCGTGGTTGGCCAGCTCCTCCCGCCGGCGCCGGCGGAGGCGTTCGAGCAGCTCGCGCAGGCCGGCGATGCGCTCGCCCATGCGGTCCCGCATGCCCTCCTGCAGCAGGCGCCGGAGGGCGGCGTTGACGTCGCCGTGGTACACGAGGTCGTCGGTGGCCTGGGCGAGCACGTCCTCGGCGTTCAGGTCGAAGCCGGTCTGGGTCCCGTCCCAACGCGAGTACCGGAACCGGCTCATCTCAACCCGTTCTGGTTGCAGTCACCCGCGCATACGACGGGTAGGTGCAACCAGAACCGAGGGGGGCCATCACCGGCCCCGGTAGGTGGCCCGGCTGCCGGCGGCGTCCTTGTTGAGCCGGCGGGAGAGGTGCAGGCCTTCGAGGACGAGCTCCACCGCGCTGGCGATGGCGGCGGGGTTCTCGCCGCCGGCGAGGGGCGCCACCGCCGAGCGCAGCGCCGGCAGCCTGGCCAGCGCGGCGACGTAGTCCGCCGACGGCACGTCGTCGCCGGTGTGGAGGATCGTCCCGCCGTCGAACTCGGCAATGGCGTCGCGGAGTCGCTCCATCGGGCAGCGCCGGCGGAAGACGGCCAGGATGGACGACTTCAGGATCCGCTCCAGCACGGCCCCGTCGCTGCCCTCGTCGATGGTCTCGATCTCGACCTTGCCGGCGGTGGACGCCGGCAGCGCCTCCAGGTCGCTCACCCGGGGGACGACCACGGTCTCCCCCAGGCGCAGGGCCCGGCGGGTAGCGTTGGCCACCATCGTCTCGTAGTTGGCGATGGTGAGCCGCACCGACACGCCGGAGCGCTGGTTGACATGGGAGCTGGCCCGGGCCTCGTGGCTCACGGTGGCCACGATCTGGGCCATGTGGTCGGGCACCTCCACCCGCAGCCCCGCCACCCCGACGGCGGCGGCGTCAAGCGGCCGGGCCTCCTGGCGGACGACCGCCAGCTCCAGGTCGGTGTCGAGGGGGTAGTGGGTGCGGATCTGGGCGCCGAAGCGGTCCTTGAGCGGGGTGATGATCCGGCCCCGGTTGGTGTAGTCCTCGGGGTTGGCCGAGGCGACCAGCATGATGTCGAGAGGAAGGCGGATCTTGTAGCCCCGCACCTGGATGTCGCGCTCCTCCAAGACGTTGAGCAGGCCCACCTGGATGCGCTCGGCCAGGTCGGGCAGCTCGTTGATGGCGAAGATGCCCCTGTTGGTCCTCGGGACCAGGCCGTAGTGGAGGGTGAGCTCGTCGGACAGGTACCGGCCCTCGGCCACCTTGATCGGGTCGACCTCGCCGATCAGGTCGGCGATCGACGTGTCCGGCGTGGCCAGCTTCTCGCCGAATCGGGTGGAGCGGTGGACCCACTCGATCGGCGTGTCCTCGCCGTGGTCGCGCACCATGTCGCGTGCGTGGCGGGAGACGGGATCGCAGGGGTCGTCGTTGATCTCGGAGCCGGCGACGATCGGCATCCATTCGTCGAGCAGCTCGGTCAGCGACCGGATGATCCGGGTCTTGGCCTGCCCCCGCTCGCCGAGGAAGATCGTGTCGTGTCCGGCCAGCAGGGCGTTCTCCAATTGGGGGAGGACCGTGTCCTCGTATCCCACCACCCCGGTCACCACGGGCTGACCGGCGGCGATGCGGGCGGCCACGTTGCGCCGCACCTCCTCCTTGACGGGCACGGACTGCCAGCCCGATTCGCGCAACTGGCCGAGGGTCGCGGGCCGAGACATCGAAGCCACCGTACCCTTGGGGCACTGCGTCGGTTGGGGCAGGGGGCCCCACTTCGACGACGAGGCGGGGCGCAGGCCCAGCCAGGAAAGGAACAATGCAAAGAGCCATCGCCTACGCCGTCGCACTGGTGGTATCGGTCGTCGGCGTCTTCGTGGGTGTGCAGGTGGTCGCCGCCAACACCACGGCCTTCGACCGTTTCAAGGGGGGGACGGCCACGACGACCACGACGGTCGACCTCGGGCCGGCGCCGGCGCCGGGGCAGGCGTTCGTGAAGGGCACGGTCGACCGGCTCACGGCCGAGCGGGCCCAGGCCGCCGCCATCGCCACCCCCTTCACCCTGACGGCCGTGGAGCGGGGGGTCGGGAAGGTGACGATCGAGAACGCCCTGGTGGAGGGGAAGCGCACCACGATCGCCTGGGACGGCGGGACGCCGCTCCCCATCTCGGGCGAAGGAGGGTCGATCGACCTGGCCGGCGCCAAGGTCGACGTGGACGCCACGGGCTCGAGCTGGGCGGTGGACGGCGGGAAGGCGTTGAAGCCGGGCATCTACCGGGTCGGCGCCACCGTCGCCGTCGGCGAGGGCGGCCTGGCCCGGCCTCGCGACTCGGTGAGCTTCTCCGCCGACGCCCGCACGGTCATCAACGGCAGGGGCGGCGTGGTCCTCAAGGTGCCACCGGCCCGCCAGGAGCTGAAGGGCCCGGGGAAGGTGTCGGCCGCCGGGCAGTTCCAGGTACGCGAAGAGAGAACCCGGACGCCGGCCTCCCGCTTCCAGTTCGGGGAGGGGCCGTACACGGTTGTCATCAACCCGGTGAACGGCAGGCTGGAGATCGACGCCGTGCTCCAGGGACCGCTCACGCGTTCTTGACCCGACGGGCCTCGGCCGGCGGTTCCGGGGCCTGGAGCCCGACGGCCCCGAGGGCCCGTCGACCTGAACACCGCGCCGGAGCGCGGCAGGATGGCGGGGTGGAGGTCCACCGGCACACCTTTGACGCGGTGATCGTGGGCGCGGGCGGCGCCGGCCTGCGGGCCGCCATCGAGACCGCCGGCAAGTGCCGCACGGCGGTGATCTCCAAGCTCTACCCCACCCGCTCCCACACCGGCGCGGCCCAGGGCGGCATGTGCGCGGCCCTGGCCAACGTCGAGGAGGACTCCTGGGAGTGGCACGCCTTCGACACGGTCAAGGGGGGTGACTACCTCGTCGACCAGCAGGCGGCGGAGATCATGTGCCGGGAGGCGGTCGACGCCGTCATCGAGCTGGAGCACTTCGGGCTCCCGTTCAACCGCACGCCCGAGGGCAAGATCGACCAGCGCCGCTTCGGCGGCCACACCCGCAACCACGGCGAGGCGCCGGTCAAGCGGGCCTGCTACGCCGCCGACCGCACCGGCCACATGATCCTGCAGACCCTCTACCAGCAGTGCGTGGCCCGGGGCGTGGCCTTCTTCGACGAGTTCCAGGTCCTCGACGTGGCCTTCGTCGACGGCGACCCCCGCAACGGCGTCGCCGGCGTCATCGCCCACGAGTTGGCCACCGGCGACCTCCACGTCTTCGAGTGCGCCGCCGCCCTGTTCGCCACCGGCGGCTTCGGCCGCATCTTCAAGGTCTCCTCCAACGCCCACACCCTGACCGGCGACGGCCCGGGCCTGCTGTGGCGGCGCCAGGTCCCGCTCGAGGACATGGAGTTCTTCCAGTTCCACCCCACGGGGATCAACAAGCTCGGCATCCTCCTCTCGGAGGCGGCCCGGGGCGAGGGCGGCATCCTGCGCAACGAGGGCGGCGAGCGGTTCATGGAGCGCTACGCCCCCACCGTGAAGGACCTCGCCCCCCGCGACATGGTCAGCCGGGCCATGCTCACCGAGATCCGTGAGGGCCGGGGCGCCGGCCCCGAGAAGGACTACCTCTATCTCGACCTCACCCACCTGCCGGCGGCCCAGATCGACGAGAAGCTGCCCGACATCGCCGACTTCGTGCGCACCTACCAGGGCATCGAGCCCAAGACCGACCTCATCCCCATCCAGCCCACCGCCCACTACGCCATGGGCGGGATCCCCACCAACATCTCCGCCGAGGTCATCCTCGACGCCGCCGACACCGTGGCGCCCGGCCTGTACGCCGCCGGCGAGTGCGCCTGCGTCTCGGTCCACGGTGCCAACCGCCTGGGCACCAACTCCCTGCTCGACATCGTGGTCTTCGGTCGCCGGGGCGGGGCGGCGATGGCGCAGTTCGTCCAGGGCCACCATCCGCCCGGGCTGCCCGCCGGCGTGGAGAACGACGTGAAGTCGACCATCGAGATGCTGCTGACCGGGGAGGGCAGGGAGCGGGTGGCCGACATCCGCTCCGAGCTCCAGGCCGAGATGACACTGAACGCATCGGTGTTCCGCACCGACGAGAGCCTGCGCTCGGTGGGGGCGACGATCGACCGGCTCGAGGAGCGCTACACCGCGATCTCGGTCACCGACCAGAGCCGGCGGTTCAACTACGAGCTGTCCGAAGCCCTGGAGCTCGGGTACCTGCTCGACGTGGCCAAGGCCCTGGTGGCCGCGGCCCTGGCCCGCACCGAGAGCCGGGGCGGCCACTTCCGCGACGACCACCCGCTGCGCGATGACGCCAACTGGCTCCGCCACAGCCTGGCCTACCGCCAGCCCGACGGCTCCATCCGCCTCGACTACAAGCCGGTGGTCATGGGCCCCTACATCCCCATGGAACGGAAGTACTAGTTGCCGCAGCGGGCACCCGGGTCCTACGGACACGACAACTCCGTTGGCCACGGAGGCAGGCCGTTGCTGCCGGCGGGGGCCCCAGCCCCGCCGGCCCCTCGCCGATCGGAGTGCATGACATGAACTTGGAGCTGCGGATCAAGCGCTTCGACCCCGAGAACGACGACAAGCCCCACTGGGAGAACTACCAGGTGACAGTGGAACCGGGTGACCGGGTGCTCGACGCCCTCCACCAGGTCCGCTGGTACCAGGACGGCAGCCTGGCCTTCCGGCGGTCGTGCGCCCACGGCGTCTGCGGCTCCGACGCCATGGTGATCAACGGGGAGAACCGGCTGGCCTGCGTGCTGCTGGTCCAGGACATCGGCACCAGGATCACCATCGAGCCCCTCCGGGGCCTGCCGGTGCTGAAGGACCTTGTCGTCGACATGGACGCCTTCTTCGCCCAGTACCGCAAGGTCCTGCCCTGGCTCCACAACGACGACGACCCGGGAGACACCGAGCGCCTCCAGTCGCCCGAGGACCGGGCCCGCTTCGACGACACCACCAAGTGCATCCTGTGCGCGGCCTGCACCACGTCGTGCCCGATCTACTGGGCCAACGACACCTACGTGGGGCCGGCGGCCATCGTCAACGCCCACCGGTTCGTGTTCGACTCCCGCGACACCGCCGGCGAGGAGCGCCTGCACATCCTCGACGAGCAGTCGGGGGTCTGGAAGTGCCGCACGGCCTTCAACTGCACCGACGCCTGCCCCCGGGGCATCAAGGTCACCGAGGCCATCCAGGAGGTCAAGCGGGCCATCGTCCGCCCCGCGAAGTAGTCGCGGCAATCGTGTCCGGAGCGCGAAAAACCTGAGGTACACTCGTACCGCACACTGTTCTTCCCACTTCGTTTGATGTTCAAACCAGGGGGAGGGACTTTTTTTTCGGGCTGGGGCCCGGGCGGCGCAGCAGGCGCGGCTCGGCAGCGGCACGACCGAGTTCTACGAGACGCCGATGCCCTTCCCCTCCCGCCGCCCGCAAGCCACCCTGGACCGCGTCCTGTTCCTGGCCCTGGCCGCCGTGGTCCTGCTCGCCGCTTTCGTCGGCCACGACGCCCCGGCGGTCACCAAGGCCGGTGCCGCCGCCATCCTGCCGGTCCAGCCGCCGGCGCCCGCACCGGCCGACCCGATCGTGAACCTGCCCGCCGGCTCGGCCGAGATCCACGCCACCGCGGCGCCGGCCGCCGCCCTCACCCCGCCGGCGGCGCCCCAGAAGTGGCTGCCCAGCGGCAAGGGCATGTGGATCTACCTGCCCGACAAGACCGAGGGCGGCAACGTGCCGGCCATCATCGCCAAGGCCAAGGCCACCGGCCTCACCCACCTGTACGTCCGGATGGGATCGGCGTGGGACGGCTTCAACGTCGCCCCATTTATGGACAAGATCCTGCCCGCAGCCCACGCCGCCGGCATCAAGGTCATCGGCTGGGACTTCCCGAAGCTCGACCCCATGGGCCCCGACATCGACCGGGCCCGGGCCATGATCAACTACACGACCCCCACGG
>DATLHA010000086.1:0-12006 GCA_035540095.1 Acidimicrobiales bacterium | reverse complement strand
TCGTGCGACGAGACCGCCGCCGCCGTCGTGGCCAACGGCGACACCGTGGTGTCGTCGGTGGTGTCCAGCCAGGTCGACCTCCACGCCCGCTACGGCGGCGTGGTGCCCGAGATCGCCAGCCGGGCCCACGTGGAGATGTTGACGCCGGCCGTCGCCCAGGCGCTCGTCGAGTCGGGGATCGACGGCCACGAGCTGCACGCGGTGGCGGCCACGGTGGGGCCCGGCCTGGCCGGCGCCCTGCTGGTGGGCATCAGCGCGGCCAAGGCCTACGCCCTGGCGTGGGGCCTGCCGTTCTTGGGGGTGAACCACATGGAGGCCCACCTCTACGCGTCCTTCCTGGAGGAGCCCGACCTCGAGCCGCCGCTCGTGGTCCTGCTGGTCTCGGGGGGCCACACGATGCTCGTGTCCATGGACGACCACGGCCGGTACCGGCTGCTGGGCACCACGGTCGACGACGCCGTGGGTGAGGCATTCGACAAGGTGGCCAGGGTGATGGGCCTGGGCTACCCCGGCGGGCCGGCCATCGACCGGGTCGCGCTCACCGGCGACCCCACGGCGGTCAAGTTCCCCCGGGCCATGCCCGAGGGCCTCGACTTCTCCCTGAGCGGGCTCAAGACGGCGGTGATCCGCTACGTCCGCGACAACCCCGAGACACCGGTGGCCGACGTCGCCGCCTCCTTCCAGGCTGCGGTGGTCGACGTGCTGGTGGACAAGACCCGGCGGGCCCTGGCCGAGGTGGGCGCCAGGACGGTCTGCCTGGGCGGCGGCGTGGCCGCCAACTCCCTCCTACGGGAGCGCATGCTCGACCTGGCCACCGCCGAAGGCCTGCGCTGCTTCCTCCCCAGCCGCTCCATGTGCACCGACAACGCGGCAATGGTCGCAGCGGCTGCCTGGTGGCGCTACAAGTCAGACGGGGCGACGTCGCTGGAAGTCGGCGCACAACCGAACCTACGTTTGGCGTAGCCGTCCGGCGTGAGCCCGCCGGGGCCGGCGCGCCGGCGGGGCAGGGGCCCCCGCCGGCACGCGGCGGGCGTGGTCCGAAGGACCCGGGTGCCCGCCGCTGGAAGCAATGTCCGAAGGACCCGGGTGCCCGCCGCCAAAACAACGAACGAGAGCCGGCGCCGGTTGCCGAGGCAACCGGCCCCGGCTATCGTTAGCACTCGACATACGAGAGTGCTAAGTGCTCCCTTTCGTCCTATGGAGGTCGAACCGATCATGAACCTCAAGCCCCTCGACGACCGCATTGTCGTCCGTCCCAACGAGGCTGAGCAGACCACCGTCAGCGGGCTGGTCATTCCCGACACCGCCAAGGAGAAGCCCCAGCAGGGCGAGGTGCTCGCGGTAGGCCCCGGCCGCCGGTCGGAGCAGAGCGGCGACGTCATCCCCCTCGACGTCAAGGTCGGCGACACCGTCGTCTACAGCAAGTACGGCGGCACCGAGATCACCGTGGGCGGCGAGGACCTGCTGATCCTGTCGAGCCGTGACGTGCTCGCGGTCGTGGGCTAGCCATGCCCAAGATGCTGAAGTTCGGCGACAGCGCTCGCCGATCACTCGAAGCTGGGGTCGACAAGCTGGCCAACTCCGTCAAGGTCACGCTGGGCCCCCGTGGGCGCAACGTCGTCCTGGAGAAGAAGCTGGGCATTCCCACCATCACCAACGACGGTGTGACCATCGCCCGGGAGATCCAGCTCGAGGACCCCTACGAGAACATGGGCGCCCAGCTGGTCCGCGAAGTCGCCATCAAGACCAACGACATCGCCGGCGACGGCACGACCACCGCCACCGTGCTGGCCCAGGCCATGGTCCACGAGGGCCTGCGCAACGTGGCCGCCGGCGCCTCGCCCCTGGCCCTGAAGCGGGGCATCGACGCCGCGGTCGACGCCGCCGTCGAGAACATCAAGAACCAGGCCAAGGAGGTCGACGACCGCTCCGAGATCGCCCAGGTGGCGTCGATCTCGGCCGCCGACCCCATCATCGGCGAGACCATCGCCGACGCCATCGACAAGGTGGGCAAGGACGGCGTGGTCACCGTCGAGGAGTCGAACACCTTCGGTATGGAGCTGGAGTTCGTCGAGGGACTGCAGTACGACAAGGGCTTCCTGTCGCCGCACTTCATCACCGACCCGGAGCGCCAGGAGGTCGTGCTCGACGACCCCTACATCCTCCTCATCAACCAGAAGATCAGCGCGGTGGCCGACCTCGTGCCGGTCCTCGAGAAGGTCATGCAGGCCAGCAAGCCGCTCCTGATCATCGCCGAGGACGTCGACGGCGAGGCCCTGGCCACGCTGGTGGTGAACAAGCTGCGGGGCACGTTCACCTCGGCGGCGACCAAGGCCCCCGGCTTCGGCGAGCGCCGGCGCAACACCATGCAGGACCTGGCGATCCTCACCGGTGGCACCCTGCTGTCCTCCGAGGTCGGCGCCAAGCTGGAGAGCGTCACCCTCGACCAGCTGGGCCGGGCCCGGCGGGTCACCATCACCAAGGACGAGACCACCATCGTCGAGGGCGGCGGGGACTCCGAGGAAGTGCAGCGTCGCATCGCCCAGATCCGCAGGGAGATCGAGGACTCGACGTCCGACTGGGACCGGGAGAAGCTGCAGGAACGGCTGGCCAAGCTGGCCGGCGGCGTGGCCATCATCCGGGTGGGAGCCGCCACCGAGGTGGAGCTCAAGGAGAAGAAGCACCGCATCGAGGACGCCCTCTCCGCCACCCGGGCCGCCATCGAGGAGGGCATCGTGCCCGGTGGGGGCACGGCTCTCGTCCGGGCCCGTGAGGCGGTCGAGAAGCTGCAGCTCGAGGGCGACGAGGCCACCGGCGCCAACATCGTCGCCGCTGCGCTCCGGGAGCCGTTGCGCTGGATCGCCCTCAACGCCGGCCTGGAGGGCATGATCACCGTCCGTCAGGTCGAGCGTGAGACGGGCCCCGTGGGCCTCAACGCCGTGACCGGGGAGTTCGAGGACCTGCTGAAGGCCGGCGTCATCGACCCGGCCAAGGTCACCCGTTCCGCCCTCCAGAACGCGGCGTCGGTGGCCGCCATGGCCCTCACCACCGAGTGCCTGATCACCGACGTGCCCGAGGATGAGCCGCCGATCCCGATCCCCAACCGGTCGGCACAGGCCAGCTCGTTCAGCGCCATGCGAGGCGGGCGCTAGTTCGCTGCTCGGAAGGGCGGCCAGCGGCTCTCAGAGCGGCTGGCCGTCCTTTCGTACTCTGATGGCGCCGGTGGGGCACACTTCGGCGGCCTCGACGACCGCATCCAGCGGTGCGGCCTCAGGGTCGACCACCCGGGCCACTCCGCCGGAGATCTCGAAGACGCCCTCGGCCGCGTTGAGGCACGCCTTGGAGGCGATGCAGCGGGCGGCGCTCACTTCTATCTCGATGGCCATGACCGTCTAGTCTGGTCGGCGTGGACGAGCGACCGCCCCCCGACCCGACCAAGCTCCTCGTGGCCTGGATGGAGTGGGAGCGCGGCGACACTCCGCCGGGCCGGGTCCTCAGCAATCTGAAGATCGCCGGCATGCGCGAGTTCCTGGAGGCCAGCGCCGAGGCCCAGGCCGACCTCGCCGCCGCCATCGATCTGAACGGCTAGCGGGCGAAGAGCGCGACCCCCGCCGGAGCCAGCACCAGGGCGGGCAGGAAGGCGGCGACCGCCACCTTCTTGACGTCGAGCAGGCGCAGGCCGATCCCCATGACCATCACCCCGCCGGCGGCGGTCATCTCGACGATCATCCGCTCGGTGAGCAGCCGGTCGGCGGCGCCGGCCCCGAGGGTGAGTGTCCCCTGCACGACGACGACGGTCAGGGCGCTGAAGCCGACGCCCCAGCCCATCGTCGAGGCGAAGGCGATGGCGGCGGTGCCGTCGAGGGCCGCCTTCACCAGCAGCAGCTGGGCGTGATCCGGACCGCCGAGCCCGTCGCGGATGGAGCCCAGGATGGTGAGTGGCCCGACGCAGAACAGCAGGCTGGCGGCCACGAAGCCCTCGACGAACCTGGACTCCGCCCGATCCGGCTCCTCGAAGCGGCGGCGGACGGCCTCCCCGAGCGACTCCAGCCGGTCCTCGATCCGCAGGGCGGTGCCGATGGCGGCCCCGAGGATCAAGGCGACCAGGGGGAACACCACGTTGCGGGTGCCGAAGGCG
Source organism: Acidimicrobiales bacterium (assembly GCA_035540095.1). Taxonomy (GTDB): domain Bacteria; phylum Actinomycetota; class Acidimicrobiia; order Acidimicrobiales; family AC-14; genus CADCTB01. The sequence goes on along the minus strand of DATLHA010000086.1, from coordinate 7,868 downwards.
TCGCGGCCACCGATGACCAGGGTGACGAGCCCGACGACCTGCATCACGGCCGTTCTCATCCGCTCGGGGAGCCGGTTTCCCAGCGCCACACCCACGACGGTCCCGGCCAGGACGGTGAGCACGTTCACGGCAGTCCCGATGCCCCGCACGAGGCTCGAAGCTAACTGCCGCTAGAGGCCGGCTCCCCGGTATTGTCGACGGATGGCAGAGATCGAGATCGGCATCGGGAAATCGGGACGGCGGGCGTACGGGTTCGACGACATCGCGATCGTCCCCAGCCGCCGCACGCGCGACCCCGAGGACTGTGACATCTCGTGGGAGATCGATGCATTCCGGTTCGAGCTGCCCCTCATGGCGTCGGCGATGGACGGGGTGGTCAGCCCGGCCACGGCCATCGGCATCGGCCGGCTGGGCGGTGTCGGCGTGCTCAACCTGGAAGGCCTCTGGACCCGGTACGAGGATCCCGAGCCGCTGCTGAGCGAGATCGCCCTGCTCGACGCCGACAAGGCCACCCTGCGAATGCAGGAGATCTACGCCGAGCCGATCAAGGAGGAGCTGGTCGGGCAGCGCATCGCCGAGATCAAGGAGGCCGGCGTGGTCTCCTGCGCCTCGGTCACCCCCCAGCGCACGACCCAGCTCGTGCAGGCCATCCTCGAGGCCGAGCTCGACTTGCTGGTCATCCAGGGCACCGTGGTCTCCGCCGAGCACGTTTCCAAGACGGTCGAGCCACTGAACCTGAAGCGCTTCGTCCGTGAGCTGGAGATCCCGGTGATCGTCGGCGGCTGCGCCTCTTACAAGAGCGCCCTTCAGCTCATGCGCACGGGCGCGGTCGGCATCCTCGTGGGTGTCGGCCCCGGCCACGCCTGCACCACCCGGGCCGTGCTCGGCCTGGGCGTGCCCCAGGCCACGGCCATCGCCGACGCCGCCGGCGCCCGCATGCGCCACCTCGACGAGACCGGCGTCTACGTCCATGTCATCGCCGACGGCGGCATGAGCACCGGTGGGGACATCGCCAAGGCCATCGCCTGCGGGGCCGACGCGGTCATGGTCGCCTCCCCGCTGGCCGCGGCCCACGAGGCGCCCGGCCGCGGCTACCACTGGGGCATGGCCACGTTCCACCCGACCCTGCCTCGTGGCGCTCGGGTGAAGACCACCCCGCGAGGCACGCTCGAGGAGATCCTGACCGGGCCGGCGCACGAGAACGACGGCCGCCTCAACCTGTTCGGCGCCCTGAAGACGTCGATGGCGACCTGCGGCTACGAGACGGTGAAGGAGTTCCAGAAGGCCGAGGTCATGGTGGCGCCGGCCCTGCAGACGGAGGGCAAGAGCCTGCAGATCGCCCAGGCCATCGGCATGGGGGCGTAGGGCAAGCACCGACGGCCGCGCCCGGCTGTCCCGGCCCAAGCCGGCGGCGTAGCGTGGCGACGGGTGACGACCGTGCGCCGGGACAGACCGAGCTTTGCGCTGCGCCACCCGGCGCAGTACGTCGCCGTCGCCTTCGTGGTCGCAAGCCTGGTGGGCGCCGCCCTCCTGTTGATCCCGGCGGCGACGCAGGACGCCGGCGGAGCCGGCCCGGTGACCGCCCTCTTCACCGCCACGTCCGCTGTCTGCGTGACCGGTCTGGTCGTCGTCGACACCGCCACCTACTGGTCCGCGTTCGGGGAGTGGGTCATCCTCGGGCTGATCCAGGTGGGAGGCCTGGGCATCATGACGCTGACGTCGCTGGTCGTGCTGATCGTCGGGCGCGGCCTCCGTCTCCGCCAGCGCCTGCTCGCCGTGGCCGAGACCGGCAGCGTGGACCTCGGCGAGATCCGCCACATCCTCCTGGGGGCGGCCAAGCTGAGCTTCGCGGTCGAGGCGGTCGTCACCGTCGCCCTGATGTTGCGGTTCTGGCTGAGCCACGACGAGCCGTTGGGGCGGGCCGCCTACCTCGGGCTGTTCCATGCCGTGTCGGCTTTCAACAACGCCGGATTCGGGCTGTTCTCGGACAGCATGGTCAGCTTGAACCGCGACCCCTTCATGCTGCTGGTGCTCGCCCTTGCCGTGGTGATCGGCGGACTGGGGCTCCCCGTCTGGCTGCAGATCGCCCGTCACGCCCGCCAGCCGAGGCGGTGGAGCCTGCACGCCAAGCTGACTGTGGCCGTGGCCGCCGTGCTGATCCTCGTTGGGTGGGTCACCCTGGCGGTCGCCGAGTGGACCAACGCCGCCACCCTCGGTCCGATGTCCACGCCCGACGCCCTCGTGAACGCCCTGTTCCACAGCGTGGTGCCCCGCTCGGCCGGATTCAACTCACTGGACGTCGCCGCCATGCGGGAGCCGTCGCTGCTGATCACCGAGATCCTCATGTTCATCGGGGGCGGCAGCGCGTCCACGGCCGGCGGCATCAAGGTGACGACGTTCGCCATCCTCGGCGCGGTCATGTGGGCGGAGCTGCGTGGCGATCCCGACGTCGTCGTCTTCGAACGGCGGATCCCGGAGCGGACGCTGCGGCACGCCCTGACCGTGGCCCTGCTGGCCATCGGGGTGGTCATGGCCGCCACCATGGCCCTGCTGGCCACCTCGAACCTTCCGCGGGCGGCACTGTTCTTCGAGACGGTGTCGGCCCTGGGCTCGGTGGGGCTGTCGATGAACCTCACGCCGCTCCTGCCCGACACCTCCCGGGTCATCGTGGTCGTGCTGATGGTCGTCGGCCGGGTCGGACCACCTACGTTGTTCGCGGCCCTGGTGTTGCGTGACCGGAGGCGGCTGTACCGGAACGCGGAGGAAAGGCCCATCATTGGCTGACAGCGAACGCACCAGGCGCGACAAGCGACGCATCCAACCGGCGGATCCCGGCGACCAGGTGGTGGTGATCGGGCTGGGACGGTTCGGCGGCTCGGTGGCCGAGGAGTTGGTGCGGCTGGGGTTCGAGGTGCTGGGGATCGACGGCCGGGCCGAGATGGTCCAGCGCTACGCCGACCGACTCACCCATGTCGTCGAGGCCGACGCCACCAGCGACGCGGCCCTGGCCCAGCTGGGCGTGGGCGACTTCCGCCACGCCGTGGTGGGCATCGGCAGCGACATCGAAGCCAGCGTGCTGACGACTGCGGCGATCGTCGACATGGGGGTCCCGAACATCTGGGCCAAGGCGGTGACCAGGGCCCACGGCCGCATCCTGGAGCGGGTCGGGGCGCACCACATCGTGTTTCCGGAACACGACATGGGCCACCGCGTCGCCCACCTGGTCGGCGGGCGGATCATCGACTGGTTCCAGCTCGACGAGCACTTCGCCATGGTGGAGACCGTGGTCCCGTCACCGCTCGTCGGGCGCACGCTCGGGGAGACCGGCGTGCGCAGCAAGTACGGCGTGACCGTGGTCTGTATCAAGCCGCTGGGTGAGGGTTTCACCTACGCCACGCCGGACACCGTCCTGGAGAAGGGCGCGGTGGTCGTGGTGGCCGGCCCCAGTGAGCGGGCCGAGGGGTTCGCCCGGCTGGACTGAAGCGGCTCAGACGAGCGCCAGCTCGTGATAGGTGAGGCGGCGATCGCCGAGATGCTGGGCATCCCCGATTCCCGGGTCCGGCCGGAGGTGCCGCTGGCCGACCTGGTGGCCGAGAGCTACCCGCTGGTGGAGATGGCCATCGAGCTTCAGGACGACTACGACGTGATCTTCACTCAGGCCGACCTGTCCGCCGTCTCCACCGTGGGCGACCTGGTCGGGCTGGTGCGCAGCCGGTCCTGAGAAAAGTTCTGGGAAATCGCTAAAGGTCTTGTTGGCACCTGCCGATACCTCTAGGAGGGCGCGGCGGGGAGGCGGGATGGAGCCGAAATCGGTGGTACGCGCCCTGTGGCCCGGGTTCCGTGGTCTGCCCGGCTGGGTGCAGCTGGTCATCGCCGTCGTCGTCGCCCTCGTCGTGGTGCCACCGTTCACCTCCGAGGGCGACCGGCAGACCGTCGCGGCAACGGCGCCCACCACCGCGGCGCCGGCCAAGACCACCACGCCGGCGCCGACGACCACGACGACGTCCACCCTGGCACCGGGCGTGCCGGCCCAGGGCGAGGACACCTCGGTGGTCCGGGTCATCGACGGCGACACCATCGAAGTGACCGGCGGCATCCGGGTCCGGCTCATCGGCGTCGACACGCCAGAGACCGGGGACTGCTTCGGCTCGGAGGCCACCAGGTACGCCAACGAGCTCATGCCCGCCGGCACCCGGGTCCGCCTCGTCTACGACGTCCAGCGCCAGGACTCCTTCGGCCGGGCCCTGGCGTACGTCTACAAGCTCACCGACGGCGTCTTCGTCAACCTGGCCATGGCAGGCAACGGGTTCGCCCGGCAGCTCACGGTCCCGCCCAACGTGGCCCACGCCGAGGCGTTCCGGGCCGCGACGGCGAGCGCCCGCACCGCCGACCTGGGGCTGTGGCGAGGGGTGCCTGGCGCCGGCGACGACGATCACCACGCCGGCGCCCGCCACGACCCGGACCACCGTGGTTCGCCCGGTTATGACGACGACGACCGCGCCGGCGCCGGCCGCCGCCGGCGGCTGTCACCCGTCGTACTCGGGGGCCTGCGTGCCGGTCGGCGTGTCGGATGTCGACTGTGCCGGCGGGACCGGCGACGGCCCGGCCTACGTGAGCGCCAAGCGGTTCAGCGTCGTCGGGCCCGACGTGTACCGGCTCGACAGCGACAACGACGGCATCGCCTGCGAGTCCTAGGCCAGCGCCTTCTCCGCCCACCGGAGCAGTTGGTCCGGCGGGACTGCGCCCACCTGGCGCTGGCGGAGCTCGCCCTTGTCGAGGATGAGCAGCATGGGGATGCTCCGGGCCTCGAAGCGGGCGGCCACCGCCGGCGCCTGGTCGACGTTGACCTTCACGACCTTGAGCCGTCCGGCCAGCTTCCGGGCCGCGGCCTCCACCGCCGGCGCCACCGCCCGGCAGGGCGGGCACCACGGCGCCCACAGGTCGACCAGCACCGGGACCGGTGATGCACCCGCGACCCGGTCGAAGTCACCATCGCCGGCGTCGGCGAGCCAGGGAAGGGGCGAGTGGCAGGCCGCGCACTGCGGCACACCGCCGGCGGCGGCCGGGACCCGGTTCTTCTTGCCACAGCTTGGGCAGGCAACGACGTCGGTCACGTCACTCGTTGTACCCAGGAACGACCGGCTTGGGGTAGACGTTGGATACTCGGATGGAAACGACGGACCTTTCCTGGGACGGCTTCACGGTGCCGACGAAGTACTGGCACGTGCTCGACGACGGGCGCATCCAGTGCGACGTCTGCCCTCGGGCCTGCAAGCTCCGCGAGGGCCAGCGGGGCGTGTGCTTCGTGCGCGGCCGTCTCGACGACCAGGTCGTGTTGGCGAGCTACGGCCGCTCCTCGGGCTTCTGCGTCGACCCGATCGAGAAGAAGCCCCTCAACCACTTCCTGCCCGGTTCGTCGGTCCTGTCGTTCGGCACCGCGGGCTGCAATCTGGCCTGCCGGTTCTGCCAGAACTGGGACATCTCCAAGTCCAAGGAGGTCGACACGCTGGCCGATGCCGCCTCGCCCGACGCGCTGGCCTCGGCGGCCGGTGAGCTGGGCTGCCGCAGCGTGGCTTTCACCTACAACGACCCCACGATCTTCCACGAGTACGCCATCGACGTGGCCGACGCCTGCCGCCAGGCCGGCGTCAAGGCCGTGGCCGTCACCGCCGGCTACGTCTGCGACGAGCCGCGGGCCGAGTTCTACGCCCACATGGACGCGGCCAACATCGACCTCAAGGCCTTCAGCGAGGAGTTCTACCGCCACACCTGCGGCGCCCGGCTGGAGTCGGTGAAGGACACCCTGCGCTACGTCCGCCACGAGACCGACGTGTGGTTCGAGATCACCAACCTGCTCATCCCGGGGCTGAACGACTCCGACGAGGAGCTCCACGCCATGACGACGTGGATCGTCGAGGACCTGGGCCCCGACGTGCCCGTCCACTTCACCGCCTTCCATCCCGACTACAAGCTCAACGACCGCCCGCCCACGCCGCCGGAGACCCTCAGCCGAGCCCGGCGCATCGCCCGGGAGAACGGGGTGCGGTTCGCCTACACCGGCAACGTCCACGACCGCGACGGGTCGAGCACGTACTGCGCCGGCTGCGGCACGGTCGTCGTCGAGCGCGACTGGTACCGGCTGGGCGGGTACCGGCTGACCGACGACGGCCATTGCACCGGGTGCGGCACCCTCCTTGCCGGCGTGTTCGACGGTCCCGCCGGCGGCTGGGGCCCGCGGCGGGTGCCTGTCCGCCTGTCCGGGGGTAGGCGTTGAGGACGATGAGCGTCCGACCGCCCGCCGTCGCCGGCAGCTTCTACCCCGCCGATCCGGCGGTGCTCCGCTCGGCGGTCGATGACGCCTTGGCGGCGGCGGCCGACCGGGTGCCGGCGGGGCCGGTCCCCAAGGCGCTCATCGCCCCCCACGCCGGCTACGTGTACTCGGCGCCCATCGCCGCGTCGGCCTACGCCCGCGTCCTGGCGGGACGGGGAGGGATCAACCGGGTCGTGCTGGTCGGCCCCGCCCACCGCGTGGCGGTGCGGGGCATCGCCGCCCCGGGCACGGATGCCTTCGCCACGCCGCTCGGCCTGGTTCCGGTCGACACCGCCGGGCGCGATGCGCTCGTCGCCGCCGGCCTGGTGGTGGTGCGGGACGACGTCCACGCCGCCGAGCACAGCCTCGAGGTGCAGCTCCCGTTCCTCCAGGTCTGTTTGGGCGACGTGGCGGTGTTGCCGCTCGCCGTCGGCGATGCCGACCCGGCCCTGGTGGCCGACGTGCTCGATGCCGCCTGGGGCGGGGACGAGACGCTCGTCGTCATCAGCAGCGACCTGAGCCACTACCTGGACCATGCGTCGGCCGTCGAGGTCGACCGGCGCACGGCGGCGGCCATCGTCGCCCGCCAGCCCGAGCGGCTCGGTCGCGACGACGCCTGCGGCGTGCGGCCGGTGCAGGGCTTGCTCACCGCCGCCGATCGCCACGGCCTCGGCGTCGACCTCCTCGACCTTCGCACGTCGGCCGACACCGCCGGCGAGCCTGACCGCGTGGTGGGATATGGAGCCTTCGCTCTCGCCTGAGGACGTCGACGTCCTGTTCGAGCTGGCCGACTTCGGCGTGCGCGAGGGCCTGGCCGGGCGGCCGGCGCCCGTGGTCGATCCGGCCATGCTCGAGGCGCCGCTCCGCCGGCACCTGGGCGTCTTCGTCACCCTGGAAGTGGCCGGGGAGCTGAACGGCTGCATCGGCACGGTCGAGGCGGTACAGGAGGTTGGGCCAGCCGTCCCCCGGCTGGCGTGGGCCGCCGCCTTCAGCGACTTCCGCCTTCCGGCGTTGACCGCCGCCGACTACCCCGACCTGGGGTACAAGCTCTCCCTCATGACCCCGCTGGAGGGGATTCCCTCCGGCTCTGAGGAGGAGGTGCTGCGGGCGTTGCGGCCCGGTGTCGACGGCCTGGTGATCCGCCATGGGCAGGCGACGGGCACGTTCCTGCCGGCGGTGTGGGCCAAGGTGCCCGAGCCCCTGGAGTTCCTCCGCCATCTCGAGACAAAGGCCGGCCTGCGTCCCGGCCACTGGCCGGCGGGCATGCGGGCCTGGCGGTACCAGGCCGACGAGCATCGCCGGCGCGCCGTCGACATCCCTCGCCGATCCGCGGCCTGAGGTCGGCTCGGGAGTCCCTGGGCGCCCCGGTCATGCAGATGAGCGCCGGCCGCGGATCCCGCCCCGGCGGGGGCGATGCCGCTAATGGGGGTCCACCGCCTTGAGGATCGGATCCAACAGGCTGTGGCCGAGCCGCCGGTGGGTCAGCACTATGCGCCGCAGGGCCTTGAGCCTTAGGCCTAGATCGTGCGCTTGCCGGTCCGGTGAGGAGACCCCTGAC